>NZ_JARWLB010000005.1:0-418911 GCF_047445835.1 Rhizobium sp. BR 317 | reverse complement strand
GACCTTCGCCATCTACCGCAGTCCGGAAGACGACTATTTTGCCACCGACGGCCTCTGCACGCACGAGCAGATCCATCTCGCCGACGGGCTGGTGATGGACAACATCATCGAATGTCCCAAGCACAACGGCCGCTTCGACTATAGGACCGGCGAGGCCAAGGGCGCTCCGGTCTGCGTCAATCTCAAAACCTATCCGGTCAAGGTCGAAAACGGCACCGTCTTCATCGCAATCTGAGGGGAAAGCGATACCGCCTTGCCGAAATGCTTCCCACGCTTCGCTCAGTTGGTCATCAGCCCTTGACGAACTGCATCGAGCCATAAATTTCTCCCCATCCAACTGAAGGGGAACGCAATGAAAATTCTGGGCATATCAGGCAGCCTTCGCAAGGGCTCTTTCAACACGGCACTGCTGCATGCCGCCGTCGAACTCTCGCCGCCGGGCGTCGAGCTCATCGCAAGGACCATCCACGGCGTCCCGCTTTACGACGGTGATCTCGAGGAGGGCGAGGGGATTCCGGAGGCGGTGAGCGAACTCAAGGAGCTTGCCGCAGCGTCCGATGGACTGATCCTGTTCACGCCGGAATACAACAATTCGCTTCCCGGCGCCTTCAAGAACGCGATCGACTGGATGAGCCGGCCGTCCAGCGATATCCCCCGAATCTTTCGGGCAAAACCCGTCGCCGTTCTCKGCGCATCGCCCGGCAATTTCGGCACGATCCTCAGCCAGACCGCCTGGCTGCCGGTGTTGCGCACGCTTGGCACCAATCCCTGGTTCGGCGGCCGGCTGATGGTTTCGCGCGCTGGCAGCGTTTTCGACGCGGAAGGTAAAATCGTCGACGAGAAAGTGAAGCAAAATCTTGCTGCTTTCATCGAGGGTTTCGCCGCCTTTGTCGAAAGTACGCAAAAGAGCTGATCGATATATTTCGTGTAGTGAGACATAGGCCGAAGCCTTTGATTGTAAKAGCGAATAGCCTATTGTGATCGGCAGCGTCGGGTCGGCCCGCGCTTCCGGGGCTGCACACATCTTCCTTCGAGCCGAAATGAAATCCAATACCGCCGGTTACGTCTTCACGCTGTTGGCGATCAGCATATTCGCGCTACAGGACGGCATCTCAAAACATCTGGTGAGTGCCTATCCGCCGCTCTTTGTGGCGATGATCCGCTATTGGGCTTTCATGCTCTTTGCCGTGGCGCTGGCGTCACGCTCTCCGGGCGGATTGCGCGTCGCTATCCGCACCAGAAGGCCGCGCCTGCAGGTCGCTCGTGGGCTGCTGCTCGCCTCGCAGATCGTTGTCGCCATCTCGTCCTTCGTCATTGTCGGCCTTGCCCGCTCGCAGGCGATCTTCTCATCCGGACCCTTGATGGTGGCGTTGCTGTCCGTGCCGATCCTTGGCGAAAAGGTTGGCTGGCGGCGCTGGCTGGCAATCTGCATCGGCTTCCTCGGCGTGCTGCTGATCCTGAAGCCGGAAAGCGGCTTTTTCGATATTCGCTTCCTAGTGCCGCTTGGCGGTGCCCTGCTGTTTTCGCTTTATGTCGTCATCACCCGCTATGTCAGCCGGGACGACTCCGCCATGACGAGCTTTTTCTACACCGGCGTCGTCGGTGCGATTGCCATGAGCTGCATCGGACCGTTTTTCCGGGTATCTGTTGCGCCGTATGACTGGGCTTTCCTCGGCGTGCTCTGCCTCACCGGCATGTCGAGCCACTATTTCCTCATTCGCGCCTATGACCTTCTCGACGCGGTGGTGATCCAGCCGCTCACCTATCTGCAGCTTGTCTTCTCGGCGATCATCGGCGTGGCGGTCTTCGGCGAGACCCTCAACGCCTACACGATCATCGGCGCCGTCATTGTCGTGGCTGCGGGCATCTTCACGATCTGGCGCGAACACGTCCTGGCACGCGCCGGTGCCAGGACGTCGAAAGCATAAGAAACCTCAGAGCGATTCGATGCCTCACGGAAGCGCAGAACCGCTCTATCTTATTGTTTTCAGTTCCAGGAAAACCGCTGTGCACTTTTCCTGGAATTGCTCTTAGGCGTCGATCTCTGCCTTCGGCCGTTCCTCGGTGTAGTAGCTCGTGTACTTCCCGCGATAGCGCTCCGTGCCACCGAAGTCGCTGTAGCGGGACAGTTCCGACATGTCCGTCTTGTTGAGGATGACGCCGAGAACGCGCGAGTTGATCTGCGGCTCCTGTTCCAGCAGATCCCTGACGAGATTGGTCGGCGTCGCGCCCCATTCGGCAACGAACAGAAAGGCGTCGACCTGCGGCGCAAATGCCTTGGCGTCGATGACCGGTGCCAGCGGCGCAAGGTCGACGACGATATAGTCGAACATCTTTCGGGCGCTATCCATCAGGTTCAGCATGCCCTGCGAAGACAGGAGCTCGCTGGTGTGCAGCAGATGATCGCGAAGTACCACTGGCAGAATGGCAAGTTTGGTGCGGGGATCGACCCTCACGGCACTTGCCCAAGGCACTTCGCCGAGAGCCGCTTCGATGAGGCCGGTCTGCGGCGGAGACTTCAGCATCCGGCTCAAACCGGGATTGCGCAAGTCGGCGTCGATCAGCAGCGTGCGCTTGCCGCTGCTTGCGAGCAGGGCAGCAAAATTGGCTGCCGTCGTCGACTTGCCTTCGCCAGGAAGCGCCGAGACGACGCCAATCACCCGGTTATCTCGTCCCTGCAGCATGACATCGCTGGCAAGCTTGGCGTTACGCAGGGTTTCGGCGAATATCGAGCGCGGGGCCTCGACCGAAACACGCATGATCCGTTCGAAGGCGACACCGTTCTCGGCCTCTTCGGCCATTGCCGGCCCAGCTCTTTGTTTGCGGAGCTTTTTCTTGTCGAGCGACCCTTGGCCGAGAAGCGGCAGATAACCCAGGAACTTAAGTCCCAGCGCCGCTCGCACATCGGCTTCGACACGGAAATAGCGGTCACGAAATTCCTGAAGCGCGGCAAAGGCACCACCGGCCATCAAGCCGAGTACGATCGACAGTGCCAGCACGAGCGTCTTTTTCGGGCTCGACGGCGCGGTCGGAACGCCGGCGGCGGAGATGACGCGCGCCTTGGCGATCGGGAAGGAGCGCTGCTGCGATGCCTCCTCATAACGGCTGAGATAGGATTCGTAGAGCGTCTTCAGCGCTGTCGCTTTTTGGTTAAGCGCGTTCAATTGCACGAGGGATTTATTGGCCTCGGAATTCTTGCCGACCACACCTTCGATGCTGTTACGCAGGGACGTCGCACGCGATTGAGCGACGTCGAACTCATTCTTGTAGCTTGCCGTCAGTTGCTGKAGTTCCTGATAAATTTGCCGCGTGATGTCCTCGCGCTCTGCCTTGAGCGCTACGGCCTGGGGATGACTCGCGCCAAAATTCTGCGTCACGTCCTGCTCACGCTTCTGCACATTGAGATAGCGTGTCTTCAGATCCTGCAGCACGGTGTTGTCGGTCTGGCTGGACGAGATCGTCGCGTTTTTCACCGCATTGTCCGGTCCCTGGTCGATAATCGACTTATATTGATAGTAGCGCGCCGAGGCGCTGGCGGTATCGGCCTGGGCGATGATCAATTGCTTATTGAGATCGGAAATCTGTTGCTCCGACATCAGCTCGCCGCCGGTCGAGGTCAAGCCATTGTCGGCCTTGTATTTTTCGACGTCGAGCGAAGCCTGTTGCGAACGCTCGCGCAGGTCATTCAGCCGCTCCTGCAGCCAGACGGATGCCCGTTCGGTCGCATCGAAATTGGCGTTGAGCTGATCCGTCAGATAGGCGTCAGCATAAGCTGCGGTGACCTTGGCGGCCAATTGCGCATCGGTCGAGCCGAACGATACGGAGACGACGGAACTGCGGGTGACGCGCTCCACCTTCAGAGCGTCCTGCAATGTCGCGGCGATTTGCTGACGTTGCGCCTCGCGCGCCTCTTCAGCCGTCAAAGGCGGCTTCGCCGGCTTGAAGGCGCTGGCAATCAGCTTGACGCCGGATTTGAGCAGCGCTGCCGGCGACTGCGGCGGATTGAGGATCGCGTCATTGTTGACGAGGCCAGCCGCATCGACGACGCGCAGTGCCATTTCGTTGGATTTCAGGATTTCGACAGCGCTGGCGATTTCCATATCAGCCTGCTGGCTGCTGGCCTGCGGAGGCTGGTCCTCCGCATATTTGGTCATGGTTTCGTCGAGCAATATCTGCGTCGCAGACGTATAGGTCGAAGGTGCGGTCAAGAGATAGACGACCGCCAGCGCGACGAAAATGGCAACGCCGGCGAGGATAGTGCGAATGCGACGGGTGACGACCGCCATCAGCCGGTCTAGGTCAATGAAACCATCCTGCTCGTCTTTTGGAAGAGCGCTGTGGAAGGTGAAATTCTTCTGATGCATGGCGACCACCTTGTCGGAGAAGCCCGAATTGAATAACGGCTCCCGCCTACGGCCATCGGGGCCGCAGGCGAAAGTGTGAAGCGGTTTAGGCTGCGCTCATCTGCGCTTCGTGCGAGAGAACCAAGCTCCGGATCGAGTCATAGACGAGGCCGCCAATGTCCGCGCGTGCCAGCGCGAAGGCGACGTTCGCCTCGATGAAGCCCTGCTTCGATCCGCAATCGAAAGTCCGTCCGCTGTAGGCCTGGGCATGGAAGTCCTGCGTTTGAGACAGGCGCAACATGCCGTCGGTCAGTTGGATCTCGTTGCCGGCGCCGCGTTCCTGCCGCGCCAAGAGATCGAAGATCTCGGGCTGGAGAATATAACGCCCATTGAGGTAAAAGTTAGAAGGCGCCTCTGACGGATGCGGCTTTTCAACCATTTTGGTCACGCCGAAGCCGTGCCGAACCGGCGCTCCGCGGCCGATAATGCCGTATTTCGAGGTCTCTTCCGGCGCACACTCTTCGACTGCAACGATATTGCCGCCGACTTCGTCGTAGAGTTCCATCAGCCCGGCCATGCAGCCGCGCAGGCCGTGGCAAACCATGTCGGGCAGCAGCAGCGCGAACGGCTCATTGCCGATCAGGTCGCGAGCACACCATACCGCGTGGCCGAGGCCGAGCGGGGCCTGCTGGCGGGTGAAGCTGATCGAGCCGGCCCGCGGCAGGAGGCGCTCCAGTTCGGAGACCTGCTTTGTCTTGCCCGCCCTGTGAAGCGAGGAGATAAGCTCCGGCGTGTCGTCGAAATGATCTTCGATTGCCGATTTGTTGCGGCTGGTGACAAAGACGATGTGCTCGATGCCGGCTTCGATAGCCTCATCGACGGCGTATTGCACCACCGGACGATCGACKATCGTCAGCATTTCCTTGGGCATTGCCTTCGTGGCTGGCAGGAAACGGGTTCCATTGCCGGCAACCGGGATGATTGCTTTTCTCACAGGATGCTTAGGGTCCATAGCTCTATCCTTTGTTAGAGTGAGGGCCTGCGCCCAAACTGGGGAGGGAGGGGGAGATGGGAGATGCCGCAGCCACTTCGCCGCCGCCCGTTAGGACGGTTGCCTCACTGCTGCCGCGAAGAGAGGCGGCAAGACGACGAAGGCGGGCTGCGATCGGCATGCGCAAATGACGAACCGCGAGTGGATCGCGGCAGGCGATCTTCAGCGCGTTCGACAAGGCGCGGTCCTTGATGCTTTCGACAAGCATCAGGAAAGACAGTGTTTCTTTCAGATTCCGCGTCCGTCGCCTCTGGGCGGCCAGAGCGGCGGCGCCGAAATGATGTCCGGCAAAAAACTTCCGGTCGGCAGCGATCATCGCTTCGACATCTTGCTGCTTCAACACCCGCGAGATCGAGCCTTCGCGAATGTAATAGAGGTAGCCGGCCGTCGGTTCGACGGCGCAGACGCCGCCTTTAGCCAGAGCGGAGGCGAGAAAAATATAGTCCTCGCCGATCCTGAGAGCTTCGTCGAAACGCAGATGGTGCTGCTCGATGAAGGCCCGCTCGAATATGGGCTTCATGTAGCCGAAATTATGCTCGGAGCGGAAAATCATGTTCGAGGAGATGAATTTCGCCAGCATCAGAACCGGCAGGCGCGCCAGTACGGCTTCGGGAAACATCGTGCCCGCCGCCTCATCCTGTCCTCTGATGACATCGAGGTTGTCGACAACGATCTGGGCCGCAGCCTTTTCGGCTCGTGCGATCAGCCGCGCCATGCGATCCGGGCGCAGCGCATCATCGGAATCGAGCACGGCAACCCAACGGCCGCGGGCAGCGTCGAGGCCGGCATTGCGTGCGGCGGCGGGACCGCCGTTGCGGGGCATGGCGACCAGTCGAACGCGCGGGTCTGCATGATTGCCGGCAATGAGCGGGGTGTTGTCGCTGGAGCAATCGTCGACGACGATGACCTCCATGCTGACGGCACCCTGCGCCAGCGCGCTGTCAATGGCGCGCTCCAGCGTGTCCTCGGCGTTGTAGGCTGCGATGACGAAACTGACATCAGGGATGAAATCCGTCATTGCGGGGCTTTCTCCAAACTTCCGTATTGTTCGATTTCGCGGACACCGAACAGGCCGCTGACGACACCGGCATGCATGATGCCGCGTAGGCCGTAGCGATGGCGCGATACGGGGAAAGCGGCTGAAAGTGCGGCGGCGGCAAAGCAATAGCCGGATTTGGCGCCGGCCAGCGCTATTGCCTTCCACCAGCCGAGACCCGCCGACTGCTCCAACAGCATTCGTCCATGCGTCTGCCCCATGCGAAAACGCCGCTTCGAAAGCCAGGCAACCGTCGCCCGTCCGTTCGGCACGGGTTCGTAAACCAAGGCGTCCTCGGCAAAGGCGATCCTTCCGCCCGCCCTATGCATGTGGGCGAAAAATTCCGTATCCTCGCCGCCGCTGCGCCCCAGCGCGATGTTGAAGCGGCGGCCGGCAAGCGACGGTGCATTGCGCCGCAGCAGTGCGTTGCAGGTATAACCCGTGCGGATCTTGCCGGAGACCCAAACCGGCAATGTCGAATGGAAGTCGCCACGCCGCATCCAGCCGGGGGCGGTGTTCGGATAGACGGCGCGCACGGGGCCGAGAACCGCGTCGGCTCCGGTCGTGTCCGCCGTCACCAGTAGTTCCGTCAGCCAATCCTCGGTCGCGGTCTCGTCGTCGTCGATAAAGGCCACGAAATCACCGGTCGCGTGCTCGAGGCAGGCGTTGCGGGCGATCGAAATGTTCGAAGCGGGGCAATGCACATAGGCAATCTCGAAAGGCACCGCCGAGCGGATGGCTTCGACGCGGTCGCGCGCACTCGGCGTCACGTCGTTGTCAGCAACGATGATACGGACGGCAGTGCCTGCCGGAACGGTCAAGACCGCCAGCGACAACAGCGTTTGGTCCAGCTCGGCGCGACGATAGGTGCAGACGGCGATATCGATCCTCACGGATCGGCGCTCGGGGTTCCGCGTCATGACACCACCTTGCGTGCACGGCAGCTGAAGACTTCCATCCAGAAGCCCATCGACCAAGCAAAATGCATGACCATGGCCGAGATGGCGGCGAGAGGTCCATACGGATTCCGCTCGCCAAGTGCGATCCAGAAGCCATAGGCCACGCAGGCGAAAGCCCAAAGGCTGATCGGAACGACCGCGATCCAATTGAGGATCGCCAGAAACGCGCCGACGAAGATCGGCACTACGGCCAGCGGCAGCATCTGGCGGACGCTCGGCATGCTGCGGTGCTTGAGGATATTGCGCGCCCGGCCGCGGCCATAGCCGAGATACTGCCGGAAAAGCGTCGGAACGCTGGAACGCGGATAATAGGTCATCGCCGTCTTGTCGGTGAGCCAGATGCGATAGCCGGCTTTGCGCAGGCGATAGTCGAGCTCAGCATCCTCGTTATGGCTGAAGGCTTCGTCGTAGCCACCGACTGCGCGGTAGGCAGCAACGCGCATCAGAGCGTGATGGCCGTGATCGGCCCAATGCCCCTTGGCGCCTTCGCGATGCTTCGAGCCGCCATTGCCGAGCTTTGAATTCTGCGCCACTGCCGTCGCCTTCTGGAAGGCGCTGAAGCCCATGGTGCGCATCGCAACGACAACGGAATCCGCGCCGGTGGCGGACGCTTCCTGCGCCAGTATCTGGCAGTAGTCGTCCGGATAGTCGCCATGGGCGTCGATGCGGATGAGATAGTCGTAGTCGTTGCCCAGGGTTTCGATCGCGAGGTTGATCGCAGCACTTTGCAGCCGCTTCGGATTGTCGAGAAGGAGAATGCGCGGATCGACTGCGGCGATCTCCCTGACAATGTCGCGGGTTCTGTCTGTGCTGCCGCCATCGGCAACCACGATGCGGGCATCAAGTTCGTCCAGAGCACGGCCGAGCTTGGCAATCAGCGGCTCGATATGCTTCTCCTCATTGAGGCACGGGATAACGATCAAGCAACGCATATCCATGGGAATTCCGGTCTTCATTGCAATCCACCTCTATTGCGATGCAGTTGTGGGACGGTCTGTAATTCGGCGGTTTGCTCGCCGGCGTGGGTAAGGGAAGCCAGCCGCTGCACCAATCCGCGGCATTCGGCGCGATCGGTCATCCACTGCCTGCGGTCCTGTGCGGCCAAGGCGTTGAACGCAGCGAGGTAGCGTTCCTCATTCATATCGCCCAGAAGAGCGACGAGGCGCGCAGCATCCGGCTCGTCGAGCGTCAGCCCGATTTTCCGCTTTGCCAGGAACCGTGCGGTCTCGGTGCCATCGACGGCGATCGGCACGGCGCCATGCAGGCCGCCCTCATAGAGACGGTTCGGCAACAGCCAACTGGAATTCAGTCCCTCTTCGAAGAAGTCGATCGCCCAGGAGAACTGCACCTCACCGTAGATCGCAGCGAGGTCCTCGGGGTTTTTATAGGGACCGCCGAAATGCATGAAAGGCGCATCGCGTACAAAGACGTCGAAATCATCGAACTCCGAATGAGCCGGCCGGCCACGCAAGACGATCTCGAAGCGACCTTCCATGCGGCACGAAAAATCTGCGAGCAATTCCAGCGACTTGCGGCACCGAAGCGCGCCAAACCAACCGATCTTCCAGGGTTCGCCGTTCGCCGGCAGTCTGGGAGCGTTGACGATCTCAGCGCCGATACCGTCGAGCGCCAGGACCTTGTTCTCGAGAAGGACGATCGGCAGGTCGAGGCCGGAGCGAGCGCGGAAATAATGCTCGACGAAGGCCGGCGAGCTGGTCAGCAGCAGTGCCGCGTCCGCGCCGAAATGACGCTCAACGCCACGAAGAGCACCGCCAAAGATATCATTGCGCAGCAGCAGCCGGTGAATGTCGAGGCACTCGTAGACAACAGGCATATCGCCGCCGAAGATGGATTTGGCGCGCTTGGCCACGGCCAGCATTTCAAGATTGCGGCCGATGATCACATCCGGCTTTTCGACCGAGCGCAGCAATCCGCGCAGTTGCATCGCGGACTTGGCAACGGCGGCGATACGCTGCGCGAACTGCGCGTCGCGCGTCCGGCCGAGTTCGATCGGCTCGACACCGTGAATGGCCGCCAACGCGTTGTCATCGCGCCGAAAGCCCGCCAGCGTTACCTTCGCCCCACCTGCCTGCAGCATCAGCACGCGCCTGCGGATGGCAGGATCGGCGAGATCGTGGACGAAATAAAGAATATGCAGCATGAAAACTTTCGCTTTCGTGCCTGGCCGGAAGCCAGGCGCCTCGTTTCGTTCGTGTTGCATCGGGTTCATTTGCTCCGGCCGCGAAATCCGCCTCGCGGCCGGAATGTTTCAGTTGAGCTTGCAGGCGATCGATTCCGGGAATTGGCACTTGTCACCGGCCGCCGTGAAGGCAACGCGCTCGATCTGCATGGTCGCCGGCCCGCCGCTGTAGGCGAACTTGCCCATCCAGCCGCTCAGCGTGTCCGTGCCCCAGAGGCTGAAGAAAATCTTCTGGGCATGCGTCGGAATCTTCGACGGATCGGTAACTTCCTGAACGAGCTTGCCGTTCAGGTAATAGCGAAGCCGATCCTTCTCCCAGACGAAAGCATAGTCGTTAAAGCCCTGATCGGCGCTGCCGGCGACCGGGACGAGTTTCTCATTGCCGCCTTTGGCACCGATATATTGATTGACCTGAACCTGTGCGGAGTTCTTGCCCAGCACTTCGAAATCGATCTCGTCGTGAGGCTTCTTGTCGGTCGGACCGATATAGGTGAAGAAAGCCGAATTGAGGCCGGGGCCGGTCGCGGTGCGATAACGCGCCTCATAGGTGCCGTAGCCATAGGTCTTGGTCGTCTGGATTTCGCCGCAGGCATAGTCGCGTTGGCCGGTTTTGCCCTGGGTGAATTTAATTTGCAGCCTGCCGCCTTCGACACTGACCTGCTTCTTCGACCAGGTGCAATTCTGGTGCGGGCCGTTGTTCCAGCCGTCCGAGATATACCAACGGCCGCTGTCGATCTTGTCGAATTTGTCGACGAAAGACTTGCCGTTCGGCTGATCCTCCTGGGCGAGGGCCGCGCAAGGGATAAGGGCCGCGCTCAAAAGGGCAAAGGAAACAAGGCTGGGTCTTAGCGTATCAAAGATCTGTTTCGTCATATGTCACCTTTACTCGGAAGTCGCCCGCCGGCCGCCGACGGCCAGGGCTTCGGCCTGCGGCCGCATGCGGCTGCCGGTCAGCAGATTGTAGAAGGAGGGCAGGGCGGAGCGCGCCATGCCGTTGGTCAATGGCAGCACCGTCAGCGTGATGGCGGCGGCCAGCAGGTAGAAGACGGGGTAGAGATCCGCGCCTGTGCGGTTCCACAGAATCCAGAGGCTCAACAGCACCGGGTGGTGGGCGCAGAAGATCCAAAAGCTCAAGCCGCCTGTGGCTGCCAGTCGCTGAGCGAGCCTGTTCTTGATCAGGATCGCCGAAAGCGCCCAGAAACCTGGAATACCGGCAAGCACCATCACATCTCGGCTGAATTGGAGCCACGCGGGCTGCTCCGGCGCGGTCACATAGGCCCCTGTCGCCCAAAGAGCCGTGAGTGCGAGAAAGGCTGCGCCGATGGGAGCCGCGTATCGGTCGATGATCGTCAGGTTGATGCGATAAAGGCTGAGATAGATACCGAAGCTGAAGCTGAAGAGGATGGAGTTCCGAAGCACGATCCCGAGCGATACCGGCAACGCCGCAAGCAGCAGCAAAAATGTGAGCGTCGGCAGCGGATAGCGACGGATCAACATGGCCAGCAGCGGCGAGATCAGGATGCAAACGAAGAGATCGCGCAAGAAATAGAGCGGCAAATCAATCGGCGCACCTTCTGTGGCGAACAGAAGTGTGGCGAGCGTGCGCGGGCTGGCATTCGTCAGGTCCGGCAGATAGCCGTCGCCGATGCCGCGGTTCTGCAGGAGCAGCACGAACAGAAAGAAGGCGGTGTTCCACAACAGAAATGGCAGGAGGACAGTCCTTGTCTTACGGCGAATGGTCTTGCCATAATCCAGCGAAGCCTCTCCGTGACGGAAAAGCAGATAGCCGGAAATGGCACTCAGGCAGGGAACTCCCACGCGAAACAAGCTGTCGCGCAGGAAAACTCGAAGCCAATCAAAGAGGCCATAGGCGCCGTTGAATGGGCTGGAATCCGTGTCGAACGGGATATGTACAAATACGATGCCCGAGATGAGCACTATGCGCATGAGATTGATCCGTGAAGACACGTTGGCAGTCACATCCACGATATCTGTCACCCCTTTTTGAGACCGCTCCCCCCTTGCAGCCGTTTCAACTAGAGCAGACTAGAGCCCGCAGACGTAAGCTAGGGCGCTCTCCCGAAAGGAAATATGGCACTGCAGCAAAAAACCGGGGTATAGGGCCTCGCCGACCCCTCAAAAGAGATGGAGAAACATCTAATTCAATCGGATTAATTCCGATATAGGTATTTGGTATTAAATGGTTTTAAGGATGGTGGAATATTCCGAAAGCGGCAGGGAATTACACGCTGTGGCAGCACCAAATTTTTTTCCACCGGCCGAGGATTTTTTTGCACTGCCGCAGATTCCGTCATCAATCATGATCAAAATAGGGCGATAATGCAATTTAATTGAGAAAGTACGAATAGACTAACGCGCCTATTGATTGTGTTTACGCGTGGGCACCGATTATGAGCGCAAAGAAGCTCGACAGCCAGTAACGAACGCGGCAATTATCCGTCGGCTGCTGAGAGACAGCCCCCGAATATTGACGATGGTGATGCACTGTCTTTGAGAAAACGCGCCGTCCGACATTGTTCGGAACGGAACGGGCCCTAACTGTTGAGGCCACGGCGACAGCCTGTCCCCTTGGGACCGGCCGAAAATCCGCGATGGAGATTGTCGAAAAGCGCATAGCCGCGCCCCCGCGAAAGGGGGCCGGAAATTCTTTGTTGAAACCGTAAAGGCGAGAAAATGGCGTCAATTACGATCGTTATTCCCTTCTACCAGAAGCAGACAGGCATTCTGCAGCGGGCATTAACGTCAATATCGAAGCAAGTGTTTCAGGATTTCGATATTCTCATCGTCGACGATGAATCGCCGCTTCCGGCGGAAAACGAGCTTCTGTCACTTAGCGATGAAGATCGCGCGCGAATTCGGGTCATCCGTCAGGCCAATGCAGGACCGGGCGGCGCCCGCAATACCGGCCTCGACAATGTGCCGGCTTCAAGCCGCTTCGTCGCCTTCCTCGATTCTGACGATGAATGGGCGCCGCAACATCTCGGCAACGCCTTCGAGGCCCTGACGCGGCACGATGCCGATTGCTATTGGGACTCGATCGATGGCGGCGAGGAGTTTTTCTACCATTTCAGTATGGCGGAACTGGCGAAATCGGTCGATGCGACCCGTCTCTCCCAAACGCCGTCCCTGATCGAAATTCCCGATATCGCCAGCGTTATGCTCAAAGATTGGAGCTTTCTGCATCTCTCCTGCATGGTGATCGGCCGGCCGCTATTCGAGAAAATCCGCTTCGAAGCCGCCTTGCGGCTGGCGGCGGAGGATGTGCTGTTTTTCTGCGACTGCATGCTCGCTGCCAAACGCGTGTTGCTTTGCGAAGATACCGGCGCGCTGCGCGGCGAGGGCATCAATATCTTTCACAGCATCGACAATGATTCACCGCAATTCCTGCGCCAGCAGTTCAACACCTGGACGGCGCTTAACACGCTGGAACAGCGGTTTTTGCGCCGGCCGCAGGACATTGCGACCATTCGCGCCTACAAAAATCGCGCTCGCAAACAGGCCCTTTGGAGCCAGGCAAAGCAGTTGCGCCGCCGCCGCTTGCCGCAACTTGGACTGTTGGCGAAATGGGCTTGGCGCGACCCCGCAATATTGCAGAGTGCGGTGCAACTTGCCGCGGGCAAGCTTGCGCCCTAGTTTTCGCACTGCAGCAAAGTTGTTCATGCCTATTCCTCAAGAGCCAAGGTGTGTTCAGCTACTATCTAAAACACCAAGGAGACCTGCATGAAGCCGTTCCACTGGGAATCCACCCATGGCAATTTCGGTGACGATCTTAATCTCTGGCTCTGGGATTTCCTGCTCCCCGGCCTGCGCGATGTTCACGAAGAAACACTGCTGGTCGGTGTCGGCACCGTTCTCAACACCCTGATCCTGCCGCTCGACGGCCATAAGCTCGTGATCGGCAGCGGCTTCGGCTATGGCTCGCTTCCCAATATGGGCGACAAGACCAAGTGGGACATCCGCAGCGTGCGCGGCCCCCTGACGGCTGAAAAAGTCGGCCTCCCAGCGGACATGGGCATCGTCGACCCGGCAGTGATGGTGACCGAAATGCCGGAATTCAAAAACCTGCCGAAAACCAATCGCCGTACCTTCGTTCCGCATTGGGAGTCGGCGGCGGCCGGGATTTGGCCGGAGATCTGCAAGACTGTCGGCCTCTCCTATCTCGACCCGCGCGGCGAGGCCAAGGCAGTCATCCGCGAGATCGCGACGTCCGAGCTGATCGTCGCCGAGTCCATGCACGGCGCGATCCTTGCCGACGCCTTCCGCGTGCCGTGGATCGCCGTCAGCACGTCACGAGCGATCAACAGCTTCAAATGGAACGACTGGGCCCACTCTCTCGGCGTCACCTATGCGCCAAAGCACGTTCCGGTTTCCACCCGCGCAGAAGCGATCGCCAAGGGTGCCCGGTTCTGGGGTGTCGGTTTCCAACGAGACGAGCGGGCCACCGAGGAGCTGGAGAAGCACCGGCATGGGGGTACTGTGGTGCTCGCCGACCCCGAGCAGACCCGTCTCCGAGTGATGGCGAAACAGGCGCTCGCCGTGCCCTCGGCGCTGGCGCTTTGGCAGGCGAGCAAGGCCAAGCCGCAACTGAGTGCCGACGCGGCATTGGCCGGCCGCAAGCAACGCCTCTTCGACGTTCTCGGAGGCGTGCAGCGCGACTACTTCTGATATCGGGAAGAATTATTCAGGAGCGGCCTGTAGCAGATAGCGCAGGCCGTTCGTTCCCGAATGCGCAATCGGGGCACTGCCGCCTTTGCGAAAACGCTCCGTCTTATCGGCGAGAATGCCGCCGGCAATGGCCGGAATGGCGGTAGGGTTGCCCAATGCGTAAGACGCTGCTGCAGCCAGGCCCGATTGTCCCTTGATATCGAGAAAGCGCCGTAGCTCGTAGCGGCTGCGAACATGCTGCTCATGGCGACGGATGGCGGCCGCATCGGCCGTAGACAGACCGCCGCCGGCGAGGATCGCCCGATCGGCTTCATAGAGCCGATGCAGATCTTCCGTGCGGTGCCGGCCGCTCAGCGAGTTACTGCGCACCACGGCGGCATAACCGCAGCTATGAATGACCTTGTAGCGTGCAGCCTTGGCAAGCGCCCGCACATAGAGATCGTAATCCTCACCGAGACGCAGAGCTTCGTTGTAGCGCAGGCCGTGAGCGTCCAAAAACGATCGGCGCATCAGCGGCTTCAGGAAACCGATCTCGCCGCGTCGGACGCCGCGCTTCGAAATATTGCCTTCGACAAAAGCGACCAGATCGAGGAAACGTGGCTTCGGATCGAAATGATCGAGCATCGTAGCGGCGTCGGGAACCGTATCGGCATTGACGAAGGCGATGTTGTCGGCGACGAAATCCCAATCATCGGCTGCGAGCAACGGCCTGAACCGTCCCGGGAAAAAGAAATCGTCGGCATCGAGGATGCTGATCAGGGGGGCGCGCGAAACCTCGATCGCATGATTGCGTGCTGCCGCCGGGCCACGATTTTTCTCGAACTCATGGATGCTCAGGCGTCCGCTGCCGTCGTCGGCGAGGTTGGCGGAGGCAGCGGTGCTATCTGTCGAGCCATCGTCGATGACGACGACTTCAGCCACCTCGGGCTCGCGAAGTGCGGAAGCGACGGCAAGGCCAATGGTGTCGCTGGCATTCTTCGCGGCAATAATTACACAGACATTGTTTTCGGCACTGTCAGTCACGTCAGCCTCCATTATTCTGCCGGAGACTTAGGACGGCGACAGCCATCGGCAACCACACGAGCGTCAAAAGATGCGCCTGATGGCGACCTTAGGGGTTGAAAGGCTCAGAGCGATTGAGATTTGAAGCGGACAGGCCGGTGACCTTGTCGCCGTCACGCAACGACGTTGCCGCCGCATCTTGATTCAGCAACGCCGCTCTGGCGCTCCGTTCCTTCCACACCAGGAAGAGAATACCGATAAAGTAACCAATCTGCAGCAGCACGGCGCAAATCACCGTTTCGATCAAAGTGGTCGAAAGAGATTGCGTCAGGAAATAGGTTGCGATGGCAAATACGGCCAGAGCACCGACCATACTGATGAAAACGCGTGGTGCATACATGACGTTACCTCCTCCGCGCAGTCAAAAGGAAAAGAGCGATCAAGGTCTTGCCTCCCAAAATAGACCCACGAGCCAAATATATTTAATGAATCCTTTAGATTCAACCAAACCTAGGCGGTCTATTACGATTACGAACGAATATGACTTTAGCGCATCACCCGTTAAAACTACTCCTCCATAATACGTGCAATTGCGGCCCATGTCTTTTGTCTTTTTTTAAAGTTCGCATTAAAGTTGTCGCGTTTAGGAATGCATACAATTTTAATGATCATGGCTATCTCATGCGATTGCCTCGGAATTTAATCAATTCAATCAACTTTTGTTACAAAGTTCGGCCGTCGCGACTGCCAATATGTGCGTCGCAATATGGTGTTGCAGCGCAATATTTTCCTTGGAAAATCAAGATTGCGCATGAACGCTCAAGAGCGAGCAAAGCCTATTCCGACAAGAGGGGATGAACAAACTAGCCTTAATAGCCGTTAACATTCTCTCCGGCCGCCATACGTAACGTAAGAAGCGCATTTTTTAGCCGTCTATACAATACATTCTTTAGTATAAAATTTATATAAGAAACATCTAAACTTAGGAATTCTAATGCATCTGGGGTAAAACCCCGCTGCGATTTCGCACTGCCACAAAAATTTGGCTTAAAAAATCATAATCCCCACCTACACTCCTCACTGCATAGCCCTAACTAGGCGACCGAGACATTTCCGACCAATTCGCCAACATGAATGGAGTCATCTCTATGAAGTCTGCGACGAGATCGGCCACATCGGCTTTTTTCAGCGCTCCGGAACGTGACGTCTTTCCGCCAACAGGTGGATTCCTGAAGAGGACGTTCGACGTCACCACTGCATTAACGGCGCTGATTTTCATCAGCCCCATCTTCCTTATGCTTATGCTCCTGGTAAAACTTTCGGATCGGGGTCCCGCGTTTTACGGACACCGCCGCATCGGACATAACGGCAAGACCTTCCGTTGCCTTAAGTTCCGTACCATGGTCGTCGATGGCGACAAGGTTCTGAAGGCCTATCTCCAGGCCAATCCCAGAGCAATGGAAGAATGGCGTGCAACACGCAAACTGCAAGACGACCCCCGCGTCACCCTTGTCGGCGCGGTGCTTCGCAAACTCAGCCTCGACGAATTGCCGCAGCTCATCAATATCATTCGCGGTGAAATGAGCGTCGTCGGCCCACGTCCTGTCGTCGAAGACGAGCTGGAGCTCTACGAACACGCTGCGATCTACTACCTCCAATCCCGCCCCGGCCTGACGGGCCTCTGGCAGGTGAGCGGTCGTAACGACGTGTCCTATGCCAGCCGTGTCGCCTTCGACACCCACTACGTCAAGAACTGGTCTCTGAGCAGCGACGTGGTCATCATCGCCAAAACCATTCCTGCGGTCTGCCTATCGCGCGGCAGCTACTGATGGCGAACGCAGATACCGCAGGGAGATGCCTGCGGTTTCCCCGCATTGCGGGGCTGCAATCCAATAACAGGGAAGATCCTGCATGATTGAAATTCAGTCTCCTGGTAAGTCCGTTGGCACGGCCACACCTTTTCGTTGCGCAGCTCTTATGGTTCTCAGCCTGTGCATGGTATCGGGTAACGCCCATGCCGATAGTCTTCCTGGATACCATCTGGGGGTCATGGACAAACTGCACATTCGCGTTGCCGAATGGCAGACCGCGGAGGGCTCCGTCCGCGACTGGTCGATGATCTCGGGTGATTACACGGTCGGCCCGTCCGGCGCGGTTTCCATCCCCTTCATTGGTGATATGCCGGCGAGCGGCAAGACGACCGACGAGATTGCCGAAGCGATCGGCATTGGGCTGCAAAAACAATTCGGCCTGCGCGATCGCCCTTCGGCTTCCGTAGAGCTTTCGCAATTCCGGCCTATCTATCTCAGTGGCGAGGTTCAGAATCCGGGCCAGTATCCTTTTGTACCCAGCCTCACTGTGCTCAAGGCAGTCAGCCTCGGCGGTGGCCTGCACCGTGCCGATGCCGGCCAGCGCTTTGCCCGTGATTACATCAACGCCAAGGGCGATGCCGTCGTCCTGATGGCGGAGCGTGGACGCCTGCTGATACGCAAGGCGCGCCTGCTGGCGGAGCTTGCCGGTAAAGATCAGATCGATGTTCCGCCGGAGCTGCAGAAATTGCCGCAATCGGCCGACCTGCTCGCCAGCGAAGACGCTCTGATGAAATCGCGCAGTCAGCGCATGAAGACGCAATTGCAGGCCCTGGCGGACTTGAAAGTGCTGCTGCAAAGCGAAGTCGAGGCGCTCGGAAAGAAGACCGATACGCTGAGCCGCCAGCTTGACCTCGCAAAGGCTGACCGCGACAAGGTCGAGAGCCTCGCCGAAAGAGGGTTGGAACTTGCATCCCGCAGGATCTCGGCCGAACAGCGCGCCTCCGACGTCGAGACCAATTTGCTGGATACCGACACGGCATCGCTGAACGCCAAGCAGAGCATCAGCAAGGCCGACCAGGATGAAACGACACTGCGCAACGATTGGCAAAACTCGCTTGCGCAGGATATGCAGGACACAGACACCCAGTTGGAAACCCTGCAGCTCAAGCTCTCCACGAGCCAGGCATTGATGCAGGAAGCAATCGCGCAATCGGCCGATGCCAGCAATGTTGATGCCCATGGGCAGGACGTCAACATCGTCTACACCATCGTGCGCGATGACAACGGCCAGACGAAGGAAATTCAGGCCGACGAGAACACCAAGGTTCTGCCCGGCGACCTCATCAAGGTCAGCACCGGGCTTGCCATGCGTTAAGGAGGGTCGATGCAGATCGCGAAATCGACCTTTATTCGTCCAGGGAGCAACGCCACCTACGGTATGGTGGCGGTTGCGCTCTCTTTCTTCGTCTTCGCTTATTCCTCCCGCTTCGGGCAGGCCTCTATACTTGCCTATTATGGCCTCTGGTTTCCGCTGGTCCTGATCGGCTACCGAAGCACGCTCGGTAACTATCAAAAGCAGCTCTGGCTCTTTGCCTTCGGCGTGTTCACCTGTCTGTCGATCTTCTGGTCTGCCGTGCCATCCATTACGGCCCGCGCTGCGATCCAGTACATGACGCATATCATTTGCGCACTGATCGCCATGCGCACGCTGGATATCCGCACACTTACGCGCGGCGGTATTGCCGGCGTGGGCCTCGTGCTGCTCTATTCGATCCTCTTCGGCTACTACGCCTATGACCCGCTCGACGGCACCTATAGCTTCGTCGGCGCCTTCGACTCGAAGAACCAGCTCGGCTTCTACGCCTCGCTTGGCATTTATTTCGCCTTCGCCGCCGTCTTCATCCTCGGCGAGCGCCGCATCTGGCTGCTGGGCGGTGGTATTGCCGGCCTATTGTCCGCCTACTGCCTGCTCGCCTCGCAATCGGCGACCTCGGTTTTGACCACAGGATTGGTCGTCGTGCTCAGTATCGGCATGCGGGGCATCCTGTTCCTGTCGCCTCGGCAGCGGAAGAGGCTGTTTGCAGTTTTGGCCGTAACCGGTTTGGCGGTCGCTGTCGCCGGTATCAATTTCGGTGGCGTCGATCTCGTCCTCGGTGCCTTCGGCAAGGACTCGACACTGACGGGTCGCACCTATTTGTGGCAACAGGGCATCGAAGCGATCTGGCAGCATCCGTTCTTCGGCGTCGGCTACCAAGCCTATTGGGTCCAGGGCTTTTCGGAGCCGGAGCGCTTGTGGGACGAATTCTACATCGCCTCCCGCGCTGGCTTCCATTTCCACAACACCTTCATCGAAACAACCGTCGAGACCGGCCTGATCGGCGTCTGCCTGCTCATTGCGATCCTGCTCACCGCCGTTATCGGCCATATCAAGCGGTTCCTGAGCGACATCAGAAATGATGAATCCTATGTCCTACTCGGCGTTGCGACGCTGCTTCTGATCCGCGCCTTCGTCGAGATCGACATCCTCAATCCATACCATGTCGGCTCGTTCCTGTTCTATTTCACGGCGGGCAAGCTGACGATGAAGACGCGGGCGCCAAAGGCCGCTCCGCTTGTTCCCGACGATCGGATGGAGTTTGTGCCATCGATGAATTGGGAGCCGCGGATCAGCAGATGAAGACCCTCTATGGCATTCAATATCTGCGCGGCTTTGCCGCTCTTGCCGTGGTCCTGTTCCACGCCGCAGAGCGTACCGGCAGCCATTTCCGCATCGGGGCAGCCGGCGTCGACGTGTTTTTCGTCATCAGCGGTTTCATCATGTGGACGATGAGCGAGCGCCGTCCGGTGACGCCGATGCGCTTCTTGATCGATCGCGTGCAGCGCATCGCGCCGTCTTACTGGATCGTCACCGGCATCATGGTTGCAGGCGGTCTCGCCGGCCTGTTTCCGAACATGAAGCTGACGGCCATGCATACCTTGGCCTCGCTGTTTTTCATTCCGATGCGCTCGCCGAGCAGCGGCGAAATCTGGCCGGTCCTCGTGCAGGGTTGGACGTTGGATTTCGAGATGTTCTTCTACGTCATCTTCGCCGCGACCTTGTTGTTGCCGCGCCGTCTGCAGCTTGCGAGCATGGCCGGCATTTTCCTTGCCTTCGTCATCGCCGGCAGCATTTTCAATCCGCAATCCTCCCTGCTGCTCACTTATACGCGCCCGATCATCCTGGAATTMGTCGCCGGCGCAGTCCTTGGTCGGCTGTGGCTAGCGGGGAAGATACCGGGCGCCGGTCTCGGCCTTGCCCTGGTCGCCGCCGCGTTGGCGGGTTTTGCCGCCATTGAGCTCATCGGCCTCGACTTCAACGAACTGACCTGCGGACCGCTCGCCGTGGCACTCGTGCTTGGTATGGTATCGCTGGAACGAAACGGAAAGCTGCCGAACATCCCGCTGCTCACCTATCTCGGCAATAGCTCTTATTCGATCTATCTCTGGCACACGCTGGCGATCTCGGTGGTTATAAAGATGGTTGCGTCCACGCAAATGCCCTACGACGTCGCGACATTCCTCAGCGTCATCTCGGGCACTTTGCTGGGTGTGTGCGCCTACGAAGCGGTCGAAAAGCCGCTGCGGAACCTGTTGCGGAATTTGAGCTGGCAAAGGTCACGCCCATCTCCGGCGTGACCGATGATCAAACCTTGGTTTCGATCTAATGTCGGATGTGGTTCGAGTGCAGATATCGAAGAGCCAGGTGTGCCGATCGGAAACAGACCAGAGGCTAGCGACCGGAACTCCCTTCATCCTCTATTGTTTTTCGGGTGATTTTACGCCGACCATGCAGCACCCTGACGATATCGATACGATCGTCGGCAATACGATACAGAGTAAGGTAGCTCCCGACGACCAAATGGCGAATCCCCGAGCCGATATCATTTCGAGCGAGGCCGGAAAAAGGGTGAGAGGCGAGCTGGAGCCGGCGGCTCTCTATTGCATCAAGGATACGGTCGGCGGCGACGGGATTGTTCTCCGCGATCTCCAGCCAGATGGAAATCAGATCTTCATCGGCGCGGCTTGTTCGCTTTATTGGCAGCATGATCAGCGGGTCTTTTCGACCGTCGCCTGCAATCTTCGTCGTGCCTCAGCTTTTACATCTGCCATAGACTCGTGCGCGCTTGGGCCACTGGCCAAGCCATCATTCACGAGATCCCGCAATTCCTCTATCGTGTAACCAAGCAAATCGCGACGCTCCTGCCACTCACGGACTGCCTCCCGAATTGCGTCACTGGTCGACGCATAGTCACCCGCCTCCACGGCATTACGGATAAATCCAGCCATCTCGGGTGTTAGAGCGATCGTCATTTTTTCAACTGGAGCCATTGTGTCTCCTACAACAGAAGCGAATGGTACGCTTTTAGCATGCCATCCGCGAGAGACTGTTGTCGAATACCTTTAGAGGCGACGGCGGCGCAACTGATCGAAATAGACGATTACGATGATCAGCACGCCGGTGATGATGCGCTGCCAGAATGAATTCAAATTCAGCAGGTTGGCGCCGTTGTTGATCGTGGCCAGGATGAACGCACCGATCAGCGGGCCGTAGACGGAGCCGACCGCGCCGAAAAGGCTGGTGCCGCCGATGACCGAGGAGGCGATCGCCTGCAATTCCCAGCCATCTGCCTGTGTCGCATTGCCGATGGCTATGCGCGAGGCGAGCAGGACGCCGACGAAAGCGGCGCAGGTGCCCGACAGGATATAAGCGAGGTAGATCATCCAGGTGACGTTGACACCGGAGAGACGCGCAGCTTCACGGTTCGAACCGACGGCGAAGAGATAGCGGCCCCAGCGGCTGAGATGCAGGAAAATGAAGGCCGGTATCGCCACCAGGATGACCATCCAGAACAGGCTCGGAATGCCTAAGAAATCGGCGACGGCGAAGTTAGTGAAATCGTCGTTGACGATGTTGATCGTCGAGCCGTTGGTGATGAGCAGCCCGATGCCGCGCAAGGATGTCAGCGTCGCCAGCGTGATGATGAAGGGTGGCAGGCCCATGCGCACGATGCCAAAGGCATGGAATGCGCCGATCAGCACACCGAACAGCAGGGTTATGAGAATGGCGGCGGAAACCGGAAATCCGGCCTGCAGCAGCCAGGCGATGATGACGGTGCAGAAGCCGACAATCGCACCGACAGACAGATCGATGCCCGCGGTGATGATGACGAAGGTCTGACCGAGAGCCAGGATCGCCGTCATCGAACCTTGGCGCATCAGGTTGGTGATGTTAAGCGGCGTCCAGAACTTGTCGGTCCAGAAGCCCAGAACGACCCAAAGAGCAAGAAGAAGAAGGATCAGCGTCAAGCTGAAGAGGATATTCATCTTGCGCCGCGGCGCGACGGTGGGGCCCTCTGTGGTATTTGCGGCCATTGTTTTTCTCCCTCTTTCTTATCTTATGTGTCGTTCAGACGCCGATCGCCTCGCCGAGGACTTCCTCATGCGTGGCGGCGTGAAAATCATGGCTGGCGACGAGCTGGCCGCGGCGGAAGACATGCAGCCGGTCGGCAAGTTCGTAGACCTCAGGCAGGTAGGACGAGATGACGATGATGCCCGCGCCACCTCGCAAGAGCTTGGCGAACAACCGATAGATCTCCGCCTTGGTGCCGACATCGACGCCCACGGTCGGCTCGTCGAAAATGAAGAGCTTGGCGCCGTGGCTGAGCCACTTGCCGATGACGACCTTCTGCTGGTTGCCGCCGGACATGGCCGAAACGAGAACCCGCCGGCTTGGCGTCTTGATACTGAGATCGCGGATCTGCTTATCGGCATTGGCCGCTTCGCCGCTATTGTTGATGATCGGTCCCTGGCTCAGCCGTTTGAATACCGGCAGGTTGATGTTGAGTCCGATCGGCAGGTTGAGGCAAAGCCCCTGGTCGCGGCGGCTTTCCGGCGCCAGCGCTATGCCGAGATTCATGGCGTCGCGCTCGTTGCGGATATCGACCTTGCTGCCCTGCCAGTAAATCTCGCCTGCGGACAGCGGCTGTCGGCCGTAAAGCCCAAGCGCGAATTCACTGCGGCCGGCGCCGATCAATCCATAGAGCCCGACGATTTCTCCGGCCCTGACGGTCAGCGAGACATTTTCGAAGCCGGGGCCTGAGAGTCCGCGGGTCTCCAGGATGGTGTCGCCGATCGGAATTTCTTCTTTGTGATAGATCTGCTCGATCGAGCGGTTGATCATCAGCTTGATCAACTCGTCTTCATTGGTCTCGCCGACGGCGCGCGTGCCGACATGGGTGCCGTCACGCAGCACCGAGACGCGATCTGCCAGTTCGAAGACTTCTTCCATGCGGTGACTAATATAGACGATGGTGACGCCCTCGCTCTGCAAGCGGCGGATCAGCTTGAAAAGCTGCGCCGATTCCTTGCGGGTGAGATAGGCCGTCGGCTCGTCGAAGATCAGGAATTGCGTGCCGCGCATCGCGGCGCGGGCGGTGGCCACAAGTTGCTGCTGGCCGATGGTGAGCGAGCTCAGCAAGGCGGCTGCCGGCAGGCCGAAGCCGAGATCGTCCAGCACGGTCTGTGCCAGCTTCTCCATCTGCTTCTTGCGCATCAGCCCCAGGCGATTGACTTCATCGCCGAGAAAGAGATTGGCCGCAACGGTTAGATGGGGGCAGAGCACGACCTCCTGATGCACGGCATTGATGCCGCGGGCGATCGCTTCGTTCGGATTGGAAAGTCCGACCGGATGACCACACCAGAATATCTCGCCTGCCGTCCTGGTAATGACGCCGGTCAGCAGCTTGATAAGGGTTGACTTGCCAGCGCCGTTTTCACCGACGATGGCGTGGATTTCGCCCGCCAGGAAGGTGATCGTCGCGGGCTTCAGCGCCTCGACATAGCCATAGCGCTTCTGCAGCCCCCTGAGCTCGAGGATGGGCGAACCCGCCGGAATGCGGTTTGCTTCCGTCCGGATATTGTCATCGTGTCGATGACTGATCTCTTCGAGGTTCGTCATGGGTCTCCTCCTTAGGCGAGCATTCGCTCCGTTCGTCTCTGCGCAAACGAAGCCGGCCAAACAAAGCCGGCCAAGCAAAGCCGGCCAGGCAAAGCCGGAATGAAAACAGGCCGCGCCCGGTCTCCCAGGCGCGGCCTCAACGCGTTACTTGACCTTCGGATTGATCAGGGCGTCGATCTTCGGATCGCTCATATTCGCCTTGGTGACGAGGTTTGCGCCGGTGTCGACGTTAGCCTCKACCTTTTCCTTCTTGGAGGCGGCGAGCGCCGTCTTGATGCCGTCATAACCCATGCGATAGGGGTCCTGAACGACGAGGCCAGCGAGAACGCCGGACTTCAGGAAGCCGACGGTCTTGTCGTCATTGTCGAAGCCAATGACCTTGATCTTGTCGCCGAGCTTGTTTTCGGCAATCGCCTGGCCAACGCCCTGCGCCATGATCAGGTTCGAGGCGAAGACGCCGACGAGCTTCGGATTGGCCGTGATCAGGTCGGTCATGATGTTGAGGCCGGTCGTGGCCTGACCATCGGCATATTTATCGGCGACGACCTTCAGGCCAGGGTACTTGCTCTTAACCTCGTCCAGGAAGCCCTGGCGACGCTGGTCGAGCGAGCCGACGCCCGGCAGGCTGGTGATGATGGCGACTTCGCCTTCTTCCTTGCCGGTCATGCCCTTGATCGCAGCAGCAAGGCCGTCAGCGGCGATGCGGCCGCCGGCTGTGTTGTCGGTCGTCAGGAACGATACGAAGGCTTTGGAATCGGCGGCCGAGTCGATGCCGACGACCGGCACGGACTTGGCGGCTTCATCCACCGGCTTGCCGAGCGCTTTGCGTTCGGTCGGGGCGATCACGACGGCGGCCGGTTTGCCGGCAACGGCGTTTTCGAGAATGCTGATCTGACCGTTGATGTCGGATTCGGACTGGGCGCCGAGTTCCGGCACCTTGACGCCAAGATCCTTGCCCGCCTGGCGGGCGCCGGCGAGAACGATCTGCCAATAGAAGGATGTCGTGTCCTTGACGATGATCGGAATGGTCACGTCGGCAGCAAAGGACTGCACCGGCATGGCGACTGCGATGATGGCCGCGCCGGCAAGACCGGCAAAAGTACGGCGGGACAGAAGGGATTTGGCGATGTTCATTGATTTCTCCTCTCAACGCGCTCTGCTCCTGTACACCGGCCGTTGAACGCTTGCGGCTCGGTATCGTGAGCCCCTGTCGGGCTCACGCATCGCGGGGATATTTGCTGCGCATGATCTTATCCGAAGCGGTTTCACTACTTTTCGGAATCATGCGCGGTTCCATCCACGCCAAAACAGGCTTTCCTCCTCTTCGAAGCCGCCTCTCTCGGCGGCCCGATAGCTCCTTATTCTCTTTCAAACCCGGACGGCTTCATCTCCCAAAGGTGGCGCGACCAGGGTCAATCCTTCGAATTCCGCATAGAGGCTGGCCGGAAGCTCAGGCTCCACGAGCTGCATATTGCGGATGAGGCTTTCCGGTTTCGCCGTGCCGATCAGCACCGAAGCCACGGACGGATGGCCGAGCGGAAACTGGATCGCCGGTGCGGCAAGCGGCAGGCCATGGCGGCGGGCGATGTCCTCCATCGCCCCGACCTTGGCCAGAATGTCAGCCGTCGCCGGAAGATAATCGAAATGCGAACCGGGCACGGGGCCGGTCGCGAGAATGCCGGAATTGAAGACGCCGCCAACCACAAGTGACGTGCCCTTCTTCTCGCAGAGCGGCAGCAGCTCGGCCACCGCCGAACGGTCGAGCAGCGTATAGCGGCCGGCAAGCAGGATACAATCGATGTCCGCCTCATGCATGACGTCGAGGCACACGGGCACCTCGTTGACGCCGAGGCCGTAGGCCTTAATCGCGCCCGACGACTTCAGCTCTTCCAATGCCTTCAGGCCGGAGCGTAGGAGCTGACCGAGATGATGGTCATTCAGCGCCTTGCCGTGGGTGTAGCCGCCGATATCGTGAACGTAGAGGATATCAATGCGGTTGAGGCCGAGGCGGGCATAGCTGAAGTCGACCGACCGCATGATGCCGTCATAGGAGTAGTCGTAATCCGCATCGAAGGGCAGGGGATCGACATAGCCGTAGTTCGGCACCTTGTCGCTCGCAACAGGCCGCATCAGCCGCCCGACCTTGGTCGACAGGACATAGCTGTCTTCCGGCTGGTCGCGCAGGAAATCGCCGACACGGCGTTCGCCGAGCCCGAAGCCATACCAAGGCGCAACATCGAAATAGCGGATGCCGCTATCCCATGCTGCCTGCAGCGTGTTCATGGCCTGGTCGCGAGGGCAGGTGCGGTAAAGACCGCCGAGCGCTGCGGCCCCGAAACTGAATTCGGTGACCTCCAGGCTTGTCCTGCCGATTCTTCTCCTCTTCATCACCTCTCCCTTGTGATGGCATGCATTACTTATTTAAAGCGTCGCGCCGAGATGCCAGGGCACGAATTCGTTGTCGCCATAGCCGAAGGTTTCGCTTTTCGTCTTCTTGCCCGATGCAATCTCGATGATCAGTTCGAAGATCTCGCGGCCCTTGCCCGATATCGTCGCTTCGCCGGTGGCTATCGTACCGCAATCGATATCCATGTCCTCTTCCATAGATCGGTAAAGCGCCGAATTGCTCGACAGCTTGAAGGACGGCGCTGGGCGAGAGCCGAAACAACTGCCGCGACCTGTCGTGAAGGCGATCATATTCGCTCCGCCCGCCACCTGGCCGGTTGCCGAAACTGGATCATAACCGGGCGTGTCCATAAAGACGAGACCGTGGTCCGTTACCCGTTCGGCGTAGCTGTAAACGGCGGTCAGCGGTGAGCGCCCGCCTTTGGCGACGGCGCCGAGCGACTTTTCCAGAATGGTCGTCAACCCGCCGCGCTTGTTGCCGGGCGAGGGATTGTTGTCGAGCGAGGCACCGTGCATAGCGACATATTTTTCCCACCAGTCGATTTTCTCGTCGAGCTTGGCGGCGACCGAGTCGCTGACCGCACGGCTGCGCAGTAAATGTTCCGCGCCATAGATTTCCGAGGTTTCCGACAGGATCGCCGTGCCACCGGCAGCCGCCAGCAGGTCGGCGGCGGCACCCAGCGCCGGATTTGCCGTGATGCCGGAGAAGCCATCGGAACCGCCGCATTGCAGGCCGACGATGATTTCGCTGATCGAGATCGGCTCGCGACGAGCCTGGCCGACTTCCTCGGCGATCTCCTTGAGGACACCCATGGCAAGCGCCACAGCACGGCGCGAGCCGCCGGCATCCTGAATGTTGAAGTGCCGCTTGCTGGCGCCGGCGCCGCTCTGGCCATAAAGCGTGAGCTGGTTGACCTCGCAGCCGAGGCCGATCATCAGCACGCCGCCGAAATTCACATGGCGCGTATAGCCGGCAAGCGTGCGATGCAGCGTCTGCATGCCGTCACCGGTCGAACTCATGCCGCAGCCCTGGTCGTGAACGATCGGCACGAAACCGTCGATGCCGTCATAATGGGGCAGGAGCGTCCGGTTTGCCTCTTCCGCGATGGCGCGGCAAACCGTGGTGGAACAGTTCACGCTGGCAATGATGCCGACATAGTTGCGCGTTGCCGCCCGGCCGTCAGTACGGCGAAAGCCCATGAACGTCCGAGCCTTGTCGGCCGCCGTTGCCGCTTCCGGCGCGGAATTGGCGGTCGCCGCCAGGCGATCGTTTTCGAAGTGCAGGTTGTGGCTGTGGACATGATCGCCAGCCTTAACGTCGGCCGTCGTGCGGCCAATTGCCTGGCCGTATTTCACCACGGGCATGCCGGTGGCGATGTCTTGAATAGCGAATTTATGACCGGGATCGATCTTGTCCCGTGTCACAACGCCGTTGGCGACCGTAGCCCCAGCCGCAATCGCCGCCGTCGCCACCGCGACATTGTCGCCTTCCGACAGAAGGATCCAAGGTTGGCTGTTCAACGTCCTCTCCCTGCGCAATCTTGCTTTTCGGCGTTTGCTTTGAGCGCATCGCCGATTGATTTTGTTTTTTATCTACAATAAACATTTTGGTGTCAACGAGGAAATCGCACGCCAACCTGGGAGGAGGTCGTGCGCGACAGGCGTGGACGTTATCGCGGCCTATCCGGCGAATTTGACTGCCATTCGAACATGGTTCAGACATCGTCGCCGATGCAGAGCTGCGAGCTATAAGAGAGGGGGAAATGGCGAGACAAAACACGCTCTTCAAGGATGCGTACAATCGCTACGTCGCCGGCTTGAAGCTGGACGCCGCCTTGCCGACTGAGCCTGAAATTGCCGCCGAACTCGGCATCAGCCGCAGCACGGCGCGCGCCATTCTGCTGCGTCTAAGTGACGCTGGCATCATCCGCTGGAACAAGCGGCAAAAGACAGTGTTGCGCCAGCCGACCGAGGCCGATTTCTTTCCGGAAGAAGAAACCAATTCGCTGCATAACATTATCGAGCGCAGCTTCATGCTGCGCATCCTTTCCGACGAAGCCCAGCCCGGCATGCAGATCAACGAGCTGGAACTGGCGCGCGAAATCGGCACGGGAACATCGGTGGTGCGTGAGTTCCTGATCCGCTTCAGCCGTTTCGGTCTGATCGAAAAGCGGCCGAACAGTCATTGGATCCTGAAGGGTTTTACGAGCGAATTCGCTCTTGAGCTTGCCGAGGTGCGCGAAATGTTCGAGCTGCATTCGGCCGCCGAGTTCGGGCGCTTGCCGGCAGGGCATCCGGCTTGGAGCGATCTCGCGGCCATCCAGCGGGAGCATTATGACTTGCAGGACGATTTCGACGAGCATTTTCGCGATTTCTCGCAGCTCGACGAGCGGTTCCACCTTCTCATCCACCGCGCTTCGAACAATCGCTTCATCGCCGATTTCTACGACGCGATCGCCATCGTCTTCCATTATCACTATCAGTGGAATAAGGCTTTTGCCCGGGAGCGCAATGCGCGCGCCATCATCGAACATCTCGACTATATCGAGGCGTTGCAATCTCGCGATCCGGAGCGGATCGACAGGGCTTGTCGTACGCATCTTGCCTCGGCAAGACAGACGCTTCTGCAATCCATTCCGCAGAATGCGAGCGAGGTTGCAAGTTCAAGCATTCAGAATATTCGGGGCTAAAACGTATTTCGCCAGCGCCGCGTTTAAACGGCACCGGCGAAGCTTGCTGATTCAAAGCTCATATTATCTCACGAATTCCCTGATCTTATAGGCGACTTCCGTCCGGTTCGTCGCATTCAGTTTCTTCATGATATTGCGGATATGTACTTTGACCGTGCTTTCGCAAAGGTCCATTTCATAGGCGATGATCTTGTTAGCCTTGCCGCGGCGAAGAGCTTCGGCAACAACGACTTCACGCGGCGTAAAGAGACTGTCGGCGCAGCGTGTTCCGCTGGTCACGGAGGCGATGACCTCCTTGGCTGCGAGAATGCTGCTGGCCGGCACGAACACGCCGCCTGCCCGGGCGAGCGCTACGGCTTCGGCGGCGACATTGATCCCGACACTGGTCGGAATGTAACCGCGAGCGCCGCATTCCAGCGCCTTGAGAAGTTGCGCAAGCTCGTCGCTCTCAGCCCCGACAATAACAGGGCTGGCCTTGAATCTTTCCGCAAGGGCGGAGATTTTCTCGCAGACGTCTGCATCCGAAACCTTGCGCCCGCCGATCATGAAGAGAATGGCAGACGGTTCGCTCTGCATACGGCGCTTCTGCCATTCCTCGAAGGATCCGACGGTGACGATATTCATGTTCTCGTCATATTCGGTCAGGCTCCGGGACAGGCATTCTCTGTCCAGGGCTCGAGTATCGATGAGTAGAAGATAGTCCTCGCATTCGTCGGTGCTGACCGCGCCTGCCGCGGTGAAAGCCCGCAATGAATCCGACGCGCGGACTGAAATAAGACGGGTTGCAGTTTCTGTCCCAAATTTCTCATTCGCTAAAGACTGTCTGTCCATGGCCGTTACTCCTTACTCCACACTTGGCCTCTATTCTTCCGAATTCATATGAATAGGTATTATTTCAAAGTAACTGAATAGATATACCGAACCAAACCGATAAATTTCGTGTTGACTCATAGCATTCCTCCTGTCCTTGAAATGTAGTGTACCTGATCACAAGAAGGATAATCGCTGATTCTATTTATGCGGACATTAACATAAGTTAATAAACTCTAAAAAATTTCGCCTCACGATTGTTATCGACTTGAAACAACTCGAGTGCGCTCGCGCCGCACTTTAAATCATATGCGGCGCAAAATAGGTTTCATCGAAATCGACGAGTTCCGCGAGCTTGTGGCGGTCAAGAAATTCGACGATGCCGTTGCGGAACGATAGAAGTCCGCCCACCCTCATATCCCTGAGAACACGGTTGATATGTACCGTCGACAGACCGACCGCATCGCCGATATCGGCTTGCGTCAGCGGGCATTCGAAACCGTCGAAGTTCGGTTTCAGTCGCGAGGGACCGAGCCTGGTGGCCAGCTCGAGCAGTAGGTGACCGGTGCGCTCCAGCGCGTCGCGGCGGCCGATATTGGCGAGCCGCTCGGACATGCGCGCTTGCCGCCGCATCATCTCGGTGAGGACGATGCGATAGAGCCGCGAAGAGACGTCCAGGGTTGCATGCGAGGTGAAATCCGGGAACTCCATGACGGTGACCTTGGAGATCGCCTGCACCGTCTCGCGCGCCAGTTCTACCGAAGGTGTTGAGATCATGTCGCCGCGGAGCGCAAATTCGATGACGATGCGCGTACCGTTCGGCAGCATCTTGCTGGAAACTGCCCAGCCGCTGACGAGAAAAAGAAGACGCGGTGTATCGTCCTCATAATCGTAGATGGTTTCACCGGGAGCATATGTGCGCGGAATACCGCCCGTCAGCTCGGATTTCTGGCGGGAAAGATCAGGACTCGAAGTCTGAAGACGCCCTATGGAAACCTGCGTTGTCATACATGCCCCCGAACCACATACCATATCGGGACGGTTCCAATTAACCTGTCCTGGAAGGTATATCACGTTACGTATGGCAAGTATATAGCACGCAACTTTCGGCGTGGCTCGTAGTCTATATTGCTTATGTGGATTCTCTTCAAAATCGCATGGCGATTAATTTGCTCGTCATGTGATTAAAGTTTCTAACATCGCTCCTTATACATGGTAATTACCCCGGATTTTCTTTGTATTAATTCGTGGCGGCCGCTTGATGATCATTTCGTATTACGGATGACATCTCGACGACAATATTCTGATCCCTCCGGGTGAGATTCCGACGCATATCGGCGATTCCCGCTTCGGCCTCCGCCATAATCACCCGATGGCGGAGCGAATCGATTCCTTCCGAATCAGCCGCCCTTATTGATGAGGCGATATCCGAGATGGACGTCCCGCTGCCATTGAGGAAGTAGGACTGCCGGCCAACCGATCGGAAGAAGCCCTCGACCTTCTTGTCCCAGCCAAGCCCGACATGGGGAATCCCCAGAGAATAGGCGGCGATACAGGCATGCAGCCTGTGAGCAAGGATGACATCGGTCGACTGAAGTATCCGGATCAGCTCTTCCGGCACGCGTGGGCGTGGGGCGAGTTGCAGCGCACCGGATTTGGTGAGGCGGTGCATCGAGGCCTCATCCATTATGCGTTGCGCGAAGATTTGGTCCTCGCTGGCGCCGTTGCAGAACAGGCAAACGCGGTATCCATCCTGGACCAGCAGTCGAATGAGATCGCAATATTCGGCAATATCCTGCAGCGGAATGGCCGAGGCCTTCTGGCTGGCATGCCGTTGCAGAATGACCGGCTCCGTTACGCAGAGGCCGATGGTCGGCTGGCGCCTCGGTGACACCGGACTGGAATCATCGTTGACGAGCGCGCGGGTCAGCAAACCCGGATCGTGAACGATCTTCGCTTCCGGTCCGTGAGGAAAGTGCCGGCGCCAACTGTCTTGGGCGAAGCTGTCGCGCACCGAGAGATGCACGAGATTGGTCTGCTTCAGCCGGCCAAAGAGGCGCGAGGCCGGGGCGGACCAATTGCCGCTGACACCGACTGCGTAGATCGCCAATGGCCGATTGTGGCGCCGGACGCAATCAAGCACGGTGCCGACCTTCAAGGGAAAATTGAGATCGTCATCCTGAAAGAGATTACCGCCGCCAATCACCACCGCATTCGCGGCAGCGATCTTGGCATCCCATTGGCCTCGCAATTTTCGCAACGTGCGCCCGAGGACATAGCTCACCACCCAGCGTCGCGCGAAGGGGGGCAGCCGGTGCAGCACCTTCAGCGCCTGCTGGCGCCGGCCGCTACTTCCACCTCTGCCGAAACCTTCCCGGCCGGCGAGATCGATCGTCTCCACCTCGATATGATCGGCGTCCTTGGTCAGGCCTGCCTCGACGCATTGCGCCAGGAGACCGTCTCCAAGATTTTCGCTGTATTTGACGTTGAATACGACGATCTTCACTGCAATCTCCCCAAAACACCGATATGTCGCATGCGCACCGCCGCMGGCGCGTCGCTTACGCGCACCGGAGATGGAACCGTGAGGGCGGAGACGCTGCCTGCGAGAATATAGAACATCAGCCCGAGGTCATAGACGGTGCCCGACGTGGCGGCGGACACCAGCACGGTGATAAATCCGGCCTTGGCGGCCCGGGCGACGGCTGCAGCTTCCGAGGACGATATACGCCCCGGCCGGGTATCGGCTTTCAGGATCAGCAGCACGAAGATCGCAAAGATCAGCGCACCGATGACGCCGAGATTGGACAGCAGTACAAGGCCGAAGCTAGATGCGCGGGCGCTGCCCAATCCGGCGCCGAAGCCCAGCGTGTCGATAAACGTCTGGTAGGCCATGGCATTCCACATGAAGCGTTCTCGCCCGGACTGGCTGTCGGCTTTCGAGAACAGCATCTCATCGAGAAAGTCGTGCAGGCCGTTGGCAAGATCGGGCATGGCGATCAGGACGAAGAGAATGACAAGCGGCATGGCGGCCATGATGGCGACGATCATGACGGGGCGCCCGGTGCCGGGTTCGCTGCGCGAGGCCAGGAAGGATTGCAGGCAAAGAACCGGCAAGACCACGCCGAGACCGACGAGGGCTGTCGCCGATGTCGAAAGGATCAGGGCCACCAGCAGCAGGCCGGCTATGATGCCGGTGGTGCGGGACCGGACGCCGCTAAGCCATAGGCTGGCGATCATCGCAAAGAGCACAAGCGTGAAATCGGCAAAGGCGGACGCTTCGGGAAATGTCCCGGAGATACGTTTCAATCCGCCTTTCTCGGCATTGGTCAGCAGCGCGTAGTTGGCGGTTCGTACGAAACCGAGAAGGAATTCCGTATGGCTGAAATAAGTGATGATGTCGGCAAGGGCGAAGCCCAGATTGACGCTGGCAACCACCAGCATTCCGTTGATCAAATTGGTGGGAGTGCCGCCTCTCCGAATKAAGGCAAAAGTCGATGCAAAGCAGATCAGGCCACCGACCGCATAGACGGATTGGGTGATATTGTTCGACGAGAACTTCAGCGGCACTAGCGAAATGAAGTTGCGTCCGCCCACCGACCGCTCGACGGTCATCGTCTCCGTCATGCCCTGAAACAGKCGCGGGAAAAAGACTGCTGTCGTCAGACCGAAGACGGTCAGCACCAGAAGACAGAAACCGGGACGCGGCGGCGCCAGAGCTGCAAAGAGCGGCCCTTCGCCATAGGCCAGGAACAAGCGCACGCCGAAGAACAGTAGGAAAAGGCTCGGCACCAGAACCGATGCGCCGCCAAGGCCGGGCACGCTGAAGGCCGCAGCCGCGCCGAACACCGTGGATAGAATCATGACGGTAAACGACCATCGAACGGGTGCGGCCAGCATGGCCATGCCGACGACAAACGTTAGTAAACCCATGAAATTCATATGCCGTCCGCTCCGAAATATCGTCTATTTCATCCGGACAAAAACTATCACGGCGCTGGCTGGCTTGTATTTCCGCCGCGCTTAAGCCCTTTGGGGTACGGCATAAACCGAAATGGGTTCTGTACCGGATAGATGCCGCTGCGTTAGCGTCGGAGCATGGATCACACCTCGTTCAAACATAGACCACAATGGTCGGTCGGCCGCCGCGGATTTCTCCGTACAGGCTTTGGTGCGACGCTCGCGCTGCTTGGCAGCGGCGTGGCCGCGCAAGCGGGCGATACGGGAGACGCGCTCGACACCAGCGCGATGACGCTGACCTTCGAGGATAATTTCGATAGTCTCAGCGTCTCACCCTGGGGGCCAGGCACCCGCTGGATCGCGCATACACCCTGGAACGGCGATTTCGGCGGCGCGCGCTTTACGGATCCCAAAGGCGATTTCCCCTTCTCGATCCAAGACGGCATGCTTCGCATCACCGCGGCGCGTGACGGCAAGGGCGCGTGGCGCTCCGGTCTGCTCGCTTCGGTCGATGCGAAGGGGGACGGCTTTTCACAGGAATACGGCTATTTCGAAATGCGCGCCCGGCTGCCGGACGGCCCCGGCGTCTGGCCGGCCTTCTGGCTGATCGGCAAGGATCGCTCGAAATCCACGGCCGAAATCGATGTCCTGGAATATTATGGTGACAAGCCGGGCGCCTATTCCGCCACCGTGCATGTCTGGCATCGCGGCGGAAAGCATGATTCCGATTTTTCGCGCATCAATGTCTTTGGAACAGCAAGTCCAACGGACATGCACACCTATGGCGTAAAGATCGATACGGATTTCATACGCATGTATTTCGACGGCAAGTTCGTTTGGAAGACCAAGGTCCTGCCGGAACATCGCCAGCCGATGTATATGCTTGTGAATCTCGGCATCGTCGAAGGCGTCACCAGCATGGTGGCCCCGGATCCGTCCTTCATGTTTGTCGACTATGTCAGGGCCTACCAATTCAAGTAGGCGCCTGGTTTGCATGCCTTCTCTCTGCAGCGACAGTCTCAGCCTGCACTCTTTCAATAAACGCAGAATCGAAACCTTCTCCCTTTGGGACGCAGGGTATTTTCGCGCGTGAGGCACTCGGTTTCCTCTTCCCGTAATGCTTTTGGACAGCTCGCGACCGCCTCGGCGGTCGCTTCCGACGAAATGTCTACGTCGGCTAAGGCTTAAGACTTTCGTGGAGGACGGCAGTCATCCCAATGATCAACTGGTGATTTTCCGACAGCGTGAAATTCTGCTGACGACGATTGGGCACGCAGACCGTGCCGTCGCAGTCAGCAAACGTAGCCCGGAGCACAGCGATGATCGATTTCGATTTAGAAGAGAAAGCCAATTCTCCCGTAGCCATGCACTACGACCGAGACCGCAACCTTCACGACATGGTGCGTGAACAGGCTCAAGCCACGCCGCACACGACGGCGGTCGTTTTCGGCGATACGGCGCTTAGCTACCGCGATCTCGATCGGCTCTCCGACGCATTGGCCGCCTATCTCGTGAAACTCGGCGTCCGCAAGGCTGACATTATCGGCCTGTTCCTGCCGCGCAGCCTCAATGCCATCATCTGCAAGCTCGCCATTCTCAAGGCGGGTGGCGCCTATCTTCCGCTCGATCCCGCCTTTCCGCTCGAACATCTCGATTATGTCATCGGCGAATGCGAGCCGAAGGTGGTCTTCGTCGATTCGGCCTATGGCGATAAGATCAGCGTCGTTCCCAGCATGCGCGGCCGGGTCATCGAGGCCAGCGCGATCATCGCGGAAATGACCATCCGCCCGCCGCAGCCGAAGCCTTCCGTCAAGATCGGCGGCGACGACCTGGCCTACGTCATGTACACCTCCGGCTCGACGGGCCGGCCGAAAGGCACCGCGATCGCGCATCGCAGTATCTCCCGAGTCGTCCTGGATCAGACCTATGTCGATTTCCAGCCGGATGATGTGGTCCTCCACACCGCAACGATCGCCTTCGACGCAGCGACCCTCGAAATCTGGGGAGCCTTGCTCAACGGCTGCACGCTTGTCGGTATGCCGGACACCAGCTTCTCCGTCGCTCGTCTCAGCAACCTGATTCGCGAAACCGGCGTCAGCGTCATGTTTCTGACGACGGGGCTCTTCAACGTGTTTGCCGACCATGCGGACGGCGATATGCCGAAGCTTCGCCATGTCCTGTTCGGCGGCGACGTCGGCTCGGCGGTTCATGCGCGCCGTTTTCTCGACCGTCATCCCGGCTGCAAGCTGACGAACGCCTACGGACCGACCGAAACGACGGTTTTTGCGACAGCCTTTGAGATACCTCCGAACTTTTCCAGCCAGGAATTGCCGATCGGCAGGGCGATCGCGCATACCGGCGTTGCCGTCCTCGACGAGGAATTGCGCGAGGTCCCGCACGGAACCGAAGGGCAGTTGGCGATCTCGGGCGACGGGCTTGCGATCGGCTACTTCAAACGTCCGGAAATGACTGCAGAGAAGTTCGTGACGATCAGCACGAATGGCGGACAGAAGCGCTACTATCTGACGGGCGATCTCGCCGTTCTGCATGCGGACGGCATGGTCGCCTTCAAGGGACGCCGCGATCGGCAGATCAAGATCAACGGCAAGCGTATCGAGCTCGATGAAATCGAGGCGGCGCTGAGACGCGATCCGCGCCTTGCCGACGGCATCGTCCTTTGCCACGTCCAAAGCCCGACGCTGAAGCGCATCGTCGCCTACCTATGCCCCCGTCAAGGGAGTGCAGGCCCCGATTTCGTGCCGAGCGTCATGGCGACGCTGCGCGCAACGCTTCCGGCCTACATGATCCCGAGTGCCGCCGTGGTGGTCGACGCATTCCCGCTGACGCCGGCCGGCAAGGTCGACCGCTCCAAGCTTCAGCCGCCGCCGATGGAGCAGATCGAGATTGCACCCGACGCCATCGCCAAGAGCCAGACGGAGACGCTTCTGACAAGACTCTGGCAGGACGCGCTGGGTGCGGGGAAAATCGATCTCGACAGAAACTTCTTCGACCTCGGCGGAACGTCGCTTCAGCTCATGGAGATCCATGCAGGCCTTGAGGCCGAGCTCGAGCGCTCCGTCGACGTCGTCGCCTTGTTCAAGCATCCGACGATCCGCGAATTGGCGCGCTACGTCGACGGCAAGGCTTCGGGTTCAGCACGTGCGATCGCAGCCGCCCAGCGCGCCGCTCTCCAGAGAAAGACCATGTCCCAATTCCGCAGGAGTTCTTCATGACGAAAGATTTCGACACCGGTCATGCCAATGGCAATGAGCGTGATTTCGATAGCAATCAGGATTGGGACAATCAGGATTCGGGCGGTATCGCAATCATCGGCATGTCCGGTCGCTTCCCGGGAGCGCCTTCAGTAGCAGCGCTTTGGCAAATGGTTTGCGAGGGTCGGAATGCCTTCTCGCAATTCTCGCCGGAAGAACTCGAAGATGCCTTTACCGACGAGGAGCGCGCGCAGCCGAACTTTGTTCCGGCCCGCCCGCATCTTCGCGATATCGAAATGTTCGATGCCGATTTCTTCGGCATGTATCCGCGCGAGGCAGCGCTGACCGATCCGCAGCACAGGGTCTTCCTGGAAATCTGCTGGGAAGCACTCGAAAATGGCGGCTACGATCCGCAGCGCTACCCGGGAATGATCGGCGTCTTCGCCGGCTCCTCGATGCCGACCTATCTGATCAACAACGTCCTTGGTGATCGCGCCAAGGCGGAGGAATTCACCTCCAACTATCAGATCGGCTGTTTCCAACAGCTTGTCGGCGCGCTCAACGACACGCTTGCCACACGCATCGCCTATAAGTTCAATCTGCGCGGTCCCGCCTTCACAGTGCAATCGGCCTGCTCGACCTCGCTGCTGGCCGTGTCGCAGGCCTGCCAGAACCTCTTGACCTATAGCTGCGACATGGCGCTTGCCGGCGGCGTCTCCATCACCATTCCGCAAAGGCGGGGCTACATCTATCAGGAAGGCGGCATGGCCTCGCCGGATGGCACCTGCCGTCCCTTCGACGCGAACGCCGCCGGGACAGTCTTCGCCAGCGGCGCCGGCGTCGTCCTTCTGAAGCGCCAGGAGGATGCTATCCGAGATGGCGACCATATCTATGCGATCATTCGCGGCTATGGCGTCAACAATGATGGCTCCGACAAGGTCGGCTTCGTCGCACCCAGCGTMGAAGGCCAGGCCGAAGCGATTTCCGCAGCCTTTGCGAATGCCGCCGTCTCGCCGGCTACTATCGGCTATGTCGAATGCCACGGCACGGCGACGCCGCTCGGCGACCCCATCGAATTCAGCGGCCTCAAGGGTGCTTTCTCGGAGGATCCGCCGGGGCAAGCAAGTTGTGCCCTCGGATCGGTGAAAGGCAATATCGGCCATACGGACGCCGCGGCCGGTGTTACTGGCCTTATCAAGACGGCGCTGGCGCTGGGCAAGGCGAAGATACCGCCGATGCCTAACTACGAGAAACCGAACCCACGCATCGACCTCGAGCGCAGCCCCTTTTACATCCCGACCGAAATGATCGACTGGCCGGAAACGGAGGGGCCGCGCCGTGCCGGCGTCAGTGCATTCGGTGTCGGTGGCACGAACATTCACGTCATCGTCGAGGAGGCGCCGGTTCGTCGCGCCGAGTCCGCCGGTAAGCAGGAAGAGCCCTATATTTTGCCGCTTTCGGCATCGAATCCGGCTGCCCTCTCAGCGATGCGCGGCAATCTCGCTGACCATCTTGCCAAGAGCCCCGGCCTGCCTTTGGCGCAACTGGCCCACACGCTGCAGGCCGGCCGGCGTGAATTCAATCACCGCCTCGCCATTGCCGTCAGCACTGCGGAAGAAGCGATCGATCGCCTGACAGCGGAGCGCTATCAGCCGCTCGTTGCCGCCGATCAACCGCCGGTCGCCTTCATGTTTCCGGGGCAGGGCGCTCAATATCCCGGCATGGGCGCCGGTCTCTACAGCGCGGAGCCGGAATTCGCCCGCTGGATCGACCGCGGTGCCGAACTCCTGAAGATGACGCTTGGCGTCGATCTGCGCGACTATATCTGCCACACCGGCCCGGTAACGCAGTCCATGGCCGACGAGCAGCGCGAGACGCGCATCGCCCAGCCCTGCCTCTACCTCGTCGAATACGCGCTGGCGCGGCTGTGGTTGAGCCGTGGCGTCAAGCCCTATGCGATGATCGGCCATAGCGTCGGCGAATTCGTTGCTGCAACGCTTGCAAACGTCATCTCCTTCGAAGACGGCTTGCGGCTGGTCGCCAATCGCGGGCGGCTGATGCAGAACCAGCCGCATGGTGCGATGGTGTCCGTTCGCGCCGATGCCGAAACGGTCTCCATGCATCTGCGCGGCAATGTCGAAATCGCCGCGATCAATGCGCCGAAGCTCTCCGTCATCTCAGGGCCGTTCGAGGATATCGACACGGTCTGCACCATTCTCGAATCCGCCGGCATCGCCTTCAGCCGGTTGCATACCTCGCATGCCTTCCATTCGGCGATGATGGATGACGCCGTTCTTGCCCTGCGTGAAGAAACGGCGAAGACCACCTACGGCAAGGCCACCATGCCGTATATTTCCTGCGTTACCGGCGACTGGCAGACCGGCKAACGCGGAACCTCGCCGGACTATTGGGCGAGCCATTGCCGCGATGCGGTTCACTTCGCCGATGGTCTCATGACGCTCTGCCGTGGCCGAAAACCGGTGCTTCTGGAAGTCGGTCCCGGTCGAACGCTCTCCGTCTTTGCCGCGCAGACGATTGCCCGTGACGGTCTTGCCGCCATCGTTCAGTCGCTGCCCGAGCATGATCGTGCCTTTGCCGCTGCCGAGACCCTGGCGGAAGCACATGGCAAACTCTGGATGGCCGGCTACACGCTGGAATGGCCGGCTCTGCCTGCCAACGCCCAGCAGCGCCTTGCACTGCCGACCTATCCGTTCCAGCGCCAGCGCCACTGGATCGACGCACCACAATCCTCCCGCCGTGCGTCGAGCCAACCGGCTCTGCCCGCTGAAATTCCTGCGCCCGCTGCCTCTTTCGCAGCCGATGTCAACCTTGTCGATGAGAACAACGCCATGAACGTCGTAACACCACTCTCCCTTTCCGATCGCGTCCTCACACTTGAAACATCCCTGTTGACCTTGCTCGGCGAAATGTCAGGGGAGACGTTGGGGGTTACCGAGCGGGCCGTGACTTTCCTCGAACTCGGTTTCGACTCGCTGTTCGTCGGCCAGTTCGCGCAGCGCATCGAGAAGGAATACAAGGTCAAGCTTTCCTTCCGCGAGCTGCTCAGCAACATTCCCTCAGTCGCTGATTTGGCTCTGCATCTCGACCAGCAGATGCCGCCGGATGGAGTAAAACCAGCCGCCGCACCGCAGGCGACGCCGGTTGTCGCTGCCGCCGCGCCCGTTGCCGCAGCACCGTCGCCGGTCGCAATTCCGATGGCGCTTCCCGTCGCCCCAATGCCGATGGCGTCAGGCGCTTCGCCCGATTTGGCAGCCGTGCTGCAATCGCAGATCCTGCTCGCGCAGTCGTTGTTTGCCCAGCAGTTGCTGATCCTGCAGGGCGGCACGGCGCTCGTTCCGCCCGCTGCTGCTGCGATGGCAGCCGCCCCGCAACCAGTGCCGGCCGTTGTCGCTGCTCCCGCGCCTGTCGCTGCAGCCGCCGCCAAGCCGGCGACGGAGGCAACGGAAACCGAATTCGGCACGGAACGCATCAAGCTCTACCGTCCGGGCGCAAAGAGCCTGGCGCCCGAAATATCCAATGCGAAACGCGCCTTCATCGCCGACCTGACCGCCGCCTATGAAGCGAAGAATGCCAAGTCCAAGGCCTTCACCAAGGACAATCGCCATTGGCTCGCCGACCCGCGCACGGCTTCCGGCTTCCGCGCCGACTGGAAGGAAATGGTCTTCCCGATCGTCTGCGACCATTCCAAGGGCGCGCACATCTGGGATGTCGACGGCAACAAATACGTCGATCTGGTCAACGGTTTCGGTCAGACTGCCTTCGGTCACGCCCCGGATTTCGTCATCGATGCGATCAAGGCCCAGGCAGACATCGGCTTTGCCATCGGCCCGCAGACGCCGCTTGCCGGTGACGTTGCCGGAATGATCGCCGAAGTGACCGGCCATGAGCGGGTCACCTTCTGCAACACCGGCTCGGAAGCCGTCATGGCCGCCATGCGCCTTGCCCGCGCCGTCACCGGCCGCGACCGCATCGTGGTCTTCGCCAACGACTATCACGGCCAGTTCGACGAAGTGCTGGTCAAGGGCCGCAACCGGGCTGACAAGCCGATCGCTTTGCCGATCGCTTCCGGCATCCCGATGGCCTCGGTATCCAACATGACCGTGCTGCGTTATGGCGCACCGGAAAGCCTCGATTTCATCCGCAACAATGCCGATGAGATCGCGGCCGTTATCATTGAGCCTATCCAGAGCCGCCATCCCGAACTGCAGCCGATCGAATTCGTTCGTGAGCTGCGCGATGTCGCAACCAAGTCTGAATTCGCCCTGGTCTTCGATGAAGTCGTTACCGGCTTCCGCGTCGATCCCGGCGGCATGCAGGCAATTTGGGGCATCAAGGGCGATATGGCGACTTATGGCAAAGTTGTCGGCGGCGGCATGCCGATTGGAGTTCTGGTTGGAAGCGCGCGTTTCATGGATGCTCTCGACGGCGGCCATTGGAATTACGGCGATGACTCCGTTCCCATGACCGCCCCGACTTTTTTTGCCGGCACATTCGTACGTCACCCGCTGGTGCTTGCCGCGGCAAATGCCGTCCTGCATCACATCAAGGGCGAAGGTGCGGAACTTTATGGGCGGGTCGCCGAACGGACCCAGGCCCTCGTCGCCGAGATGAAGGCGGAGCTTGCCAGGCGCGGCATTGCCGATGTCGTTCACGGCTATAAGAGCTGGTTCGCCGCCGACTTCAGCAGCCAGGATTCGCTGGGGTCGCTGTTTTACGCCCAGATGCGCCTGAACGGCGTCCACATCCAGGAAGGCTATCCCTGCTTCCTGACGACGGCCCATAGCGAAGGCGATTTCCAGACCATCGCCAAGGCTTTCCGCGATAGTCTCGATGCCCTGCAGTCGGTGGGCATTCTCGCGCCTGCCGAAGATAGGCCAACTCCGGCGGTCGAAACGAAAGTACCCGCGGTAGCGCGCGCTCCGCGGCCTCAATCCGCACCGCTGACCGAGGCACAGACGGAAATCTGGCTGGCGGCACAGGCCGGCGACGAAGCCTCGTGCTCTTTCAACGAGTCCTTTTCATTGAAGCTCGAAGGCGCTTTCGACGAGAAAGCGTTCCGCAAAGCCATTGATACTGTCGTTGACCGCCACGATGCCTTCCATATCCGTTTCGACCGCAGCGGCCAGTTCTTCCACCTCATTCCGGATTTCAAACTTGACCTGCCGCTGGTCGATGGTGCCGATGAAGCTCATCTACGGCAGATCATCGAAGATGAGGCGCTGACACCCTTTGACCTCGTGAACGGTCCTCTGGCCCGCGCCAGCATCGTGAAGCTTAGTGACGACAAGCACGTCTTCGTCTTCACCGGCCATCACATCGTCTGCGACGGCTGGTCGATCAACGTCTTCGTGGACGAGTTGTCGACCGCCTATGCCGCCTACCAACAGGGCGACACGCCGAGCTTCGAACCGGCTCTGTCCTTCGCCACCTATTCGACCGACTTCGCACCGAAACCGGAGAAATCCGGAGCAACGGAACAATTCTGGCTCGATCAATTCAAGACGGTTCCCGATCTGCCGGAAATGCCACTTGACCGGCCGCGCCCGGAATATCGCAGCTTTGCCGGCGGAACCTGCACCGGCTTCATCGGCGAAGAGGTCTACAAGACGCTGAAGAAGGCAGGGGCAAAATCGGGTGCGACGCTGTTCTCCACCCTGCTTGCCACCCTGCAGGTGACGATCTCCAGGCTTTCCGGCCAGGATGACATCGTCATCGCCATCCCGTCGGCCGGCCAGAGCCTGATCGGCGACCAGATCCTTGTCGGCCACTGCGTCAATCTCCTACCGCTGCGCCAGACCGTKACGCCGGCGGAATCCTTCGTGACGCACCTGAAGGCAACGCAGCAGTTGGTCTTCCAGGCGTTCGAGCATCAGGACTACACCTACGGCACGCTGGTGCGCAAACTCGGTATCAAGCGCGACTCTCGGCGCCTGCCGCTCACCGAGATCCAGTTCAACCTGGAGCGGATGGCCGGTGGCTCCGCCTTCGGCAACCTCAAGCCCACGATCGAGCCGAATGCGAAGGCATTCTCCAACTTCGACATGTTCTTCAACATGATCGAGGCAACGGACCATATTCGCATCGACGTCGACTACAATGCCGATGTCTTCGACCGCGCCACCATCGAGCGCTGGATCGGCCATTTCGCGACGCTGGCAGCAGCACTTGCGAAAGATATGGATCGCAAGGTCTCCGACCTGTCGCTGCTGACGGCGGACGAGAAATCCTGGCTGATCGACGACCTGAACCATACGGCGATGGAGTATAATCACGACGAGTTTGCCTTCTCGCTCTTCGCCCGCAAGGCAGCACAAACCCCGAATGCTGTCGCCGCCGAACATGACGGCCGCACGATMACCTACGGCGAACTCGAAACCCGCTCCAATCAGCTCGCCCTCTATCTGCAGATGGCGATCCCCGAACCCGGCCAGCGCGTCGCGCTTCTCGTCGAGCGCTCGCTGGAAATGATCGTCGCTCTTATGGCGGTMATGAAGTCCGGGCACACCTATGTGCCCATGGATCCGGCCCATCCCGAGCCGCGGTTGCGTCAGACGCTGGATATCGCCCGCGTCGGCGGCCTGATCTGCGACAGCGACGAGATGGCACGGCTTGCTGCCTCGGGCACGCCTATCATCCGCGTCGACAAGGACGCCAAGGCCATCGGCTCGATGACGGGTGCTACCCTGAAATACCTGCCGACCGACACGACCGCTCCGGCCTATATCATCTTTACCTCGGGCTCGACCGGCATGCCGAAAGGCGTCGAAGTGTCCCACCGGGCGCTGACGAACTTCCTCCTCTCCATGGCGAAGGAGCCGGGATTCACCGCCAGCGACACGCTGATTGCCGTGACGACCATCTCCTTCGATATTGCCGGGCTGGAAATATACCTGCCGCTGATATCGGGCGGAAAGGTCGTCATCGCCAGCCGCACCCAAGTACAGGACGGTTTCGCGCTGGTGAAACTGGTCAACGAGCACAATGCCACGGTGCTTCAGGCAACTCCGACGCTCTGGCAGATGCTGACCGAGGCCGGCCTCAAGGAACGGCCGAACCTGAAGATGCTGTGCGGCGGCGAACCCTTGCCGAAGGAGCTGGCGAAATCGTTGCTGACGATCGGGGGTGAGCTCTGGAACATGTATGGCCCGACGGAGACGACGATCTGGTCTTCGTTGCAGCGGATCACCGACGCGGATCAGCCGATCACCATCGGTCACCCGATCGCCAATACGCAGCTCTACATCCTCGACCAGAATAATCGTATCGCGCCGATCGGCGTAACGGGCGAACTGCATATCGGCGGCGACGGCCTGGCGAACGGTTATTTCGACCGGCTTGACCTGACCGAGAAAGCCTTCGTGCCGTTCTGCTTCGCAACCGGCAGGCCGAAGCGGCTCTATAAGACCGGCGATGTCGGCCGCCGCCTGGCCGACGGGTCGCTGCAATTGCTCGGCCGGCGCGACCAGCAGATCAAGCTGCGCGGCTTCCGCATCGAACTCGGCGACATCGAAGCCGTCGTTTCCAAAGCCGAAGGTGTCCGCCAATGCGCCGTCGTCGCGGCGGAGAACCAGAAGGGCGACCGCTCTCTCGTCTGCTACGCCGTGCCCACCATCAGCGGCGCCGAGCTTTCGTMAGCCAATCTCGCCGCCCATGCCAAGGCCAATCTTCCCGGCCATATGGTGCCGAGCTTCTGGGTGACCGAAAGCGAGCTGCCGCAGACGGCCAATGGCAAGCTCGACCGCAAGACCCTGCAGTTGCGCGGCGTGCCGCAGCGCGAGGCCGCAATCGTCAAGGTCCAACCCAAGACGGAGACGGAGCGGCGGATCCTGACGATCTGGCAGGAGGTGTTGAACCTCGGCGACATCAGTGTCGACGACAATCTCTACGCGCTGGGTGCCGACTCGCTGACCATCTTCCGCATCGCCGCCCGCATGCTCGATACCGGCCTGCCGCTGGAGGCAAAGCATCTGCTGCGTCATCCGTCGGTGGTCGAGCTGGCGGCCTTTGCCGACAGCCAAGGCGAGATCAAGACTGATCCGGCGCAATTCCACGTTCCTTCATTGAGAGACTTCCGTAACGGCGCACGCCGCGGATTGGAGAGGGCGATATGAGTACTGTTGAAAACAGCCCCGTAGGCCAGGTTGCCGATCTGGAGATCATCGGCGAGTTTCCCTGCACGCAGACGCAATTGCGCTGCTGGATTCTCGACCAGTTGCTCCCCGGCAATCCAGCCCTTAATGTCGCGGTTCGTTGGGAAATTCGCGGCACATTCAAAGCCGCCACCATCGAGCAGGCCTTTCGCAAGGTGATCCAGCGCCACGAGATCCTGCGGACGCGGTTCATCGAAAGGGAGGGCCGCCCCTATCAGCAGGCGGTCGACCGGATCGATTTCAAAATGTCGGTGATCGACCTTCGCAGCATGGCGGCCGATCAGCGTCAGGCGAGAATTATGTCGATCGGCGAGGAGACGGCGCAAGCTCCTTTCGACCTCGGCAAGCCCGGGCTCTTTCGCGTCTCCTTGCTGATGGCCGAAAATGACCGCGGGGTTCTCCTTATCACCGCCCATCAGAGCTGCTTCGACGGTTGGTCGATCCGCGTGCTCGGACGGGAAGTGGGGGAAATCGCCGCCGCTATCGACGCCGGCAGGCCGCCGGTGTTGCCGGAATTGCCGCTGCAATATGGCGATTATGCCCTCTGGCAGCAGGAATATCTGCAGAGCTACGGCTTCGAGACGGAAAAGACCTTCTGGAAGGAAAAACTCACCGGTGCGCCTTACTTCGAGGTCACTCCGGATCATCCGCGCGGCCGTGTGAAGACCAATCACGGCAATATTCTCTCCGTCGCGCAGCCTCTCGCCTTCAGCGAGCGCATGGACGCCGCCGCACGGGCTCACCGCGTCTCGCAATACAGCTATGGCGCCGCCATCATCAGCGCCATGCTGCATCGGCTGACGAATGCACAGACGGTGATGTTCGGTTCGCAGGTGGCGGGCCGTGAACATTCCGATCTGGAAGACCTGATTGGCGTCTTCATCAACAACCTCGTCCTGCGCTTCGATTTTTCTTCCGACATCTCGTTCGCACAGCATATCCATTCGGTCAGCGAGACGGTGGAAGGGGCGCTGAACCATCAGCGCATGCCGTTCAACAAGCTGGTGGAACTGATCAATCCGGTCCGCGATCCCTCGCGCAATCCGCTGATCTCGGTGAACTTCAATTTGCAGAAGGCATTCTTGGAGGATCACCGCTATGGCGGCTTCGAGCTGATCAGTTCGCCCTCGCAATCGCCCGGCGTCATCTACGATCTGAGTTTCATCATGATCGGCCGACCGACGGGCTGGCGCATGTCGATCGAATATAACGCCGATCTCTTCGATGCGCGCACGATCGAAAGCCTGCTGCAGCTTTGGCAGAAAGCCTATGAGATCGCCCTCGATCATCCCGAGGCATCGCTGTCTTCCCTGACCGTGCCTGAACGGCAGGCGATCGCTGCCGCCAGGGACACGGCGGCCGAGGCGTCCGCAAGCCACGCTTCGGCCGACACGCCGGTGGCGAAGAAGACGGCGGCGCTTGCCGCCCTCTGGCAGGACATTCTCCAAGTTCCGCAGGTGCGGCCGCAGGACGACTTCTTCGCGCTCGGCGGTCATTCCCTGCTGGCACTGCGGCTGCTGTCGGCGGTGCGGGATAAATTCAACGTCAAGCCGACGTTGGAGCTTTTGTTCAAGGAACCGACGCTCGAAGGCTTTGCCGCCGCGATTTTCGAGACGCCAAAGACAAAGGAGCCCGCCACCGGGATCGCCAACCCTTGGGAATTGCTCACCTGCAAACGCGGCACGGGGCCGGCCTCGCTTTATACGCTGAACCACCCCTTGCTGTATTACCGCCTGGCAAACGCATTGCCGGATACGATCTCGGTTCATAACGTCAACATGTTCAATCCCGATCTCAGAAAAGGTCTGGCTGATCTGCGTCTCGAAGACATCGCTCGCCATGCAGTCGACGCCATGCAGATCGACGTCAACGCCGGACCGATTGCCCTTGCCGGGCTCTGCGTCAACGGCACGCTGGCCATGGAAGTGGCCCGGCAGTTGCGGGAGAAGGGCGCCGATGTCAGCTTCACCGCCATCATCGATTCATGGGCGCCAGGCTACTTCCGCTCGCTGCCGAAAAAGGAGCAGAAGCGCTGGAACAGGGAGCGGCGCGTCAAACGCTTCAGCTATTTCACCAGGAAGGTATTGTCGGGCCGGATGCCGTTGATCGTCTACCTCAAGGAGTTCAACTTCTCACTGGCACTTCTGAAAATGTTCGGTGTCAAAGCTGGGCAATATTCATCTGACGAAGAGGCCAATGCGGCGGTGACGGATCTGCTGGTGGCGGCGGCGCGCAGCTATAAGCCGGTGCAGAACAAGGACCCTTCTGTGATACTGTTGCGCAGCCAGGCCAATCATCACCGCGCTCGCAAGCTGCTGTTCGGGTGGGGCGACGCGGTGGCAGCAGATACCACCGTTGTCGACATTAAAGGCTGGCATGAGGACTCGGTGGCCGAACTGGCATCGGTCGTCTCCAAGAAGTTCGGCGGCGCCTAAGGCGCCGCTTCGAAAGCTATCCGGCGAAACCGCACAGGAAACGCGATCATGGATATGACCAGGCCTTTGAGGATCGGCATTCTTGCCGGGCACAAGGATGGCTTTGAGAATTGGGAGCTGATGGTCTTCGACCGGATCCTCGCTGACCCGCGCTTCGAGCTCGTTACGCTGCTCGTTCATCCCAGCGCTTTCGGCAACCGGAAGACGTCGTCGTTATTTGCTCTGGGAGCTCGGCTGGAAGGCAAATTCCTGGCCCGGCAGCCTGCCTATACTCCGAAGCATTTCGATGTCGGCCGGCAGCGTGTCGATTATCTCGAAGCGATCAACGGCCGCAATGCCACTGATGGCAGTGTCGCAAGCGCATTACTCAAGCGTCTCGACCTTGATCTGGTCATACGCACCACCCCGGAGGGATTGCCCGACGATGCGATACGGGCACTGCCGTTCGGCGAATGGGCCTTCAACTTCTCCGATCAGCGATCGGAACATGTCGATTGGTTCAGCTATGGCAGCGTCATCGCCAAGGCACCGACAACGGAGCTGATGCTTTATGCCAAGCGTGGCGGTGAAATGCCCGTCGCCGAAATCGCCAACTCCTCGTTCAACATCAAGTTCAGTGCGGCCCGCAATGCCGCTTTTGTCCGGGAGCGGGGCGTGACGCTTCTGATGCGCGAAGTCGCGCGTCTCGCAGATACCCGCAAGCTCGGCTCCTCGGTGGCGCGCCTAGGACCTACGTCTGCCCCATCATCCGGCGATCTCCTCCGCTACGCCGGCGCGCTATCAGGCTATCTCTCAGCAAAAACGCTCAAAGCCTTGAAAACAAAGCTACGCTTCGGATCGTCCATCTGGACGCTCTACACCGGCCGCGGGCGGATCGATGATTTCGATCCTACCCAGGCGATTGAGATTCCGCCGACCAAGGGCGACATCAAGGCCGATCCATTCCTCTTCCAGCACGATGGCGAATGCTATCTGTTCTACGAGGCCTATGCCGATGGCGACCGAAAGGCGCATATCGCTGTCGGCCGCTTCAACGGCGACAAGGTGGAGCGGATCGGCGTGGCACTCGACCGTCCGCACCATCTCTCCTATCCATTCGTATTCCGCGAAGGCGACGATATCTTCATGATGCCGGAGACGCATCAGTCGGGGCGGCTCGAGGTCTGGCGCTGTACCGAATTTCCATTGAAATGGGAGCTTTATTCGACCGCCCTCGAGGGCCAATCGGCCGCCGACAGCATTCTGATGCGTCACGACGGCAAATGGTGGCTCTTCACCAATCTCTCGGATCACCACGCCTACGAGGATCATTGCAGTGAACTCTACATCTTCGAGGTCGACGGCCCGGAGCTGAAGCGCGTTGTGCCGCACAAGCGCAACCCTGTCGTCATCGGCAGCACCGTGGCCCGCAATGCCGGGCGCATCTTCGAGCGTGACGGCAAGATCTACAGGCCATCGCAGCGAAATGCCCATGGAATCTATGGCTACGGGCTGAACATCATGGAAATCGAGGAGCTCACGCTGGACGATTATAAGGAACGCTGCATCCGCACGATCACGCCTGACTTCAAGACCGGACTTCTCGGCTGCCATCATTTCGACGCAGCGGGCGGACGCTATGTCATGGATGCAAGATTGAGCATTTAAAGACCGCCGCGCAAAAGTGCGGGGCGGTTTTGTGATGGCGACATGCGCAAAATCAGGGGCTAAAGGGCGCGGAGCGAATCCGCAGATCGCGATGTGCTATGGCCGTCTCACCCTCATCGCTACGATAGCGCAGGCCGACAGGGCGACCCTTTGTCAAGGCGAGCACCGCGCCGGCAAACGTGACCGGTGTTTCGAGTTCCAGAATTCGCCAGTTGAAAGGCGCGTCGGGATCGCCATCCAGGCGCTCCAGCCTTGGTTCGCTTGACCAGTCGAAGGTTACATCGAAACTGTCGAGCGGCAGCGAGAGTCCCTCGCCATGCGCCTTGACGAAGGCCTCCTTGCGCGTCCAGCAGCGATAGAAACCGTCGAGATAGGCCTCCGGCGGCAACGCCTGCAGGGTCAGACACTCCTTGCGGGAAAAGAAACGGCCGGCGATATCTTCCTTGAGGAAGCGGATTTCCTCAATATCGATACCGAGTTCGTAGCGGTCCGAGACGGCGAGCGCCGCAAGATCGGCGCTGTGGCTGAGATTGAAGTGGATCGGCGCGCCATCAGGAAGGGCGACGGAGGGCTTGCCGTGGTCGTTGTAGGTGAAGGTCACCTTTTGTGGAGACAGGTCCAGATAGCGCCCCAGGATGGACCGCAGCCGTCCTCTTCCGACGATGAACCTGTGTCTGTCGCGCTCGCGCACGAAGCGCGCAGCTCTTGCCAGCTCTTCAGCGGATAGCAGCGCGGCGAACTCATCGAGTGAGGACGACGGCGCATCGAGGCTCCAGGTCCAGACGTCTATGAGGTCAGGGCCAATGACTTCGAAACTAGGTTGTTGCATAGGAGAGCTTGCCGCTGGCGGTCGGGCCTTGGCGAACCATACGCCGTGCCAGATAGGCCATCAGCGCCGCCGGATAGTTCTCGCCGAGACTGATACGGCAGGTGCGCTTCAGAATATCCAAGGTCTGCGTGCACATATCAGGCGTATATTCGATCTTCCGATCGGTCCAGTTGTAAGGGTTCATCGCCGGATGGCCGCTGCGCTGCTGCAGCACCGGCTGCCAATTGGTGTAGACATGGCGGCTGGAATCATAGAGCCGATAGACGCCACGCTTGTTCTCCTCGGCAAACTGCCTGGCATCGTCAGGCGTTTCGAAGATGACATGCAGGCCGGCGGCATTGGCGACATCATTATGCGGACCGATGCGCATTCTGTCGCTCTTCGACAGGATCTCTGTCATCAAATCGTAGCGCTTGCGCATGCGCGCAATCATCGGATCAAGCCGCTTGAGCTGCACGTTCAGCATGGCGCCTTGGATTTGGCTCGCCTTGAAATTCACGCCGAGCATCGGTGGTTCGTTGGCATTGTCGAGATGGCCGCGAAACAGCGAACCAATGTCGTGATACATGCGCGCCCGGGCGAAAAGCTGCGGATCGTTGGTGACGACAGCGCCACCTTCGCCGATGTTCATGTTCTTGAACTGGTTGAAGCTGTAGGCGCCGAGATCGCCGATCGTGCCCGTCCGCTTGTCCTTGTAGGTCAGCCCGACGGCCTGGCAGGCATCTTCGATGACGATGAGACCGTACTCGCGGGCGATCTCCATGATGCTGTCCATGTCGCAGACCATGTTCGACATGTGCACCGGGATGATCGCCTTCGTCTGCGGGGTGATTTTCCGGACGATATCGGCCGGGTCCATTGTCAGTGTCTGATCGATGTCGACCAGGACCGGCACGGCGCCAGCGGCCAAAGGCGCGCCGGCGGTGGCGATCCAGGTATAGGCCGGCACCAGCACTTCGTCGCCAGGACCGATGCCGGCTGCGACCAGCGCTGAAATCAGCGCCCCGGTGCCGCTGCTCATCGTCAGCGCATGCTGTACGCCGAACTTGGCGCAGAAATCCGCCTCGAATCGCAGCAATGGGCCACCGGTATCATCGCCGTAGCGTGCTAATTTCCCCGAGGCAAACACCGGCGCTAGCGCCATCCATTCCCGCAATCCGACCTTAGCCATATCTTTCGCTCCCGATAAAATCAGCGGTTCTCGTCTTTGAGACTAGCGCCCGCTCACGGCATTTTCAGCATGGCTTTCCGGCCAGAATGGCTTGATGCACGGCCGAACGACCTATCCAAAATCGGTAGCTGAGATACGCGTCTATGCCGATTGGACGATGATCTGTGAAGTCGATATTACGATAGAAAAACAAGGAATTGTGAGAAAATCCTAAGAAGTGATTCGCGGCTTCAAATTCGCCCCGGGCGACACGCTGCTGCATGCCGATATCGCGATTGTTGGCGGCGGCCTCGACGACGAGGCCTGACGAAAGCATGCCCCTTGTTTCGGGAATATCGTTAGCCGAGGCGGAAATAGAAACCGGCGCTTTCGCTTCGTCCCAATTCCGGATGAGTGTCGATGAGGTGAGACAGAGACGGGATCGCCCAGCGGTCGACCTGCGTGTAACCGAGCTGCGTCACATCGCTCAGGAAAGTGGTCTCGTCGCGCATCTGATAAGGGACATACGTGCCGCTTATCCGTTCCAGCGTCACAACCGGGCCCCTCTTGTGGAAGGCGACCTTGTTGAGGATCAGATGCCGGGGCAAAGCCGGCAGGCGCTGCAGCAGGCTGGAGAGCGGCACATCCAGATATTGCATCAAGCCCGACCCCAGGAAAAGCGGAATGCGACCGGCATCCTCGATCCGGTCGACGAAACTGAGGCTGGTGAGGCCATCGCGCTCCGCCAAACGTCGGCCGACGCGGATGATGGAGGGAAGGTCGTAGACGACCCAGCGGAAGGATTCGTCGATCGGGAGCAACGGGCGGAAAGCTCGGTATTTCGTTCCCATATGGCCGCCGGCATCGATCACGCCGTCAACCTCCTGCATCACGTTGCGCATCCAAAACAGCACCGGATAGTCCCATGGGAAGACCTGGCACATTTTGTTAAAGGCGACGGTGGCGATTTCCTCGTGGTCGTAGCCGGCCATCGGCATGGTCTTGGCGACAGCGAAGGCGGCCTCGTAGGAGCTGTAAGCTCCGGTAAATCGCCGCGGAAAAGGCGAAAGATAACGCAAGCGTCCGCCGGCGGCGCGCAGCGGTGACAAAGACCGGCCAAGGCTGCGAACCGCGCCGCCGAGGAATGAGCGCGTGTTCTCTGACAAGGATGCGGTCGCCATTATCATTTCCTCATCCGGCCTCGAACGGCCTTTCTCGTTTTGAAAATTCCCAGGCCTATCGCCGGACGATCGCAAAGATCGGGATGGGGATGCCCATCACCTTCTCAAGGATCGCGAGGGTGAGAACGTAGGCCGCTCCGCCGGAGACGACCTGTATCGCCAGCGTCACCAGATGCCGTAGCGCGGACGCTTCGGCGAGATAACCGAGCGAATAGACCGTCGCTGCCATGGCTGCGATGGCGACGGCGACATAGGCGCAGTCGCTGATCACCCGCCGCCACGCGAGGCCGCCATAGTTGCGCTGCAGATGCATAGATATCGCAAAGGAAATCAGCGACGCCAGGCATTGGCCCCAAGCCGCCGCCTCGACGCCGAAGGGTGCTAGGAGGACGATCAGGCCGACTGAGATAGCGCCGTTGAGCAGGAGCGCGGCAGGCATATGCCTGATATTGCCGGACAGAGACAGCAGTGGCTCGGTGACATAGCCGGGCGTCAGCAGCACCTGCTTGGCCGACAGGATCGTCACGAGAATTGCCGCTGGCGCCCATTTGTTGCCGAGCACCACGTCGATCAGGCCGGATGAGATCAGTGACAGGCCAAGATAGATCGGCGCCGAGATCGCCATCAGCAGGGTCATGAAGGTGGTCGCGGAGGCACCGACATCGCGAATCGTTTTACCGTTGGCATCGATCTTAGTGGCCGCCCGGCGAAACAGCGTCCAGGCAAGCATGCGCGCCGGCTCGCCGATAAGCTCGGAGAAGGCGGCGATGATCCGCTCGGCGACGCGGTAGTAGCCGGCTTCGGCAAGGCCGAGAAAGCTGCCGATCGCCAGCGTACCGGAATAGGAACGCAGGAAGATGATAAGCCGGTTTGCCAGAATATGGCGCGAGAATTCGAGGATTTCGCGCGCGAACGGCACGGTCAGGCGTAGTTTTGGATACCACCGCGCGACGATGGCGGAGGCGAACACGCCGACGAGCAATGTTGCAAGCCGTCCCGCCACGAGCGAGAAGATATTCCAGCCGATCCACAGGCCGAGCATGGTCACGCCCAGGCCGGTGAGCTCGGATGCAATACGGATAGCCGCCTGCTTGCGCAACTGCCCCCTTGCGACCAGCAGCCCATCATAGACGACCGAAAGCGATGAGGGCAGAAACCAGCAACTGAAGAGGCAAAGCAGCATGCCTTCCCAGGACTGATGGAAGACAAGCCAGACGACCGCGGAAATCGACAGGCCGACGACTGTTATCAGGATCCCGGAGATGATCGAGATCGTGCCGACCTGGTCGAGCTCGTCCCGTGTGCACTCCGTTTTCATGATGAACTCGCCCCATCCGCCCTCGGCAACGACGACGAGCAGGATCACGATGGCGGAGCTATAGGCATAGAGGCCGAATTCGGCCGACTCCAGCACGCGAGCTGCGACGAGGAAAACGACGAGCTGCACGACCTGGGAGACGATTTTCGAACCCAAGGTCGAGGCGCCATCGCCGATAACGGAAGGCAAACGCAGACGGAGCCATCGCGGCAAGCCGAATCGGCCCTTAGGTGAGGGGGGAAGGGGAAATGCGTCCATCACCGCACCGCCTGAATCGGACGAAAGGATGTTGAAAACCCCAGGTTTTTCCACAGCCAATCCGCCTCAACCCCACAATATTGAGTGGACTTCTTTAAGAAAAACCAGATTTTCTTAAGATAAATCATGTATTGTTCCCATTCGGAACACAATCTTGCGCCAAGGGGAACGCTCCAAAAACCAAGCAAATTGGCGTTGAACGGCCTAACGTTGCGTAAGTTGCGGCCCGGGCCTAAAAGGATGTTTTTGGTTGGTATCCGCCCAACAGAGGGTTTTTCGTAAACTGTCATGAGACAACATGCAGAACAGGTTATGAAGGACGTCGATCCCGATCGCACCACAGCCGGGCAAGGGCGCTTTCCGCGCCGGAAATTCGTGCTCCGTTGGCTGCTGATATTGTTTTGTCTCGCTGTCTGGGCTGCGGTCGCCATCTTCTTCATTTGGTGAGTCGTTCCTTTTCATTGCGGGCAAGCAGCACGACGCCGACGGTCTTCCAGAGAATGTTGGCGTCCGTCCAGAATGAGCATGTGTGGTAGTAATCGACATCGAACTGTACGCGCTCCTCGTAGGAGGTGTCGGCGCAGCGATTGACCTGCCATAGGCCGGTGATGCCGGGCTGCAGCGCCAGATAGCAGTAGAGTTGCGATCCGTAGCGCTCGAGTTCCGCGGCCACCACCGGGCGCGGCCCGACCAGGCTCATCTCTCCGCGCAGCACGTTCAGGAGCTGCGGCAGTTCATCGGCGCTGCTCATGCGCAGATATTTGCCAAGCCAGTGCACGCGCGGATCGTTCATCAGCTTCTGAGTGGCCAGCCATTCCCTCTTCCGCTCCGGCTCGCGCTCCAGCAGTTCGGCCAGGCGCCTGTCGGCATCCTTGCGCATGGAGCGGAATTTCAAGCACTGGAACGTGCGGCCCTCTCGGCCGATGCGGGTGTGGCGGTAGATGATGGGGCGGCCATCGACCAACAGCAGAGCGATGGCGATGACAAGAAGCGCGGGAGCAAGAAACAGCAACCCCACGACCGAAAGCACTATATCGACGGCACGCTTGGCGCGGCTGCGCCTAGCTGTCTGTTTCAAATCATGAAGCGATTGCTCATCATGAGCAAAGCCATCAAAAGCCGACAGCATCTCTTGGAACCTCTCGACATTCCGAACCCTTCGACAAAGCTGCCAGTTGCACTCAAACTTGACAATTGACCCTGCGGGTATTGCCCTAGTCCCATTGACGTAAAGCCGGGAAAGCACGGCTAGGTCAGCGGGTAATTCGTCTACTCAACTACCCGATTGGTGATTGTTCAGCAGCTTCCGGATAATCATCTGCGACGGCGAGGGAGGCTGTCGTACGCTCGAGAATGCGATCGTAGAGAGTGATCAGCGCATCCCGCCAGGAAGCCGGCGTATGGGCGAGACCACTAGACCTGCGCATGCAGTTGACGCTCATCAGGCGGATCAGCATGTTGTCGCTCGCAAACCGGCGCATCGCACCAGCAAGCGTTTCCACCTTGCCGCTCTGAAAGGTTAGTCCGCAGCCAAGCTCGGCGATCTCGTCGCCGAGAAGCGCCGCGTCGGGGAGGATGACCGGAATGCCGCTGGTGACCGCCTCCAGCGCCGCGAGCCCGAAAGGTTCCGGTACACGCGAGGAAACGACGAGCGCGCGGGCGTTGCCGATGATGCCGCGCATCTCCTCCTTGGATTTCCAGCCGTGGATGACCACCTCGGGGTAGTCGCGCTCTAGCAGCGCGCGGCCGGCGCCATCGCCGATGACGTGGAGGCTTATACCGGCAAGCCGCGCCGCCATGGCGGCGTCCTCGAATCCCTTTTCCGGCTCCAGCCGACCGACGAAGAAGAAGTCGCGCTTATTCCACGGACTCATCGGCTGCTTTAGAAAGGGCTCAACCGGATTGCGGATGATTTCGATATTGTTTGTTTCGATACCGCTGCGGTCGAAATAGTCGCGCATGCGCTGGTGCACGATGACGATATTGGCCGGCGTTTGCCGGGTCGGGTAAAAATGTTCGCGCAGCACATGCCGCGCCGATCGCCAGACCTTCTCGTGATAGCCGCGCTTATCGCACTGCGTCGTCAGGCACTGCATCGACATCGGTGTGAGACGACACACATCGTTCTTTCGATAATTCGCAAAGCCGCCGTTGGGGCAGGATAGGAAATAGTCATGGGCATGCAGCACGACGCGCTCGCGCACGGGCCAAAGCGCTCGAAAGATCGACGGTGACAGGATCTTCGACCATCCATGCACATGGTAGATCGTGGCTGCCGTGTCCTTTCGGGCAATGAGATCCTGTAGCGCGGTATAGGCGCTCTTGCTGTAAAGCCCGCCGGTGAGGGCGCTGATACGGCCCTGTTGCGTCAGCGGCAGACCAGCGAGATTGATGGTGTCGTACGCTGGCGGATCGTCGCCGGCGGCATCGCCGGCGAAATAAGTGACTGGAATTCCAGCGCGTTGCAAAAGATCGGCAGAAAGGATCGCCAGGTTCGATGCTCCGCCAACCTTGACGGAGCGATCGTTGATGATGACGACCCGATCGGGACGAGATGGGTTCACGAGATTACTCCAGCGTCTCAACGTTTTGCGGAGCGAGCCTGCCCTTCAAGAGATCGACACAGGCCATTGCATTGCCCTTCAGCCGGCCCTTGCGGTCGACCCACGACTCGGGCCGCCAGGACTTGACGAAGTTGGCGATCAGGTTGCGACTGATCTGGAGCGACGCGTGACGGACGCTCATAGTCCGCTTGCGCATGAGATAGATGGGATTGGCGATCTGCGAGTAGCCAAGCCGGACACCGGCCGAGCGGCCAACCTTCGTGCCGAGATGCACGCCTTCCAACTGCTTGGCGCTGACCACCTGGCCGTAGCGGGCGACGATCCGGCTGAAATCCACATCCTCGAGCCAGCCATAGAAGGGCAGGTTTTCATCGAAGCGCAGATTGCCGGCTTTGATGATCGTGGTGCGGACGGCCATGTTGCAGCCATAGGCGTTATAGACCGATTGGAACTGTGCCGTCGCTTCCGACCGCCGGCGGCCTTTCGATTCGACCATTCGCAGCCCGTCGCGGACGGAGATGCCAGGGCCGCCAATCCCGTCGGCGAGCACCGTGCCGGTGCACATGACGATGTCGGGATGGAATTGGAACAGCCGTTCCGTCTCCTCGAGATAATTCGGCGTCATGAGGAAATCATCATCGACGAAGAGGATGGCATCCGCATCCGGGATGTTGTCGAGGATGCGGTTGCGCTGGCGGCAGAGTCCGCGTTCGGAAATCAGCACGCGCACCGGAAAATCGAGATCGCGCAGGCAGCTCGGATCGATGTCCTCCGGCGAGGCGAGGCAGACGACCACCTCGTCCGGCTTGCGGGTTTGGCGAGCAATATGCGGAAGGATCGAGGACAGGATGTCCCGCCGGCCGGCACTGGCGATGCCGACGACCAGCTTGAGCGGACGGCCAGGCGGACGCCCTTCGAGCCGCTTGGCGGAAAAGCGGGTTTCACGAACCTGCGGCTTGCGCCACCAGTGACGGCGCTCGCCATGGCGGCGCTTTTCGCTGCTGCGGTTGGCGATGATGCCGAGGATATTGATCGGCGTCGTGCCGAAGCTTGCAAGCGCGTCGGACAGCCGCTCCACGGTCATCTTATTGGTATGGCCGACAACGACGACGATGCCTTCGAGATAGCTGCAGATGACGCGTGTGTCGGCGGAATCTTCAAAGGCCGACATGTCGACGATGACCACCTTATAGCGCCGGCGCAGCAGATCGATTTCCGCCTTGAGTGCCGGCAGATGGCCATAGCGCTGGAATGCGGTGACGGATTTCTCCGTTTCGTCGACGGTGACGACGGGAATGCCGGCACCGTAGGACTGCGATGCCAGTCTGTCGGTCTCCGGATCATGGTCGATCGTTGCGATGGACAGGCCGTTTTCATGCGCGACGGAATAGCGTCGCGGCACTTCGGTCATGCGCAGCAGTTCCATGCCGAAATCCGTGCCCGATTCCATTGCCACGCCGCTGAGGCGGGCATTGAGGAAATCGGCGTCGACCAGCACCACGGACGCGCCCTCGTTTTGATAGAGCTGGGCGAGATTGGTCGCGATCGTCGTCTTGCCTTCGCCAGTGCCGACCGAAGTGATGCCGATCACCATCGGAGCATTCGGCGGGAAGGCGGAGTCGACCGAATGTTTTACCCCGCGCAAAGCTTCGGAGAATTGCGAATAGGGCGTGTCGAGCACAGATCGGAGCGGTGACATGGTTCGTCGCCATGTCGCGCCTCCGCCCACGATATGGCCGGGCACGAAGGACGGACCGGCATAGACGGGCACATGGCCGAGCGAGGTGATGCCGAGTTCGCGCCGCAGCTTTTCGCTGGAGCTGACGCGCCGATCCATGCCGTCACGCAGCAGCGCCATCCCAAGTCCCAAGGCAAGGCCGAGCATGGCTGAGAAGGGAACKACGATTGAGGATTTCGGCCAATTCTTCGTCAGCGGCACGGCGGCAGCAGTGACGATGCGGGCGTTGCCGAGCGGGAAGGATTCCTTCTGCAGCGCGCCGATCAACTGCTGCAGGATGCTTTCATACATGCGGCGGTAGGTCGTTGCGCGGCTCTCCATTTCGGAGAGCTCGACACGCGCCAGGTTTTTGTCTGTCCCGGTTTCTGTCAGCGACGCCAGCTCGTCGTTCAGCAATTTCTCCCGGGTTTGCGCCACTTCCAGATTGGAGCGATAGACCGCTTGGATACGGGCAAACTCCTTCTGCATCTCGCCCTTCAGCCGATCGATCTCATCCTGAGCGGCCGTGATTGCCGGGTTGCCGGCATCGTACCGGCTGCTCAGGTTGTTGAGCTTGGTMGTCGCGGCGCCGAGATCTTCCTGCAGTTTCTGTATACGCGGATTGTTGATCGTTTCGTCGACATCGCCCTCGACCTTCTCGCCGGCCATCAATCGGTTGAGGGTCGCAAGCTTGGCGGATTCAGCGGCCGTCTGCGCTCGGGCGGCCAGTGCCTGGCTGCTGATTTCGGACAATTGCTGCTGGTCGAGCGAGGAGGAGGTGCTGATCTCCATGATGCCGTTCTTGGCGCGAAATTCTTCGACGCTCATTGCGGCTTCGCGGGCCTGCCGTCCCACTTCGATCAGGCGCGTCTCCAGCCATTTCGCGCCGCTCTGTGCGGCCGAGGCGCGCTCGGTGAGCCCCGTGCGGATATAGGCGGCGGCGATCGCGTTGGCGGCTAGTGCCGCCTTGCGCGGATCAGTAGAGCTATAGCCGATTTCCAGAATGTAGGATTGACCGACACGGTTGACCGAGACCCTGGAGAGAAAAGACGCCATGGTACGGCGCATCAGATCGTCCTCGGTCGGGGCGGGCTTTACGTCGTCGTCGTCGTGGCTGTGGGTGAAATAGGCACTAATGCTATGCAGTTTGTCACGCAAAGCACCCTGCCAGGACACCCCTCCGACAATTTCCGGGTCCTCGCTGAGATTGAGCTTCTCGATCACCGCGCGGGCGATCGCCTCCGATTTGACGATCTCAACCTGGCTGGCGATCTCGGCGGCCTCGATGATGACCGTGCCGCTGAAGGCATCCTGGGATGCAATACGCCCTTGTTCCGGATCCATCACCAGACGCGTCGTTGCCAGATAGGTCGGCTTCGTGGTCGTCACGTAGAACCCGCCAATGCCGAGCCCCAATGCCGTGAAGGCGATGAAGATCAGCATATGCCGCTGCAGGAACCGCCAAATATCGCGAAAGGAGATATATTCGCTTCCATTTGATCGCTTGGCCTCGGATTGAGCTCCGGGTACGCTTTTACCAATCTCGTGAACTGCCATGATATATCCGCCCGACCTTGCTTCGCTGGTGGTTATTGGGATTGCGTGGGATCGACAGAGGACAGCATCTCGCCGTCCAGGCTGCTGGAAACGTTGTAGCGAACATCCAGCACATCGCCCGGCTGCAGCTCTGCCGTTTCCGGCACCTCAGAGCCCGCATCGCCTCCGCGGGTGATCCAATATTCGAGCGGCTGGAGATCGAGCGCCTTCATGCTCTGGGAGCGAGTCAGCGAAGCGCCAGCGATCTGTAGCAGTTGCAGCGTTGTGTTGCGCTTCAGCTTCGTGTCTTCGATTTCGGTTTCGGCTGCCTGCAATTGCTGCCCGGCTTCGGTCTTGCGCTGCCCTTTGAGGTTCAGCGCATCGCGTTCGGTCTCGCTCAATTTTTGCTTCGCTTGCATGGAGGCGACGACGAGATCGAGCTTGCCGCTCTGCATGTCGGCGACGACGCGTTCGAGAGAGGTCTTGCGCGAGGTGGTGAGGATCTTGGTGTCGACCAGCTTGGAAATGTCTTGCAATTCATCCTGGGCGATCTTCACCTGCTCGTCCTGGGACGCCATCTTCTCATCGAGGATGTCGATCTCATTGCGCAGCAAGGTTTCGAGTTCGGCGGCAGATTGGAGCTGCTGGCGAAGCGCCTCGGCCCTGGCGTTGAACACATCGATCTCGCTGGTCATGATCTGTTTGATCGCCGAACCTTCGGGTGCGGCCTTGATTTCCGGCGGAAAATCGATGGTCGTCTGATCGTTCATCTCAGCCATCAACCGGGCGCGCCGCGCACCAAGCTGCTTCAATTGCAGCTCCATCCGGTTGATCTCGCCGGCATAGCTGATCTGTTGCGCATTGTTATATTCGCCGGTCGGATTGGAGCGGCGTTCGCGACCACCGGCCATGGCGACAGCCTGCTTGACCGTCATGCCCGGCCGGAATTCCAGCTCGCTCGGCTTCTCCACCGAGCCGGTGACGTAGATCATCGGATATTTCACCACTTCGACGGACGCCGTGGGAGCGGTGGCAAGACCAGTGATCTGCTTCAGCCGGTCGCCGATCTCCGCGGAGACATCGCCCGTGGTCTTGTCGTTGACCGCCATCTCACCGATCATCGGAATCGAAATCGTTCCGGATTGAGAAACGACATATTCGCCGTTCAGCGCCGTCCATTCCTTATATTCGCCTGTCGAGGCGACCCATTCGACGATCGCGACCTTCATCCGCGTCTGAGGCTTGATGTGGTAGACATCGTCCGAGGCCGCACTGGCTTTGTCGATGAAAGCGGTTCCCGAAAGTGCCAGAGCGAGGAACAAGCTGAGGACGGTGCCCGGTGTTTTGCGGCGGGCTTGTGCGTGAAGAGCAGAAACTGTCAACATGAGGCGCGATCTCGTTTTCGTGTCGGTCGCGCCGCCAACCTGCCGCAGCGCTATGGACTGAGATCATCCCTTGAACGGTTTTCGAGTAAATCCCCTGCCGTAGGGTTACGGCTAATCCCTTCTGAGGAAGGAATGGGCGGGGCTCAGCGTTCGGGTAGCAACGAATATATCATTGAGTTTAAACTGTTTTTGGCCGCCTAGACCTTTTGGTCATCACCTTCAACCATTTGGATGCGATAGAGGACCGATGTGGGTTCTGTCGCATTGCCCGCCGCCCGCACAATGATGTCTCGACCAACGGCGGAGGAAGAGGGATGCGGGTAGCGATCGTTCATTATTGGCTGGTGTCGATGCGGGGCGGCGAGAAAGTGGTCGAAGCGCTCTGCGACATGTATCCGGATGCCGATATCTTCACGCTCGTCTACGATGAGAGCCGCGTTTCCGAAAAGATCAAGAGACACAAGGTCTCGACGTCGTTCCTGCAGCGCATCCCCGGCGCCATTAAAGGCTACCAGTCGCTACTGCCGCTGATGCCCTTCGCACTCGAAAGCTTCGATCTCAGCGGCTACGACCTGATCATCTCCAGCGAATCAGGTCCGGCAAAGGGCATTATCCCGCCGCCGCAGGCGACGCATGTCTGCTATTGCCACTCGCCGATGCGCTATCTCTGGGACCACTATCATTTCTACCGCTCCAATGCCGGCTTCGCCTCGCGGCTGATGCTGCCGGTGCTGGCGCCGCTGCTGCGGTCCTGGGACGTCAATACCAGCCTGCGCGTCGATCGCTTCATCGCCAATTCCCACCACGTCAGCGCCCGTATCGGCAAATATTACCGCCGTCCGGCAACGGTGCTCTATCCGCCGGTCTCCGTGGACGATTTCACCCCGGCGGCGGCAACCGAGGACTTCTACCTCTGCGCCGGCCAGCTTATTCCCTACAAGCGGATCGACCTCGCCGTCCGGGCTTTTACCAAGATGAACCGCAATCTGGTCATCATCGGCGAGGGCAAGGAAATGGAAAGACTCAAACGTTTGGCCGGACCGACCATTACCTTCCTCGGCCGCGCGCCGTTCTTGGTGCTGAAGGAGAAGCTGGCGCGTTGTCGCGCGTTGATTTTCCCCGGCGAAGAGGATTTCGGCATCGTTCCGGTTGAGGCCATGGCCAKCGGCCGCCCCGTCATCGCCTTCGGCAGCGGCGGCGCGCTGGAAACGGTTATTCCAGGCGTCAGCGGTATATTGTTCGGAGAGCAATCCGAAAAGGCACTGATCGACGCGGTGCATAATTTCGAAGACAATGAGCATGTGTTCCGCCCGGACGTGCTGCGCGCGCATGCGGCTCAATTCAGCCTATGCAATTTCACGACAGGCATGCAGGCGATTATCGATGAGGAATTGCTGGCACATAAACTGGTCCTGCCGCGCAACGACCGGAGCACTGCCGCCATCCAGCGCCTGTTCGAGGGACAATTTCCCCCGCCGGCGGTGGAAACGCAGCAACGTGTTGCTACTACGGAACCAGTGACAGTGCATGCGCCGACTTTTTGAATGCATGTTCGGCCACTGGGAGATGTCTTTCGTAGGCATTATATTGTCCCGCAGCCAAAGGAGGCTGAAATGGCACGGAATGCATTGGTTCAGATGCGAATCGACGCCGAAATCATGGAACGCGCGACGGCCGTTCTTGAAGGCGCGGGTTTAACGGTATCGGATGCCATCCGTATCCTGCTGACCCGCACGGCGAATGAGGGGGCTCTGCCACTCGACTTTGTCATTAGCAGTGATGCCCACGATGCGTGGCTCCGCGCGAAAGTTCTGCAGACGCTCGAAGATGTCAGACCCGACATCAATGATGCCGATGCGGAGAGATATTTTGCCCAGCCACAAGCCGCACCTCCCAGGGCTGTGGTGCGCAGGCATTGAAACTGATTTGGGCGCAATACGCGCTCACAGGTCGCGATGAAATCTGCACTTTCCTGGATGCGCGCGCATCCGGAGCGGTGTAATGGGATCGGCAAGACCCGCCGATCTCTAGAGATTTTTCCCTCATGCGCCTCAGCAACATTGCCATGTATGCCGGTCAACCGCCGCTCGTTACCGCGACGGACGCTCTATGGGCCTATATCCGCGACCGGCTGCGCAAGGCAGGCGTGGTCGATGTTCCCGAGACTTTGGAGAAGGGCATCACGCATGACGAAGCTTGGGTGCAGCCCGGCCTTCTGCTGGCGCAGACCTGCGGCTTTCCCTATGTCAAACGCCTGCGAGGTAAGGTGCAACTCGCCGCGACGCCCGTCTATGAGCTGCCGGGCTGCGATGGCCCGTCGATGCGCAGCTTCATCATCGTTCGTAAAGATTCGCCAGCAGAGTCGCTTGCCGATCTCCGCGGGCTGACCGCTGCCATCAATGATCCCGGCAGCAATTCCGGCACCAATCTCTTTCGCGCCGCTATCGCGCCGCGCGCTGAAAGAGGCCGCTTCTTCAACCGGGTTATCGAAACCGGCGGGCATCTGCTCAGCATCGATGCCGTGACTGCGGGCAGAGCCGATGTCGCCGCCATCGATTGCATCACGTTCGGCAACGCCAAACGCTTCGATCCCGACCGTGTCGCCGATGTCCGTATTCTGGCGGAAACGGCCAGCGGACCGGGCTTGCCATTCATCACGGGCTATGAAACGTCGGCGGAAGAATTGACGCTGCTGCGCCAAATTCTCGCAGACATCGCAAGCGAGCCCACGCTTACGGATCTCCGAGATATATTGTCGTTGCGGCGCTTTGAGGTGCTCGGCGACGCCGACTATGAGCCGCTGGCCGAGCTGGAGCGACAGGCAATCGCGTTGGGCTATCCCGCCATCGCCTGAGCTACCATTTCAGCCGATCACTCCGCCGTCAGCTTTATCGTTTGCGTGGCAAAGCGCGGGGACGAAATTTCGACGGTGATTGCTCCGGCTTCGCCGGCCGCTTGTAGCCAGAATCCGGTGGTGCCTCCCTGGAAGGCCATCGTTTTCGGGCCGATGACCTTTGCAGGGCCCGTGACCTCTACCGTTGCGACATCGTTGAGGAAGGGCAGGCGGGAGCCTACCTGATCGAGTGCGCGGATGATGACACGCGTCGTGTCGCGATCACCGGCGCGAAGCGTCAGGCTATCGGCCTTCACCTCCAGCGTTGTCGGAAGGGGATCGGCGACCATGTGAAGCGTTGTCACAGCCTTGCCGCCAATGAACCCGGTGAAATGTGCATCCTCCCATTCCATGCCCCAGACGCCCAGTTCGTCCTTGGTGAAATGGCGATGGTCGAAGACGACGGGCGGATGCGGCAAATGCAGGAAATTCTCGCGGTCCGGGCCGATACGTTTGACGAGCGAGCCGTAGCGCAGCTCGATTTCTTCGCAATTGGTGAGCACGATCAGCGGCAGCACGCCGCCTATATTGCGCTCGCCGCGTGCCCATTGGGTCACCGGCTTCATCACGACTTCGTCGGAAGGCTCGCACTGGCTGATATAAGCATAGGCCGCGAATTTCGGCTCGCGGAACATGTCCATGACGCCGTGATAGCAGATGCGGTCGCCGGAGCCGAAATCGCTGTGGGTGTTGTAGTCGAACATGCACCAGCCGATGGCGCCGGAGATCGACGGATCGCCATAGGCTGCGTTCAGCACTTCCAGATGCCGGCGCACATGCTCGGCCTGGCGCTGTTCCTGATCGTAGATCTTCGTCGGATACATGTGGCCGCCGAACTCGGTGATCAGATAGGGCACATTCTGCGAGAGGCCGGTATTCTCCTGCTGCGGCCGGAGAGGCGTGCGCGGCCGATTGGAGCCCGGCAATTCCTCGTTGCCGAGGATGAAGTCGTTCATCGTATAGACGTCTTCGAGCATTTCGCTTTCGGTGATGTAGCGCACGCCGCCGGTCTGGCGGGTCGGATCAAGCTCGCGCGCAAGCCTGTTGGTCTCGACGTAAAAATCGTGGGAATCCTGCGATTCGTTGATGCGCACGCCCCAGATGATGATCGAGGGATGGTTCCAGTCGCGTTCGATCATGCGGCGGACGTTGCGGATCGATTCCTGTTTCCACGCTTCGCCGCCGATATGTTGCCAGCCGGGAATTTCTTCGAAGACCAGAAGACCGATGCGGTCGCAATGATCGAGAAACCAGGGCGATTGCGGATAGTGCGACGTGCGTACAACGTTGCACTTCAACGCATGCTTCATGAGTTCGGCGTCACGCTCCTGTGCGGAGCGCCCCATGGCATAGCCGGCATAGGGGAAGGCCTGGTGACGATTGAGGCCGCGCAGCTTCAGCTTACGGCCGTTGAGCAGAAAACCTTCGGCAGTGAACGCGGCCGTGCGGAAGCCGAAATTCGCCGTATACCGGTCCGACCCATGGTCGGTCTTCAGTTCGGCATCGATCGTATAGAGCGCGGGGTTGTCGAGTTCCCACAGCGAGATGCCGGTCAGATTGTCGAAGGTGAAGGTGACGCTGCTGCCCGAGGTCTCGGCGACAGTCGAGGCCAGCACGGTGCCATCAGGCGCGCGAAGGCTGGCCGTCACAGTGCCGTTGAAGGCGAGTCCTTGCGGATTGGCGATATCGCAGCGAACGGTAGCAGATTTTGCGGCGGCAAGCACATTGCCGGTCTCAACCTTGACGTTGGCGATCGAGACGGGGGCTGCGACCTTCAGCCAGACATCGCGGTAGATGCCGGCATAGGTGAGATAATCGATGCGGCCACCGAAGGGCGGGATTTCCGGATTTTCGCTGCCGTCGATCTTGACGGTAAGGAGGTTCTCGCCCTGCTTCAGGCGGTCGGTCAGGCGCGCTTCGAAAGGCGTGTAACCGTCCTTGTGGGCAACGATTGCCTCGCCGTTGAGATAAACGACCGCATCCGCCATGGCGGCATCGAACACCAGCGACACTTCACGTCCGGCGAAATCGGCGCTCCAGGGCAGGATCTTCTGGTAGGTGAAGGCGCGCTGATAGGATTTCTCGTCGAAATAATTGAACGGCAGCTCGACCGCGGTGTGTGGCAGGGTGACCGATTGTCCCTCCTGACGGCGGCCAACTTCGGCAAGCGAGAACCCTTCCTGAAAGGTCCAGGATTCGTTGAAAGCGACAACAGAACGCATGTTCATTCCTATCGATGGAGCCCGTCGCAGCCTGGACGAACGCGTATTGCTTGGAAAAAGGCGTGGTTGCGATGCGAAGCATGGTCGCAGCCGGGCGATATCTATACAGGCCTCTCGCGACGGTGCAACGAAATCGGATATCGGATTGGCGTTTCCCGGCGGCCTCGCTCTTGCTTGCAATCCAAAAAACCATACAATATGCATACATTCCTCTGGAGGTACCGACATGAGCGATGATCAGGCGACGTCCTTCTGGACCCCCTCCATCAGCAGGGCGGCGGGACCGGTCTATCTGGCGATCGCCGATGCCTTGCAGGCCGACATCCGTGCCGGCCGTCTAGCAACCGGTACGCGCCTGCMGCCGCAGCGAGCGCTGGCTGAAGCGCTCGGCATCGATTTCACCACCGTCACCCGCGCCTACGCCGAAGCGCGCAAACGAGGTCTCGTGGAAGGGCGGATCGGGCAGGGGACTTATGTTAGCCAGGGCCGGGCAGTGCCGCCGCAGCGACAAAAGACCATCCCCGCCGGGCTGGTCGATATGAGCATGAACCTGCCGCCGCGCTTCGACGACGAAGCCCTGACGGCGCGGATGTGGCAGGGAATCAGCGGGCTGGAAATCAGCGATGGGCTGGACCTGCTGCTGCGCTACCAACAACCCGGCGGCGCTGCCCGTGATCGCGAGGCCGGAGCGGAATGGCTCACAAGCCGGCTGCCTGATATCGGGCCGGAACGCATTCTCGTCTGCCCTGGGGCTCAGGGCGCGCTGCTCGCGATCACCCGCATGCTGACCGCTCCAGGTGACACGGTCTGCGCCGAGGCGTTGACATATCCGGGCTTTCTCTCGGTCGCAGCGCACTCGCGGCTGACCGTTGCTGGCATAGAAACCGACGATAACGGCTTGATTCCAGAGGATTTTGAGCAAGTCTGCGCTAGCAGGCGCCCCAAGGCGCTTTATTGCAATCCAACCATCAACAATCCAACGACGATCACTCTGCCGTTGTCACGGCGGAAGGCCATCCTCGACATCGCCGCCCGTTACGATGTCGCTGTCATCGAGGACGATGCCTATGGTGCGCTGCCGACGCAACCGGTCACGCCGCTGGCGGCGCTTGCGCCAGAGCGTGTCTATCATATCGCCGGCCTTGCCAAGTGCCTGTCGCCCGCATTGCGCATCGCCTATCTTGCCGTGCCGGATCTGCGTGCAGCGACCAGGCTTGCCGGCATCATCCGCGCCACTTCCGGCATGGCCTCGCCGCTATCGGCTGCGATCGCCAGCCGCTGGATCGAAGACGGGACGGCAGAGGCCGTGCTGGCGGCGATCCGCCGAGAGGCTAGGGCACGCCAAGCAATTGCGGCGGAACTGCTGCCAGCCGATCTTCTCGCCGATCCCGAAGGTTTTCATGCCTGGCTGCGGCTGTCGCCCGCATGGTCGCGCGGCGAAATCACGGCGCGGCTGCGCTCTGCGGGGATTGGCGTCGTCGCGAGCGATGCCTTTGCCCTTGGTCCGGCGCCGGAGGCGGTTCGCCTCGGGCTCGGCGGCGCGCAAGATCGCGAACATCTGCGCCAGAGCCTTGGCATTGTCGCCGATTTGCTGGCAGAGACGCCGGCCGCTTCTGCGCTCGTCATTTGATCGGACAAATTGCCGCGCCTGCATATATCTCTCGAACAATATACATACAATAATTGACAATGTATGTATTTGGTGCCATACATCTTTCAACGGACGGCGGGGTGGCTTGAAGGCCGCCGGCGGCGCCGCCCAGCTTCGAGACGATCCGCATGGGGCGCTTCGCCTGCGAGGTTCTCGGGCACTACGCTCTCCAGCGAATGCCCCATTCTTGGAAGGGACAAAACGATGTCATCCGAAGACGCATGGCCGCCTATTCCCCCGCTTCAAACCGGTTTGCGCGGCCACTGCCCGCGCTGCGGGCAAGGTCATATGTTCAAGGGTTTCCTGACGCTCCGGCCGTCCTGCGAAGTCTGCGGCCTCGACTATTCCTTTGCCGATCCGGCCGATGGCCCGGCCTTCTTCGTCATCTGCTTCGCCTGCATTCCAAGCGTCGCTCTTGCCGTGTGGCTCGAAGTCGCCTTCGAGGCTCCCTATTGGGTGCATGCGTTTACGACGCTGCCGTTCATGCTGCTCACCTGCATCCCGCCGCTGCGTCCGTTAAAGGGCTGGTTGGTCGCGAGCCAATATTTCTACAAGGCGGAAGAAGGGAAGCTGGTGCGGCTGGAAACGCCTCGTAACGACGATCTGCATCCGCATTCCGCGTAGCCGGATCATCTCATCCGCGTATTCTTGCTTTCCTCCCCAGGGCTCCGCACTGCCGCGTACATGCCGGTGGTGCGGAACTCCGTGGGGTTGATCCCGTAGGTGCGCCGGAAGGCTTTTGAGAAATAATTGGCATCGTCGAAGCCTGACATGATCGCCACCTCCTTKACCGGAATGAAGGCCGCCTTGGTCAAGAGCTTGGCGGCCCGTTGCATGCGCTGCTGCAGGACGAATTCCGCCGGCGGCAGGCCTTCGCTGTCGGCGAAGACGCGGGAGAAATGAGCGCGGCTGAGGCCGCTGACCCTGGCAAGTTCGGCGACCGGCAAGGGCTTGTCGAGATTGGCGTCGATATAATCGATCACCGTCTGCATGGCAGACCGGTCGGCGGCGACGCCATGCGAACCGAAGACATCGTCATAAAGCGCCATTGCGGCTTCGTAGGCAACCGCGGAAGCAGAAGCCGGTGTAGTCGCACCCCGGACCAGCCGCAGGCTGCAATCGGCAAGATGATCGATCGTCGATTGCTGCAGTTTCAAGAGTGGCCCTGCGGCATCCAGAATGAGGCGATGGATGCGCAGCGCCTCCTCACCGTTCATCGATATCCAGAAATATTCCCAGCGTTCACCTTTTTCCAACCAGTAACGATGATTGTGTGGCACCAGCACCATTAGCGTATCACCGGCGCTGAGACGATAATTGCGGTTTTCATAGCGCAGCCGGCCACTGCCGCCGATCGTATGCTGCAGCACCGTAAACGGCGTCTGGCCGCGCCCGCGTCCATCCCAATCGTAAAGCTCGTTGTCCCTTATTTCGTAGCCGGCGCTGGTCGGCATAGCGTGCAGCCGGTGGCGTCCGCGCGGCAATGAGACAGTCCGCATGGTCTGTCCGTTGGCGATCAAATCTTGCAGCACAAAATTACCCTTGAAAGCATAATAGTTCTCTGGTCGGCCAGATGATTATAGGCATAATTCCGCTCAGAAAACAGCATGCACCTGCCGATGAGGACCGGCAGGAGGAGGAGAAAGTGTTGATTTTACTATGTCGCGCTGTCTGTGCGATCATGGGATGAAAACACCATCCTCTTCTCCGCTGCTGATTGTTCGACCGACTTCAAGGTGAGGATCATGAGTTTCAAAATCGCCATTATCGGCGCAGGCAGCGTCGGCTTCACGAAAAAACTGTTCACCGACATTCTCTGCGTGCCGGAGTTCCGGGATGTCGAATTCGCGTTGACCGATGTCAGCGAGCACAATCTCACGATGATCAAAGCGATCCTCGACCGGATCGTCGAAGCGAACAAGTTGCCGACCAAGGTGACTGCCACGACGGAACGGCGCAAGGCGCTGGATGGTGCGCGCTACGTCATCAGTTGCGTGCGCGTCGGCGGGCTGGAAGCCTATGCCGAAGATATCCGCATCCCCTTGAAATACGGTATCGACCAATGCGTCGGCGACACGATCTGCGCCGGGGGCATTCTTTACGGCCAGCGCAACATCCCCGTCATTCTCGACTTCTGCAAGGACATTCGCGAGGTCGCTGAAAGCGGCGCGAAGTTCCTGAATTATGCCAACCCAATGGCGATGAATACTTGGGCTGCGATCGAATACGGCAAGGTCGATACGATCGGCCTCTGCCATGGCGTCCAGCATGGGGCTGAGCAGATCGCCGAAGTTCTCGGCGCCAAGGACAAGTCGGAGCTCGACTACATCTGCTCGGGCATCAATCACCAGACCTGGTTCGTCGATCTGCGTCTCAACGGCCGCAAGATCGGCAAAGACGAGCTGGTCGCCGCTTTCGAAGCGCATCCGGTCTATTCGCAGCAGGAGAAGTTGCGCATCGACGTGCTGAAGCGCTTCGGCGTCTATTCCACTGAAAGCAATGGACATCTCTCGGAATACCTACCCTGGTATCGCAAGCGGCCGGACGAGATCAACAAGTGGATCGACATGTCCGACTGGATCCACGGCGAGACCGGCGGCTATCTCCGCCATTCGACCGAGACTCGCAACTGGTTCGAGACGGAATTCCCGCAGATCCTCGAAAGCGCCTCGAAGCCTATCGATCCGGCCAAGCGCTCGAACGAGCATGCGAGCCATATTCTCGAGGCGCTGGAGACCAATCGCGTCTATCGCGGCCATTTCAACGTCAAGAACAACGGTGTCATCACCAATCTGCCCGCGGACGCCATCATTGAATCGCCCGGCTTCGTCGATCGCTTCGGCATCAACATGGTGGCTGGCATCACGCTGCCGGAAGCCTGCGCCGCGACCTGCATTTCCTCGATCAACGTCCAGCGCATGTCGGTTCATGCCGCCGTCAGCGGCGATCTCGATTTGCTGAAACTCGCCGTCCTGCACGATCCGTTGGTCGGCGCCGTATCGACGCCGGAAGAGGTCTGGCAGATGGTCGACGAAATGATCGTGGCCGAGGCTCGCTGGCTGCCGCAATACGCACATGCGGTCGAAGGGGCGAAGGATCGCCTATCGCGCGGCAAGGTGAAGACCCGCGACTGGAAGGGTGCGGCCAGCCGCAACGTACGCTCGATCGAGGAGCTACGAGCGGAAAAAGCAGCCATGAAGCAGGCTGGTTAAGGACTGGGCATTCGGGACTGGTTGGCTGCAGCGGGACTTTCAGGAGGAGACCCGTCAGCACGCCAGCCGGCACCCGTTCAATGGAGGAGTGCGGCGTACCCGCGGGGCGCTCGCGACAACGGGAGAGAGAAAACGATGAGACATTTTCGACGGATAAGCTTTCTTGCGGCGTTGACGATTGCCACATCCGCGATCGCCATGAGCGCCTATGCATCCGAACCGACTGTACCGCCCGTACCGCCGGTCTTCCCGGCCGAAGGCAAGATCAAATATGTGGCACGCGACTCCATCCTGGAGTTCAAGGCGCTGCCGGAATACCACGAGCCGGCCTGGGTTACCGACAAATTCGTAAAGACCGGCAAGTTGCCGCCAGTCAAGGATCGCCTGCCTAAGGAACCGCTCGTCTTCAAAACCGGCAACATGCCTGACGGCGTCGGGGTCTATGGCGACACGCTGCGTCACGTCATCGGCGGACGGCCGGAAGGATGGAATTATGGTGCCGGCCAGACGCAAGGGTGGGGCGGCATCGATATCGGCCTCTCCGAGTGCCTGACGCGCACCGCGCCGCTGTTCCAGGTCGAGGCGAAGGATACCGAACCGCTGCCGAACCTTGCCAAGAGCTGGGATTGGTCGCCGGACGGTCATAAGCTCACCATGCATCTCGTCGAAGGCGCGAAATGGTCCGATGGCGTTCCCTTCAATGCCGACGACATCATGTTTTATTGGGAAGATGAAGTCATCGACCCGAACGTCTCGCCGCTCGGTGGCGGCGCATCGCCGGAAGCTTTCGGCGAGGGGACGACCCTCAAGAAGATCGACGACTATACGATCGAGTGGACCTTCAAGGATGCCTTCCCGAAACAATATCTCTACACGATGGCCTATCCCAATTTCTGCCCAGGGCCGTCGCATATTCTGAAGCCGCAGCATCCGAAATATTCGAAGAACACCTACGACCAGTTCAAGAATGCCTTCCCGCCGGAATATATGAACATACCGGTCATGGGTGCCTGGGTGCCGGTCGAGTACCGGTCCGATGACATTATCGTCCTGCGCCGCAATCCCTATTACTGGAAGGTCGACGAGAAGGGCAATCAACTGCCTTATCTCAACGAGCTGCACTACAAGCTTTCGACCTGGGCGGACCGCGACGTGCAGGCGGTTGCCGGCTCCGGCGACCTCTCCAATCTGGAGCAGCCGGAAAACTTCGTCGCTTCGCTGAAGCGCGCTGCCCAGCCGGACGCCCCGGCGCGTCTCGCCTTCGGTCCGCGCCTCATCGGCTATAACCTGCAGATGAACTTCTCCGCCAATGGCTGGGGCAACCCGGACCCACGCGGTCAGGCCATCCGCGAGCTGAACCGCAACGAGGATTTCCGCAAGGCCGTCTCCATGGCGCTCGATCGCAAGGCAATCGGTGACTCCTTGGTCAAGGGACCGTTCACCGCGATCTACCCCGGCGGCCTGTCCTCGGGCACCAGCTTCTACGATCGCAACTCGACGGTCTACTACCCGTTCGATCTGAAGGGCGCCAAGGAGCTGCTTGCCAAGGCGGGCCTCAAGGACACGGATGGAGACGGCATCGTCAACTTCCCGGCCGGTACGGCCGGCGGCAAGGATGTCGAGATCACGCTTCTCGTCAACAATGACTACACGACGGACAAGAGTCTTGCCGAGGGCGTCGTGGGCCAGATGGAAAAGCTCGGGCTTCGCGTGATCATCAATGCACTTGATGGACCGAAGCGCGATGACGCCAATTATAGCGGCCGCTTTGATTGGATGGTCCGGCGCAACACCACGGAGCTGGCCTCCGTCGTGCAGAACACCGAACAGCTCGCTCCTGTCGGCCCGCGCACGAGTTGGAACCATCGCGCGCCCGAAAGTGGCCAGTTGGACCTGATGCCCTTCGAAAAGGAGATGGTCGATGTCGTCAGCAAGTTCACGACATCGCAGAACAGCGACGAGCGCGTGGCTTTGATGAAGCAGTACCAGAAACTCTCGACCGAGCATCTCTACAATATCGGTCTGACGGAATATCCGGGCGCGCTCATCATCAACAAGCGCTTCTCGAACGTTCCTCCGGGCACGCCGATCTTCATGTTCAACTGGGCTGAAGACTCCATCATCCGTGAACGCCTGTGGGTCGCGGCCGATAAGCAAGGCAAATACGAGCTGTTCCCCGAGCAGCTTCCGGGCGCGCCGGGCAGCGCTGGCCCGATCAACTAACGGAGCATGGCATCCGGCCGCTGGGCCGGATGCCGCTACGACTTAAGAATTCCGGCTGCATCGCGGTGCAGCCGGGCAACGGTAAACCCAGCCGGTCCGTGCTATCCCAAGGGGATGCAGACCACCGGCGGCAAGAAGAGAAGCGAACCGTCCCATGTTGCGATTCCTGCTCGTGCGCATAGCCTCTGCCATCCCCGTGCTCGTCATCTTGAGCGTGGTGACTTTTGCGATCATCCAGGCCCCGCCTGGAGACTATGCAGATTTCATCCGCTCGCAGTTGATGAACCAGGGCGGTGCGTCCTTCGCCCAGGCAGATGAACAGGCGCAAATCTACCGTCGCGAACACGGGCTCGATAAGCCGCTGGTCGTTCAATATTTCAACTGGATCGGAGGCATCGTCACCAAGGGTGATTTCGGCTACAGCATGTTCTACAACAAGCCGGTCGCCGATGTCGTCGGCGAGCGCCTGCCACGGACCCTAGCGCTMGCGCTCGTTTGCCATCTCTTCGCTTCCGTTCTCKGCATCGGCTTCGGCATATGGGCGGCCACGCGGCAATATAGCTGGATCGACAGCCTGCTTTCCGGCATCTCATTTCTCGGCATGACGGTGCCGCGCTTCCTGATGGCGCTGATCATCGTTTATATCCTCGTCTTCCAGCTCAACGTCTCGGAAATCGGCAGCTTCTATTCGCCGCAATATGGCGGTGCGCCGTGGTCCTGGGCCAAGTTCGTCGATCTGGTCAAGCATGTCTGGCCGGTCGTGGCGATCGCCACTTTCGGCGGGCTCGCCTACAATATGCGGGTCATGCGCGGCAATCTGCTCGACACGCTGAATGCCCAATATGTCGAGACCGCTCGAGCCAAAGGCCTCTCCGGCGGCGCCGTCGTCATGCGCCATGCGGTGCCGAATGCCTTGCATCCGCTTGTCATGTATCAGGGCGTCGTATTGCCCTACATGCTGACCGGCGAGATCGAAACCGCCATCATTTTCGCGCTGCCGACCGTAGGGCCGGCAATCGTCGGCTCCATGGCGGTCGGCGACGTCTATGTCACCGCCACCTTCATGATGGTGCTGTCGGCAACGCTGATCGTCGGCAATATCATCGCCGACATGCTGCTTGCCCTGCTCGATCCCCGCGTCCGCCAACAGGGAGGGATCCACTGATGCTCGCCTTCAGCACATCCGCGCCGCCGCTCGATGACAACAAGATCAAGCCGAAAAGCGGCAACGAGAGCTACATCGCACTTGTCTGGCGTCGCCTGAAGCGCTCCTGGACAGGCATGGGCGGTTTGATCCTCGTCATCCTCTTGCTGCTGATGTMGCTCTTCGCCGAATTCATCGCCCCTGATGATCCCAAGGCGACCGATACCGGCTTTGCGCCGCCGCAGGTGATCAGCTTCCACGACAAGGACGGCAATTTCGTCTTCCAGCCGCGTGTCTATGCGCTTGCCGAAACCGATGAGCTTGATCCGGTCACCTTTCAGCCGGTGGTCGGGCCGGACTACAACAATCCGCGCCTGCTCGGCTTTTTCGTCAAGGGCGCGCCCTATGAGCTGTTTGGCTTGATCCCCGGCAACCGCCACCTCTTCGGCTCTGTCGATAGCCAGCCGGTGCATTTCCTCGGCACGGACAAATTTGGCCGCGATGTACTGTCACGCGCCATTTATGGCTCTCGCATCTCGCTGATGATCGCGCTGACTGTGGTTGCCATTGTCACCATCGTCGGCACCACCGTCGGCATGGTCTCCGGCTATTTCGGCGGCACGCTMGACGCCTGGATTCAGCGTTTCGTCGAGCTGGTGCTGGCCTTTCCGCAATTGCCGCTCTATCTGGCGCTGACCTCGTTGATCCCCGTGACCGCGCCGACCAACGTCTTCCTTGCCTTCGTCATCATCGTGATGTCGGCACTCGGCTGGGCGCAGATGTCGCGCGAAGTGCGCGGCAAGACTTTGGCCCTGGCGCGGATCGACTATGTGCGTGCCGCCATGGCGGTCGGGGCGACGGACTGGCGCATCATCCTGCAGCACATTTTCCCGAACGTGATGAGCCATGTCATCGTCACCGTGACGCTGGCTATTCCGAGCGTCGTGCTGCTCGAATCCTTCCTTGGCTTCCTTGGCTTTGCGGTCAAGCCGCCACTGATCTCCTGGGGGCTGATGCTGCAGGATACGTCCACCTATTCGGTCATCGGCTCCTATCCCTGGATCCTGTCGCCCGTCGCCTTCGTGCTCGTCACCGTCTTCGCGTTCAATGCACTTGGCGACGGTCTGCGTGACGCTATCGATCCCTATTGAGAGGAGACGAACCATGGCTCTCGCACTCGTCAATCCCTTTGCCCCCAATATCAGGCTTGATGCGGCCAACAAGACCGTGCCGCCCGTMATCGATGCCCGCAACGTTGCCGTCAAATTCAAGGTCGAAGATGGCATCGTCGACGCCGTCAAGGATATCTCCTTCCAGCTTTATCGGGGCGAAACTATCGCGATTGTCGGTGAATCCGGCTCGGGGAAATCGGTGACCGCGCGCACGGTGATGGGGCTGCTTACCAAACGCGCCGTCGTGTCGGAGAAATCCACAGTCAGCTATGACGGCAAGAATGTGCTGAAATTTTCCGAACGCGCCCGCCGGCAACTGCGAGGCGACCGCATCTCGATGATCTTCCAGGAGCCGATGAGCTCTCTGAACCCGATCTACACGATCGGCAGCCAGATCGTCGAGGCGATCCGCGTCCATCGCAAGATCGGCCGCCGCGAAGCGGAGAGGCGGGCTTTGGCGCTGTTGCAGCAGGTGCAGATTCCCGATCCGGGGGCACGGCTGAAGCAATATCCGCATCAGCTCTCCGGCGGCCAGCGCCAGCGTGTGATGATCGCCATGGCGCTCGCCAATGATCCGGATGTGCTGATCGCCGACGAGCCAACGACAGCGCTTGACGTTACTGTGCAAGCTCAGATCCTGAACCTGATCCGCAACCTCCAGAAGCAGCTCGGCATGGCGGTGATTTTGATCACCCATGACCTGACCGTGGTCCGGCAGTTTTCCGACTATGTCTACGTCATGCAACATGGCGAGATGCGCGAGCACAATACGACGGAAGAACTCTTCGCCCGTCCGCAGCATCCCTATACGCAACATCTGCTTGCCTCCGAGCCGCGGGGACAGGCGAAACCGTTGCCGCCGGACAGCGACACCATCCTTGAAGGCAAATCCGTCAAGGTCGCTTTCATGCTGCGCCACGGCACCTTCCTCAAGCCGGACATGCGCGAGCTGGTCGCGGTCGATGGCCTGAGCCTGAAGCTTCGCCGCCACGAGACATTGGGGCTCGTCGGCGAATCCGGCTCCGGCAAGACCACTTTCGGCCAGGCGCTGCTGCGGCTGATCGATGCCGATAGCGGCGAGATCTATTTCGATCGGCAGGCGATCCACGGCCGCTCGCGGGCCGAGATGCGACCCTTGCGCTCGCGCATGCAGATCGTTTTCCAAGATCCTTTCTCCTCGCTCAATCCGCGCATGCCGATTGGCCAGATCATCGCCGAGGGGCTGGTGGTCAACAATATCGGCGCCCACAGGGCGGAGCGGCTGGAGCGGGTGAAGGAAGCACTGGTCAGCGCCGGCATGCCCTCGAATATCCTGTCGCGCTTTCCGCACGAATTCTCCGGCGGCCAGCGCCAGCGCATCGCCATTGCGCGGGCCATCGCGCTCGAACCGGAATTCATCCTGCTCGATGAGCCGACCTCGGCGCTCGATCTCTCCGTCCAGGCACAGATCATCGATCTCCTGCGCAAGCTGCAGGACGAACGGGGCCTGAGTTATCTTTTCATCTCCCACGACCTCAAGGTCGTCCGCGCCCTTTGCCATCGCATCATTGTCATGCAGCACGGCAAGATCATGGAAGAGGGGCCGGTCGACGACGTTCTTTCCCATCCCAAGACCGCTTACACCGAACGCCTCGTCAAGGCGGCGTTCGAGGTAGCTTCATAAGCATTCAGGAGACTTCTACATGGCAGGCAATCCCAAGATCACTTTCGTTGGCGCCGGTTCGACGGTTTTCATGAAGAACATCATCGGCGACGTTTTGCAGCGCCCGGCACTGACCGGCGCGAAAATTGCGCTGATGGATCTCAATCCGCAGCGGCTGGAAGAAAGCGCCGTCGTTGCCCGCAAACTGGCGTCGACAATTGGCGCATCGGCTGTTGTCGAGACCTTCACCGATCAGCGTCAGGCTCTGGATGGTGCCGATTTTGTCGTGGTTGCCTTCCAGATCGGCGGTTACGAGCCCTGCACCGTGACCGATTTCGAAGTGCCGAAGAAATATGGCCTGCGCCAGACCATCGCCGACACGCTCGGCGTCGGCGGCATCATGCGCGGGCTTAGAACCGTGCCGCATCTCTGGAAGATCTGCGAGGACATGCTCGCCGTCTGCCCCGAGGCGGTCATGCTGCAATACGTCAACCCGATGGCGATCAACACCTGGGCGATTGCCGAGAAATACCCGACCATTAAGCAGGTCGGCCTTTGCCATTCCGTGCAGGGCACGGCGATGGAGCTGGCGAAGGATCTCGACATTCCCTATGACGAAATCCGCTACCGCTCGGCCGGTATCAACCATATGGCCTTCTACCTGAAGTTCGAGCATCGCCAGGCGGACGGTTCCTATCGTGATCTCTATCCCGATCTCGTACGGGCCTATCGCGAGGGGCGTGCACCGAAGCCCGGCTGGAACCCGCGCTGCCCGAACAAGGTCCGCTATGAGATGCTGACCCGGCTCGGCTATTTCGTGACCGAAAGCTCGGAGCATTTTGCCGAATACACGCCCTATTTCATCAAGGAAGGTCGTGAGGACCTCATCGAGAAATTCGGCATTCCGCTCGATGAATATCCGAAGCGCTGCATCGAACAGATCGCACGCTGGAAGAACCAGGCCGATGAATATCGCAGCGCCGACAAGATCGAGGTGGTCCAATCGAAGGAATATGCGTCCTCGATTATCAATTCGATCTGGACCGGTGAACCTTCCGTCATCTACGGCAATGTCCGCAACAATGGCTGCATCACCTCGCTGCCCTATAATTGTGCCGCCGAGGTTCCGTGCCTGGTCGACGCTTCCGGCATCCAGCCGACCTTCGTCGGCGATCTGCCGCCGCAACTGACCGCGCTGATCCGCACCAACATCAACGTGCAGGAGCTGACAGTGCAGGCGTTGATGACCGAGAACCGCGAGCACATCTACCATGCGGCGATGATGGACCCGCACACGGCTGCCGAGCTCGATCTCGACCAGATCTGGTMGCTGGTCGACGAGCTTCTGGCAACCCATGGTACATGGCTGCCGGAATGGGCGCGCAGTGACCGCAAGGTGCAGGCCGCTTGAAACCCTCTCTCCCGGTTTTGCGGCCAGAAGGCCTCGCAGCGTCGCTGCGGGGCCTTCTCTTTTTGCCCTGATGGAGAAAGTGAAAATCCAAAGCCGGCTGTTCGTTGAGCCGATCTAAGATGGCAAAGCCTTTCCGCCTGCGCTAAAAACAGGGCGAACCTGGGAGAGATCAAACACATGGCAAGTTCAGACATTTTCGGCACGGGAACCTTCGTCGGCCGCATCTGGCGTCCTGAGATGAAGGGCCCGGCTCTTGTCGTCGTCCGCGACGGTGCGCTTCACGACATCACCTCGAAGGACGCGCCGACAATGCGTGACCTCCTGGAGAAAGACGATCCGGTCGGTTTTGTCCGTGCGCAAAAGGGCGAAGCCGTCGCCAAGCTCGATGATCTGCTCGCCGCCAAAGCCGACATGTCGGCCGTCCATCTCTTAGCTCCCATCGACTTGCAGGCGATCAAGGCCTGCGGCGTCACCTTTGCCCGCTCGATGCTGGAACGCGTCATCGAGGAGCGTGCGGCCGGCAATCCGGACCTTGCGGAAGCGATCCGAGGCAAGGTGACGGCCCTCATCGGCGACAGCCTGCGTAACCTGAAGGCCGGTTCGCCGGAAGCTGCCAAAGTGAAGGCGGCGCTGATCGAGGAGGGGGTGTGGTCGCAATATCTCGAAGTCGGCATCGGCCCGGACGCGGAGGTCTTCTCCAAATCGCAGGTCATGTCCTCTGTGGGCACCGGCGCGGATGTCGGCCTGCACCCGATCTCGAAGTGGAACAATCCTGAGCCGGAAATCGTGCTGGCTGTCGACAGCCAGGGCCGCGTCAGAGGTGCCACACTTGGCAATGACGTCAACCTCCGCGACGTCGAGGGCCGCTCGGCGCTGCTGCTCGGCAAGGCGAAGGACAACAACGCCTCCTGTTCGATCGGCCCCTTCATCCGCCTGTTTGACGAGACATATACGCTCGACGACGTGCGCAGTGCCGATCTCGACCTCAAGGTCGAGGGCGAGGACGGTTATGTGTTGCACGGCCGCTCGTCGATGAAGGAAATCAGCCGCGATCCCCTCGACCTCGTTGCCCAGACCATTGGCCGCCACCACCAATACCCGGACGGCTTTGTCCTCTTCATGGGCACACTCTTTGCGCCTGTCGAAGACCGCGACATGCCCGGTCAGGGCTTCACCCACAAGGTCGGCGATATCGTCACTATTTCCAACGACAAGCTCGGCGCATTGAAGAACCGGGTCTTGCTGTCGACGGAATGCGCGCCCTGGACGTTCGGAACGTCGCTCCTGATGCGCAATTTGGCTGGGCGTGGGCTGATTTAAAAAGCCCGCTCCTTCGCCCCGCAATGCGGGGAGAAGGTGGGGCGGAGACGTTGAACATCGTGAAATGTCGAGGCCTCGGATGAGGGTCCTTCTCGGAACCAGCAATTGCGGTAAGGCTTTCCGAGCTCTCTGTCAGATGAAGTCAAGCACAGCCGCCAAGCCGCGATTATGTGCGCAGCCCCTAATCTTCTCCCCGCAATGGGGCGAGGGGACGACCTCGGCGTTTTCCGCACCTCGGCATTCCGACCGAAAAGCGACCTCAATGCGTCGACACTGGCTGCTGTTGGTTCTGGCGGCTGCGGGCGGCGGTGAGTTCGGAGGTGGTGTGATTGAGGCGGTCGGCTAGGACGCGCATGATTTCGACGGCCATTTCGGGAAAATCGCTGAGCAGTTTCAGAAAATGCTCCTTGCTGATCTTCAATGCTTCCAGTCGTGAGGTCGCTTTCACGGTGGCGGTGCGGGAGACGTCACAGAGAATGGCGATTTCGCCGACGATGGAGTTGATGTCGACTTCGGCGACCTTGATTTCTCCAGCCGGGCTATCGACAAGAATATCAGCAGTTCCGGAAAGAACAACGTAAGCGGCATCGCCCTGGTCGCCCTGATGAAACAAAACTTGACCGGCATTGTAGCTGACGCGATCCGACGTGAATGCCAAAAGCTTCAACTTTGCGGGTGCGATGCGCGAAAAAATCGGCACCCGCTTCAGCATTTCAACTTCGTCTTTCAGAAGCATGAGCTTCAAACCCCCAGTGTCGGGCCCCAGATACCACCGTTGCAATAGGATATTACGATAACAGTTCTTTGAACATACCGTTTTTCTCCAAAAGATCGGTGGTTGTGCCGCTTTCCACCAGGCTGCCGCGATCGAAAACCAGAACGCGATCGAATAGCTCCGCAAAGCCCGGATTGGATAGCACCCAAATGACCGCAGGCGCATTTTCGCTTCTGTCTAGCCCCGTCAGGATCGCGCGGGCGATCTGATCCTGGACGCGATGGTCGAGCGCCGGCAGCGGGCGATTGCAGATGATGTAATCGGCTCGCTTCAGCAAGGCGCGGCCGAGATTGAGCTTCTGCCGCTGCACATTGGTCAGGCGCTTGCCGCCGGAACCGACGTCGAAATCGAGGCCGATCGACAATACGCTGTCCTGCATGCCGAGCCGTTCGAAGACGTCGTACATGATGGTGTGGATACGCTCGGGCGCATCGGCCTGCTGATGCGCGATACGGCCGAACAGCATGTTGTCCATTAATGTCGCCGAAGCGGTGAAGCGCTCGGGGTCGTAACGCTCGATCACGCGGGCCAGATCGGCGGGGATATGTTCGTGGAACTTGGCGCGCGCCTTGACGATCTTGTCCATCAGCGTCTGCGTCAGAAGACCGAAACGGTGCCGGGGTTCGATATAGGAAAAGCTGAGGCGGATGATAGCCACCCGCTCATCCGGCGTCGCGGCGCTAAAGCCCTTGCCGTTCAGCTTCTGCACCAACGCTTCGTACGTCGGGATATCCTCCGCCGTCATGAAGGTGAGCTGCTGGAAGAAGGGATGATCCGGCGGCAGGTCGGTGAAGAGTTCGACGGCGTTCTCGGCGATTTCCAGGCCCATGTCGTAGAGGTCGGTATCGAGACCGGTCTCCGTAAACAGCTTTTGGAAATAGGGATGGGCGGCGAGCTTGCGGTTGGTCATCAGCGGCCGCTTAAGCGTGCCGAACAACATGTTTTCGCCGACCGTGGCCTGCGGATTGTAGGCGTCGAATTCGAAAGGCACGACAAGCCCTTCGATGTTCTCCTCCTGCAGTCTGAGACGCAGCGCCTGGCGTAGCTCGACGATGCGTGAAGTCAGATCGTCATGCGTGACCGTGTCGACATTCGAGCGCAGCGCCATGTCGAGAATATCCTGGGACATGGCCACAGCATCGAGAACGGGGCGGATGGCTGCGTAGATATCCTGCGGGCCGGTGGCGCCTGCGGCCGTATAATCGACCCAGTCGCTGCTGATATCCAGCTCCGGGTTACCGGCGCGGCGGGCCTCCACCATCTGCCATTTGAGCTTGATGGCCGCCTCGTCGTCATAATCCGCCGAGGTCAGCGGCGCATGCTTCAGGCCATAGAGAAGATTGTTGCGCAATGTGCCATGGAAGAAGAACGTCTCCGACGAGGCATAGGCGATGCGCCGCCCCGTCAGCGATTCCGGCAGTTCCAAAAGGTCGCGGCCATCGATGGTGATGCGGCCGGTATCCGGCCAGACCAGCCGGCCCAGCGCCTCGGCAAGATATTCGCCACCGGCACCGCTATCGCCGACGATCGCTACCGTCTCGCCGGGGTGGATTTCGACCGAGACGTGATCCAGAACCCGGGCGCCGCTGTCATCGATCACGGTAAGATTGGTCGCGACCAGCGGGTGGGTAATGCGGCCGGCGGGCGCCGGCGAGACAAGCTGGATTTTCGGTTCGATCAGGCCGTCGACGCTGAACTGCTCGACCACCTGATTGTATTTGACCTGCACGTCCTGGCGCGATTGATCCCAGTCGATGAGTTCCTTCAGCGGCCCCGGCAGGTCTTTGTAAGCGTTGATGACGGCCACGAGCTGGCCGATATCGAGCCGGCCCTGCAGCGCAAAGAAGCCGCCGATCGAATAGAACAGGAAGGGCGTGACCTGGGCGAGGAAGTTATTGATGAATTTCACCAGGAACTTCCACTGATAGAGATCGTAGCGGATCGAGAAGATCAGCCCGAGACGATAGGCAATATCCGCGCGCTCCAGATTGGTGGTGTCGTTGGCATGGATCGTGCCAATGCCTTCGACAATTTCGCCGACACGACCGGACAATTCACGCGCCGTGAGCTGCCGTTGGCGCCCGAGCTCCAGCAGTCGCTTGCGCATGCGCGGGATGACGACGGCCTGCACGGCGACGATGGCCGCGGCGATCATACCCAGCCAGAAATTCTGCAGGATGATGAACACGAGCGCAGTGACCGCCTGGCCGCCGAGAAGTGCCGGCTGCACGAAAGCGTCGCCAGTGAAGCCGCCCATCGGCTCCACCTCGTCCTTGATCATGGTGGCGATTTCGGCTGGTTTCACCCGCTTGAAATGCGCCGGCGGAAAACGCAGCACGCGGTCGATCAGCTCGAAGCGGATGCGGCGCAGCATGCGCTCACCCAACCGGCCCTTATAGGTGTTGATGTAAAGCTTGAAGAGACCATTGAGGACGACAAGCGCTAGAAACACCAGGCTCAGGGCGATCAGCATCCAAAAACGGGTGAGCTGCAGACCCTGAAATACTTCGATGTGCCCCAGCACGGGCACATCGAAGGAGATGTGCATGAAGGTTTGGGTTTGGCCTGGATGCTCGAAACCCTTGCCCTGGATTGGTCCGTTGACGATCTGCTTCGGCAAGTCGAAGGACAGAAAGTAAGGGATCATCGAAGCGGCGACGATCGTCAGGATCCAGATCTGCTCCAGCCGGGTATTCGACCAGATGTAACGCGCTAGACTTTTTTCCATCGCTTATTGCGTGCTTCCAAATTCAACGGTCTTGGCGGCCGGTGTCGGCGCCAGTGCTGCAGACGTGCGGGAGGAGTTCATCGTGGATACGCGCCCCATTTTGAAAACGGAACGCCGCCCGGTCAGTCGTCCAAGCACATCCCGATTCATTGAATTTCGATTTATATCACAAGATTACACAAAGCGAGCAGAGCAAAACGATGAGGTGTTGTGACAGATGCATTTGCTGCAACCGTCACGCTTCGCGAATGATCGCCGAGGTTCGCTCGGCGCCGGTAAGGTCAATATCAGGGTTCGACGGCTTCGGCCGCGACAGCGCTATTTCCACCGCGTTGGCGAGCTGATCCGTCGTCAACCCTGCTTCCGGCAAGGCTAGCGCCAGTCCGAGTTTCTCCAGCCGCTCGGCACGCACAGACTGCTCCGTCTCGCCTCCGGCCGTGAACGGAACCAGGATCGAGCGGCAGCCGGTGACAAGGAGATCGCCGACCGTGTTATAGCCCGCCTGCGAGATCGACAGTTCCGCCCCCCGCAGCAAGGACGGAAAATCCTTGCGGAAACGGACGACGTTGACATTGCCGGGTGCATCCTTTGTCAATGCAGCGAAATCCGGCTCCGGCAGGTTCGGCCCAGTGACCAACAGCCAGCGACGGTCGACCGCCCCTCGGCTTGCCGCCTCCAGCGAGGCGCGGATCAGATCGCGACCGACGGCACCACCACCGGCGGAAACCATGATGTCGAAGATTTCGGCCGGTTCGGGCGGCAGCGGTGGTGCAACCAGACCGGTATAGGTGATCTTGTCGGATATGGCCGAGGTGAGGGGAAATGTCTCCTCCAATCGAACGAAATTGGGATCGCCATGGACGAGAACGCCGTCGAAATGATCACGCAGCAGCGCAACCGTCTCTTCGTCGCGCCCCGGCTTCCTCTGCTGCTGCAGGATATCGCGCACGGAGGTGTAGAGCTTCGGCCTTGGGTTGGCTCCGGCGATGGCATCGAGCAGCGGCAGGAGTTCGAAGCGCATTTGACGGCGGCCGAAGGGAAATGCCTCGATGATGACGACATCGGGCGCCGCCGTCCGGAAAGCATCCAGCAGCCGGTCGCGGCGCGCGGCCAGAAACTCCTCGCCGACGGCGTTTCCCGACTGATCGGCAAGTCCCGAAAAGCCGGCGCTGCTGGCGACAACCGGCGGCAGGGTGACGGAGGTGACATCCAGGCCCGGAAAGCCGTTTACCAGCACACCGCCGGTGACGACCGTTACCTGGCAACCATCCTTCGCCAAGGCGCTGGCAATGCGGCTGGCACGAGCAAGATGGCCGATGCCGAGCAAATGCTGAACATAGAAAAAAACACGGGGGGACGAAGTAGGGAAAGATGAATTGCGGAGGGGCGTCATGCGGATTTGCGCCATTGCTCTTCTTTTTGCCACTGTTCCTCGAACAGCCGCGTCAATTGCCAAATGCTGGAATGATGATCGAAATGCTCGCGCACTCGTTTTTCGGCAGCGTCTCCAAGCCGATGGCGCAGCGCCGGGTTGCGGATCGCCCGTTCCATCGCCGCCGCCAGCGCCTTCGGGTCCTCCGGCKGCACGAGGAAGCCGTTTTCGCCATCGGTCAGCAGCTCCGGCACGCCGGAAATATTGGTGGAGAGGCAGGTGAGGCGCTGGCTGGAAGCCTCGACCAGCACATTCGGCAGACCGTCGCGGTCGCCATCCGCCGCCACACGGCAGGCAAGGGTGAAGAGATCCGCCTGGCGATAACGCGCCAGCACATCTTCCTGCGCCATCGCGCCTTTCCAGGTGATGCGGTCGGCAATGCCGAGCGTCTCGGCAAGCGCCTTCAGCTTCGCCAGCCCATCGCCGCCGCCGATATGGGTAAAGCGCCAATGGAGATCGACGGGCAGCAGCGCCAATGCTCTCAGCAGCACGTCGTAACCCTTCTTCTCCACCGCACGCCCGACGCTGAGCAGCAGCGCTGGATCGGATGCCTGTGCGCCATCACGATCGGAATGATGGCCTGTAAAGGGCGCGAAACGTGCGAGATCGAGGCCGTGATAGCTGAGGTGCACATTCTCGGGCACCGCCGTCAGATCTCGCATATGCTCGAAGCCGCTACGCGTGCACGTCACCGTCCAGCGGGCGCGTTCGAGCTTTTCCGAAAGCTCCCAATCCGGCGAGGTCCAGATATCCTTGGCATGCGCCGAGCACGTCCAGGGAATGCCGGTCATGATGCTGGCATAGGCTGTCACCGAGGCCGGCGTATGGATGAAATGCGCGTGCAGCCACTCGCCATTGTCCGGCCATTCATGCGCCAGCACCAGCGCCTGGCCGAAACGCCGGACGCGATTCGGCGTAATGTCGCGCTTGAGATCGGCCCAGAACTGCCGGAGCAGCGGCTTGAAGCCGGGTTTCCTGATCCCGGCTAGGAAGGCACGCAGCACGCGCAGCGGCTCGTTGTACAGATATTCCGGCAGATAGACGACCCGGGCCTTGATCTCGTCATGGACGGGATGGCGCTTCTTGTCCGTCGGCTTGCGCATCGAGATCAGCGTCAGGTCGAAGCCGGCCCTTTCCAGGCCAAGCAACTCCTGCGCGATGAAAGTCTCGGACAGGCGGGGATAGCCCTTGAGCACCACCAGGATTTTTTTTCGCATCGATCGGTTCCGATGCTCTATTCGGCGACGATCGACAGCGGCGGATAATGGTCGCGGTCGTCAAACCAATCGCCGACAATGCGGGAAATATGCACCAACCCTTCCAGCCGCATGTTCTCGCCGCTCGCCGATGGTGGTGCGCGCGTCGGCAGGCGCTTCAGCGCAGCCGCAAGCAGTTTCGGATCGGCGGATTCCTCCGGCAGCAGCATGTCGACAAGGCCGAGCTCGCTTGCCCTTTGGGCGCGGATTAACTGTTCCTCGCGTGGGCGCGTGCGCGGAATGATCAGCGCCGGCTTGTCGAAGGACAGAATCTCGCAATAGGTGTTGTAGCCACCCATGGCGACAACGCCCTTGGCACCGGCGATCAGCTCTTCCATCTTGTTGTCGAATTCTATTACCTGCAGACAGGCAATCTTATTTGCGCGTTCGATCAGGTGGTTGCGTTCCTTGACCGGCATATACGGGCCGAGCACGATCAACGTTTTGTGTTGAAGCGTATCGTCCTGCTCGAAAGCGCCGACGACATCGCTGACGAGATCGGCGCCGTCGCCGCCGCCACCGGTCGTGACCAAAATGTAATCCTCGTCGGGCACATGTTCCGACTTCGTGCCCAGAGTGGATACACTGCGCTGCAGGAAGCCGACGAACTCCATCTTCCGGCGTACGCCGGGCGGCGCATCGAGACCGACAAGGGGATCATGGAAATCCGGTGGGCCGTAGACCCAGACACGATCGTAAAACTGATCGATCTTCTGCAGCACGTTGTTCTTCTTCCACTCCGCTTCCAGCAGGTGCGGCGCGTCCATGACATCGCGCATGCCGAGCACGAGCGTGGTGCCGCGCGCCTTCAGATACTGCAGCGTCTCCTCGACCTCGCCCTTCAGACCCATCGGCTCCTTGTCGACGATGAAGATGTCGGGCTGAAAGGTCTCCGCCGTGTGACGGATGATCGACTGGCGCATCTTCAGGGTTTCCTGAAGATCAACGTGGCTTGCCATCGACGTGTATTCGCCATCGCGCAGCTTGATGACGCTCGGCACCTTCACAAAATCGACTCGGGCTCGATAATCGAAAGCACCGGCAATCGTCGCGCCGGAAATGATCAGGACGGTCAACCCTCGATAGTCCTCGACGAGCGCATGCGCGATCGTTCGGCACCGCCTAAGCTCGACTTTGTGCATTATGCGGCGAAGCAAAGCGCCTGCGCCATACGGACAAGTCGCCCTGGCGGTATTTTATGCATTTCCAGGTTTGACGGTGAGTGTCGATAAAGATCGTCGCTCCACAAAACGAGACGCACAGCGCCAATCGCATCTGTGAATGTCAGATCGGTTTTCCTGTACCATGCGGCGGCGTAAGGGCGCGTGCTTTGGCTGAGAACATCTCCCGCCCACAGCGTCACGAGACTATAGAGGGCCAGGAGCGAAGGTGTTGTGCGGATGATGGCGTTGCCATTCCACTGGCGCTGGGTCTCCACACCGAGATGGGCGCGTGTTTCGGCGAACGTCACTTCGATCTGCCAGCGCCGAACGAAATAGGCGATGATCTGGGTCGGCTCGAGCTCGGTATTGGTGCTCATAAACGCCTGCGGTTCGCGGCGGCCGGTCGGGTCTCGAACCAGGACCCAGCGAATTGGCCTTGGTGGGGTTCCCCGCCGATACCACAAGCCAGTGCCTGTCGTGATATCAAGGTGTTTATCGGTTTGTCTGCCATACCAGGTTGACGCGATGACGCGTTGCCAGACGGTCTTGGGATTGTTGAGGACCGCCTTGAGCTTGGGCAAGGGCATGCCTTTTTGTGCGGGCCGCCCGAGCGTATGTTCGTGTCGCGGATCTGGCGGGGTGAACAGACTGGCGTCGAGACGCAGGCGTGTGATGAGGGTGGCTCTGCCTGGTAGCGCTGCAGCCAATGTGTGGACAGCAAAACTGCTGTCGCCAACAAAGATGAGATCGCGTCCAGGCAGCCAGCGGCAAAGCTGCATCACGCCCTGTCTTGCCCAATCCGTCAGCAGTTTGTGCCTTCGTCCCCTCTTTTTGTCGTAGCGCTCTGAGGGGCATAAAAGCGTTAAGACTGGTAGGGCCTTGATGCATTTGGCCCATGGGACCGGGGCAAGAACCATGAAGCTCAACCAGCGCAAGCCGCTGGCTTTGACGAAGTGACCGTGACTGGAGCGCACTGGATCGCGATAAATGCCACGCGCGGCAATCTTTGGTCCCCATCGGCGTTCGATGGTGTCATCCATACCGATCACAATGGGACCATCGGGTACGAGGCTGGCGACAACGACCGATAACAGCCGCGAAGCCAACGTACGCGGGTTCCAACGCGCGCGATTGAGGAGCTGATGGTAGAGGGAAAAATTGCCAGCCTCGGCGCGGCCGGTGATCCGCAAACAGGACGTCACTGTTCGTTTGCCTGGAGACAGGATCGCACCCATCACCAGGACCAGGAGATGCTCCCAGCTGGGTGCCGTGAACCAGGGACGAAACGACGACAGCCACTGGCGAAGGATTTGCGGAACAGGATCACCCGACCCGACGCAGTTCTCATTATGATCGGTCATCCACCGGTTCGAATCCGGTCACGCGAAACAGGCAAGTCAGAGAGACTGCGGCGAATTGATTCACCCCGCTCAAATTGCCTCAAAATGAGAGTGCCGCGCGCGCCACGCTGCCAGTACGCGGAAGATCAGCGCCGCCGCTACAAACCCGAAACTCCAAAGAGATTTTGTACAAAGTCAAGCTAAGGTGACCGAGACCGAATGTGTCATGGCTATACATGAGGATTCGAGCATCTTCTAAGCGCCGCTTCATGGGCAAAACCTCAGGAATGAAAGTCATTTTCGCGGTTGGTCAAACGACGTCCGCGGCCGCTCTTCGAATTGCAATCCATTTCTTGGCCACGCTTTTCGCTATTTGTAGGGATCGGCTGCGTCGCGCAAGCCGTCTCCTAAAAAGTTGAACGCCAGAATGACCAAAATCACCGGGACCATCGGAAAGAGTAGCCACGGATAAAATGCAATGACGCTGACGTCTCTCGCTTCGGTGAGCAGGATACCCCAGCTAGTGATCGGTGGGCGAAGACCGAGACCCAGGAAGCTCAGCGCAGTTTCGCCGAGGATCATGCTGGGAATCGAAATCGTCGCCGTCGCGATCAGATGCGACATGAATCCAGGTACAAGATGACGTCCGATAATACGCGGAGAACTTGCACCCATCAATTGCGCAGCAAGTACATAGTCCTCTTCGCGCAAAGACAAGAGCTTGGAGCGAACGGCGCGCGCCAATCCGGTCCAATCGAGAATGCCGAGGATGATGGTAATACCGAAATAGATGATGATGGGGCTCCAGGTCACCGGCATGATCGCCGCGAGCGCCATCCACAGCGGCAGGCTCGGCAACGATTGCAGCACTTCGATGACCCGCTGGACGAGAAGGTCGAAGATGCCACCATGATATCCCGCCAGCCCGCCGATGACTATCCCCAGCACGAAGCTGATGGCGATGCCGACCAGCCCGATCGTCAGGGAGATGCGCGCGCCATAGATGATACGGGACAATACGTCACGCCCCAGCCGGTCGGTACCGAGCAGGTACATCTGGCCGCCGACAGCGGGGCAGACCAAATGGATATTCGCATCCACCAAGCCCCAGAACCGATAGCCATCACCACGACAGAAAAAGCGGATCGGCTGCACGTCGTCCTTTTTGTCGGTATAGATCCGCCGCAGCGTATCGATGTCGAGCGTCATCTTGCGGCCATAGACGAAGGGGCCGACGAATTCACCGTTATTGAAGAAGTGAACCCGCTGCGGCGGTGCATGGATAAAATCGACATTGCGGGTGTGCAGGCCATAGGGGGCCAGGAATTCAACAATCAAGATCATGCTGTAGAGCAGCAGCAGGAAGATGCCGGAGGCGAGAGCAAGCCGGTGCCGCTTGAATTTCCACCACATCAACCGCTTCTGCGAGGCCTTGTAGAAGCGGGCCTGACCGGCCGACATCGCTTCGAACTGATCCGGATCGAAGTCGGCAGTTGAAACATAGTGTTCTAGGGGTGCGCCCGGGCGCGGCAGGGGTGCGTTCACTTTGTGCTCCTGCCTTGCAAGCGGATACGCGGATCGAGGAAGCCAAGGGCTATGTCGGAAATCAACACGCCGATAACGTTGAGGAAAGCGAGGAACATCAGGAACGAGCCGGCGAGATACATATCCTGGCTCTGCAGCGCCTTGATCAGCATCGGCCCGGTTGTCTCCAGAGACAGCACGATGGCGGTGATCTCGGCGCCGGAAATGATCGATGGCAGGATCGAGCCGATATCGGCGACGAAGAAATTGAGCGCCATGCGCAGCGGATATTTTACCAGCGCTCTGAGCGGATGCAGTCCCTTGGCGCGGGCGGTGACGACATATTGCTTCTGCATCTCGTCGAGCAGGTTGGCGCGCAGGCGGCGGATCATGCCGGCGGTACCGGCGGTGCCGACAATGATGACCGGAATCCATAGGTGCGCTAGGATCGAGCGCGCCTTTGCCCAACTCATAGGCTGCGACAGATATTGCAGATCCATCAGATGGCCGATCGACACACCGAACCAGATATTGGCGAAATGCATCAGGATGAGCGCCAGCATGAAGTTCGGAATGGCGATGCCGAGCAGACCAAGGAAGGTCAGCCCATAATCGCCCCAGCTATATTGATGGGTTGCCGAATAGATGCCGATCGGAAAGGCGATCAGCCAGGTAAGAGCGATMGTGGCCGTCGACACCAGGATGGTCAGCCACAAGCGGTCGCCCACCACATCCGATACCGGCAGTTGATATTCGAAGGAATAGCCGAAATCGCCGTGCAGCATGCCGGCGACCCAATAGACATATTGCAGCGCTATGGGCTTATCGAGGCCGTATTCGTGGCGAAGATCCTGAATCTCCTGCATGTTGGCCGTCTCGCCCTGCGCCCGCAACTCGGCGATCTGGCTTTCGAAAAAATCGCCCGGCGGAAGCTGGATGATGGTGAAGACCAACATCGAGATGACAAGCAGAGTCGGGACCATCACCGCAATGCGCCAAAGAATATATTTAAACACGCGGTTGATCCTCCTTCAGCCAGAAGGTGTCGGGCATATAAACACCGAGATAGCAGGTGGGATCGAAGCCGTAGAGCGCCTTTTCGGGAACATTCTGCAATCGATCAACGTGCACAATCGGCTGCAGCGTGCCGTTGATAAGCCCGATGGAGAAAACCTGATCGGTATAGATCGCCAGCATCTCATGCCATATCTCGGCGCGTTCGAAAGACGAGGTAGATTTGCCCCATTGGTTCACCAACTCGACGAGCCGCACCACTTCCGGCACGTCAGGCGCCGTGCCCTGCGTGCCGCGGGAAAGATAATACATGCCCCAGAGGGGCCATTGCAGTTGGTCGTCCATCGTCGGTGCAAGCTGGCCAGGATTCATGTCCGCCGTCGCCACGCCGTTGTCGAGCCCTAACCAAATCGACATCACGATACGCCCGCCCATGGCGCGGCTGCGCAGGACGTCGCGCTGAGAGGCGCGGGTAAACAAAGCTATGCCGACATTGCGCCAATGGTCGGTAACGAGTTCGAGCACGTCCGTGTCGAGCGTGCCTTCGCCTGCCGTCTCGACCGTGATCTCGGCGCGGCGTCCATCCGGCAGCAGGCGGATACCGTCCTGGTCTCGCTTGTCGAGGCCAGCGGCATCGAGTAGGGCATTGGCCTGATCCGGATCATGAGCGATCCATGCCTTGGCATATTCGGGCCTGAAGAGCGGGCTTTCCGGCAGCATCGTGTCGGCGCTTTCAGTGCCGAGGCCATAGAAAACTGCCATGTTAATCTCGTGGCGGTTGATTGCCAGCGACAGGGCACGGCGCACCCGTACGTCGCGCAATACCTGCCGCCATACCGGATCGGCGCTATTCAGATTCGGCAGCAGCGCCACGCGCGAGCCGCGCGTCGCCTTCCACAGATTGACCTTGAGATGAAAGGACTTCTCCGCGTCCTTGAAGAAAGTATAATTGTCGAAGTTAATGGCCGTCGCCTGAAGGTCGCTGTCGCCGGTGCCGGTTTTATTCGGGATGATCGCCGAGGAGCTGAGATTTAGAATAAAGCGGTCGACATAGGGCAATTGCTTGCCGTTTTCATCGATGCGATGGAAGTAGGGATTACGCTCGAACACGAATTGTTCTGCCGGCGGTGCGGTCGTGTTGTGCCAGGGGTCCAGCACCGGCAGCTMCGGATTCTCCTGGCGATAAACACGAGCCATCTTGATGTGCAGGTCGGCGACTTTCTTGACGCGATATTGCTTCATCAGCGCGGAAAGGCGGATCTCGTCCTGATATTTCGGATGAAACTGCCGGAGATAATGGCTGGGGCCGACTATCGTCAGGGCCTGCGGGGCGGCAAGGTTCGGCAGGAAAAAGGGATTAGGCTGATCCCAGCTATAGCGCACGGTCAGCGGATCGATGACTTCGAAGCGCGGCAGGTCCCCGTGCGGACGTAGCTCCAGCGCGCCACCCCCCGGCGTCAATGTCTTGTTGAGAATKACGTCTTCCCACCAGTAACGGAAGTCCTCGGAGGTAAACGGCTTCCCATCCGACCACTTATGGCCGTCGCGCAGCTTGAAGGTGAAGACGGTATCATTCTCCACCTCGAAGGATTCCAGAATATCCGGCTGCAATGTCAGCGTCTGATCATAGCCGACGAGACGGGCATAACCATAGACGTTCATGAGACGCAGGTCGTTCTGGCTGCCGATGAGCGTGCGTAGCGAACCACCGTAACGGCCAGGCTCACGTCCGAGCGCGGCGAGATTGATGATGCGCGGATTTTTCGGCAAGCGCTGCGCGAGCGGTGGCATCTGGCCGGAACGCAGCCAGTCGTGCAGGAAATCCGGTTCGTTGTCGGCATCCGCCGCAATCGCCGGCAGCGGCAGCACGGTGGAGGCGAGAAGGCCGAGAAAAGTGCGACGATCGATCACGAGCGCAACTCCTTCACATCGGCGCCGCGGCGGGCATGGACGAAATGACCGCCACCAAGATCGGCGTAGGCGAAATCTCCGCCTTCATCCGCCGCGAATTGCGGTCCCCAGCTTTGTTTGGCGGCCGGGCCCTCGGCATTCAAGGTAGAGAAATCAAGCGGCCGGTCGAGATCGGGGAAGGGGACTGCCGCGAGCAGCGAGCGGGTATAGGGATGGACGGGATCGCGCAGGATGATCTCGCGCGGCGCGATTTCGACGATGCGGCCACGAGCCATGACGGCGATGCGGTCGGCCATATAGTCGACGACGGCGAGATTGTGCGAGATGAAAAGATAAGTAAGGCCAAGTTCCTTTTGCAAATCCTTGAGAAGGTTAAGGATCTGCGCCTGCACGGAGACGTCGAGCGCCGAGACGGGCTCATCGAGAATCAGCAGCTTCGGCCCAAGCGCCAAAGCGCGAGCGATGCCGATGCGCTGGCGCTGACCGCCGGAAAAGCTGTGGGGATAGCGGCTCAGATAGTGCTGGTCGAGGCCGATGGCCTGCATCAGCCCTTTGACCTTCTCCTTGCGCTCGCTGCTGTCGCCGTGCTCGTGGATTTCAAGGGGTTCGCTCAGGATATTGCGGATCGTCATGCGCGGCGACAAGGATGAAACCGGGTCCTGGAACACCATCTGGATCTTGGTCCGGAGCTCCATGAGTTCGTCGCCCTTGACGGCCAGCACATCGATCTTGCCGTCACGGTCCTCGAATGTCACCGAGCCGCTATCCGCCCTGATGGCGCGCATCAAAATTTTGCTGACCGTCGTCTTTCCGCACCCGCTTTCTCCGACGAGGCCCAGACATTCGCCGCGGCGGATGTCGAAGCTGACGTCATCGACGGCGCGGAACTTCGTACCCGCCTTCCGCCCGAACAGCCCGGTGCCTTTCGATGTATAGGTCTTGGTAAGATTGCGCACCGTGAGCAGCACCGGCGGCGGAGCGTTGCCATCGGTTTTGGCCAATTTCTTCTTGCCCGAGAACGTGCTGAGATTGACCGGCACGTCGCGCAGCGATTTCAGCCGTTCGCCGGGTTTCATATCGAAATGGGGCACCGCAGACATCAATGCCTTGAGATAGCGATGCTGCGGCTGGCGGAAGATCGCATCGACCGGTCCGGCCTCCATGATCTCGCCGTGATAGATGACCACGACCTCGTCGGCCATATTGGCGACGACGCCGAGATCATGGGTGATCAGCAGCATGGCCATGTTGAATTTCTGCTGCAGATTGCGCAGCAGGCCGAGAATCTGCGCCTGGATCGTGACGTCCAATGCCGTGGTCGGCTCGTCGGCAATGAGCAGCGCCGGATTGCAGATCAGCGCCATGGCGATCATCGCGCGCTGGCGCATGCCGCCGGACAGTTCGAATGGGTACATATCGAAGGTGCGGTGCGGATTCTGAAACCCGACGAGGCCCAGCATCTCCTCGGTCTTCTCACGCTGCTCGGTTCGGCTGATGCCCGGATTGTGGATGCGAAGCGCCTCGCTAATCTGATTGCCGATCCTGTGCAGCGGCGAGAGCGAGGTCATCGGCTCCTGAAAAATTTTGGCCATGCGCGCGCCGCGAAGCTGGCGCATCTCCAAGCTGTCGCGCGGCAACTGGAGAACGTCCGTTGTCTCACCGTTCAGCGGATCGGTAAAAAGAATGCGGCCGGTCGCCTTGGCTGGCGTGGGCAGAATGCCCATGATCGACTGGCTGATGATCGATTTGCCCGAACCGGACTCGCCAACCAGCGCCGTTACCTTGCCGGGAAGCACCCGGAGATTGGCGTTCTTCACCACACGTAGCTTGTCGCCGTAAATCGAGAACGAGACGTCCAGGTTCTCGATACGCAATAAATCAGTCCCAGACGCCATACTGATGTAGTTCCTGCTTGCACGACCTTTATGGCCCCATATGGCACACTAACGTAGGCCATAACGGGTGTCCAGTTAGACAAAGGAAGGCCACAACCATTAAAAAAACTGTCGCTTTTCCAGTGATCTATCGGCGGATGCTCAACTGTGGGTTCTTGGGCGTCACTGCACGAACTTCTCGACCTGCGGATGGTTCTCCAACTTCTTGGCATCGCGATGCAGGAGGATGACCTGTTCTGCCTCCGACAGACCGTCGGCGGCCGCATCATAAAAGACTTCCGTTGTCCCATTGGTCCCGGCTATGGCCTTCGGATGCACGACCGTGAAGCGCTGGCGGACGCCGCGCAGCCTCTCTTCGCCAAGCGTGACCCACTCGCCGCCCGTATAGCCGGCAAAGGCCTGGCTCGCGATGACTTCCTTCGAATATTTCTTCGTGAGGGATTGCAGCCGCTGCACTTCGTTGACKGCAGCCCCGAAGGCGGAGAAGGTCAAACGATCCTTCAGTCCGACATTGCCGAACATGACGTTTCCAACATGCAGGCCGATGCCATAACGAACTTCGCTCATGCCACGCGCCTTGCGATCCTTGTTGAGCGCGGAAACGCGGCCCTGGGCGTGGAAAACGGCTGACAGCGCCGCCTCGCAAGCGACTTTGGAGGGGTCCTTGTGCCGGCCGCAGGGATAGACGGCAAGGAAGCCGTCGCCAAGGAAACTCAAGATCTCGCCGCCATTGCGGTTGAATGGCGCCGCGATGGCGTCGAAGAACTCGTTCAGCGTATCGATATAGGCTTGGCGGCCTTCTTTCTCGGCATAAAGGGTCGACTGCCGCATGTCGCCCATGACGAGCGCGGCGCGGATCGTCTCGCCATCACCGCGGCGGATTTGCCCGTTCAGCACGCGCTTACCAGCATCGCCGCCCAGATAGGTGGTGAGCATGTTGTTGGCGAGCCTGCCGAGCACTGCCATCTTGGCGGCCATGGCAAGATGGTTCTGCATGCGCATCAGCGCGCCGATCATCTCCTCGCTGAAGCCGTTGGTGCTGTCGGTCGACCAGGAGCCCATCATTCCTTGCGCGGAACCGGCGCCGAAGGTCTGCACGAAGGCGATATAGTCGGTGATCTTCTCCTTGCGCAGGTCCTCGAAGACGGGAAACTCCAACGGCCCGTCAACATCGACACGGCGGCGCAAGTGCAGGAGATTGTTGGAGAGCAGATAATAATAGGGGCTCTGCACGAAGCGCTCCGGCTTGTCGTTCACGTGCCGATAGCCTTCGATCGTCAACCCTCCGGCGCGGCGCCAGGTGAAGCCGAGGGCGTCATAGAGCGGATGCAGCATCGAAAAGGTCAGATGCACGCGGGCAATCGGCAGGCCGGAAGCGGCGATGCGTTCGCAGAAACCGCGAACGATGCTTTCGAGATTTTCGCCTGTCAGTGCCGACTGGGTCAGCCATTCGGCGACCTTGTCGAGAAAAATATCGGAAACACTTGAGTGAACGGTCATCATTCCTGCGGCCTATCCTTGCAATCCCAAATGCTCCTCCGCGACGGCGCGCCGTCTACCAAATGATGTGGGCGCGGCGATAAGGTCGTGTCCAAGCATTTTTGGCACGGTCGGATGAGCGAACCATGCAGCAGGCGACGGCACATTTTCCCAGAAGGTTTGAGCAGCGCCGGCGCGTTGAAAGATCTTGCTGCGCCTCCTACGCGTCCTGGCGGACAGACAGCACAACAAAAAAGGGCCGCCAGAATTGCCGGCTCTCGTTTTGTTCTTGTTTAGATAAGCCTGTCATGCCGCTGAAACAATGGCCAAAAACGATGCGGTTCAAGAAATTTCGCCAAAGAGAATAAACGTCAGGGTGTACCGGGCGACGCCAAGGACGTATCCAATGTAGACGAAACGGCAGCACGCAACTTCTCCCGCAACGCCATTGCCGCCATTGCATAACCGCCGCTTGCTCCGTCGATGAAGTGCATATGGTCGCGCATCAGCGGCGTCGGCACGAAGCAGGTCATCAGCGCGCTTTGCTGCCGATGCAGGCCATAACGGCAGATGCCCGCGGCTTCGGCCTCGCGCAGCCGGGCTTCGATGCGGGAAAGATGCGCAGCGTCCACATCGATGGTCATCTTCAAGCCGTCATCGAATTTGCGAAAATCGGAATTTGCAGCGAGGTCACGCCGGTAGATCTTGGCATCGAAGGTTGCCGCGCGAATGCCGAACTTGTCGAGGATGTAGATGACAACGATCTGCGCAGCGATCGAAAGCTTCCGCAGCCAGCGATTGGCAACGGACGCGGTTGCCCGCGCTTCCATCTCGGCGCCCTCGAAGGCAAGCGCCGGTGTCGGGCCCTCGACCGGCACAGGGTGGCCGCCGCGGTTCTGCTCCATGGAGATGGCGATGATATCGGCAACGAGGCGTTGGAACTCGGGGCCGTTACCGGCGGCATCGGGAACGGCAATGATCGAGACGATCTCGCCATTATGCGCGTCGATCGGATTCCAGCGGCAGGAAAGACCGGTCAGATCAGGCCGTGTCTCTTGCGGCGCCGCTTCGACAGCAAAACGTCCCGCCTTCATCTGCTTTTCCGCCCAGCTCGCGCCGCCGCCGGAAAACATAGCATAGGAGACGAAATCGCTGGGGCTGAAACGGGCAACCCGCACATCCAGCCCCTCCGCCCGGACGTCCGCCATCGGTACCAGCGCGGTACGCAGGTTGAGTTCCAACTCTTCGGTGACCCAGGTCCGCACCGCCGCAAGGGCGTGTCGGACGCGATCCTCACCGGAGGGAGGGATGGCCACCAGAGCGCCATCGCCGCCGAAGACGAAGGGATAGTCGCCATTATCCAGCGCGTTGAGCACCGCTGAAATCACGCTGGCGCCGGCCATGTTGACGGATTTGTAGTGGCCCGATGCGATCGCCTTTGTCGAGCTGACGATATCGGCCACCGCCAGGAGCCAATCATTAGGAAGGGGCTGATAGTTGTTGCTGTCGGTGACGCCCTCGAAATCGGTGAAAACCGGCAAAGAACGGAAGAAATCGTCGTTCGATAGATCAGTCATGATCATCCCCCCAAGGCGTGCGACGCGACACCTCTACAACAACTGCACCGAAAAACCAGCAGGCGGTCGACGCGGTATCATCCGCCATGCTACTCCGACTGCGCGAGAGACACCACGACGCCAAGGAATATACGAATGAGCCGCCTGGATAGTTTCATCCGCCGCCTGACCGCACAGCGAGACATTCTCAATGCCATCGCCGACGAGATCAAAGCGCTCGACGGCCCCGTATTGGAACTTGGGCTCGGCAATGGCCGCACTTTCGATCATCTGCGCGAACTTTTTCCGGACCGCCGCGTCGTCGCCTTCGACCGGGCTGCAAATGCCTATGGCTCCTCGATGCCGGAGGACGGCAATCTCGTCCTCGGCGAAATCAAGGACACCGCCAGAGATTTCATCGGCATCGGCGCGTCGCTCGCCCATGCCGATATCGGTACCGGTTATGAAGAAAAGGATGCCGTCACGCTGACCTGGCTGCCCGAAATCATGGCTGGCGTTCTTGCCTCGCGCGGCCTCGCCGTCAGCGGCCTGCCGCTTGAGCATCCCGATCTTGAAGAGTTGTCCTTACCATCGGGCGTGAAAGACGGGCGCTATTTCATCTATCGGCGCAGATAGCCGTCAGCGCAAAAACAACACGTTGAACTGGTCGCCCTCAACCGGCAGATCGGTAACCTTCATCGCTATGGTGCGGTCTTCGAAAAAGACCAGACATTCGACGTAGTAGCCGGCGAGGTCGGCGATGAAGGTGACCGCCTGATCCTTGCCATAAAAGGCCGGCGTAAATTCCATGTAGAGCGGCACCTTGCGAGCCGTCAGCGCCTGCATCGACCTGACGGCCACCGGCTCGTAGCCCTCGATATCCATCCAGATCAGCCCGATATCGGCGGTCTTGACGCCGGCATCAACGAGAATATCGGCGACGGGACGGACGGGTACCGAAATCTTTTCATCGTTTTCGCTTTKGCGAAAGGCGCTGCTTTTGCCATGGTTCTTATGGTTCAGATAGAAATCGAGCTGTCCCTCGCGATCGCCAGCGGCGCAATTGATCGCCGTCACCTTATCTCGCATCCCATTGTCGGCGATATTGATCGACAGGAGCCGGAAATTACGCGGATCAGGCTCGACGGTAACGATATGGCGGTAGGCGCCGCTCAGGGCGAAATAGCAGGTCTGCGTGCCGATATTGCCGCCGAGTTCAAGTAGGACGGTGCCCTTTCGCAACAGGCCGCGCTCGCGCAGAACCGTCAGAAGCCGGTCGACATGATCGCGCTCGAAATGGCCTTTGCGAAACACTTTGCGGCCGATGTAGTCGGTGGGCGAAAAGCTCAGGACATGATCGCCGCAATCCACCGTCATGGTCTTGACGCGCGGGCCGATGGCACTGATCAGGATGTCGCGGCCGAGGCGGGTATCGAACAGGCGCGTGGCGATACGATCCCTGATCTTGCGAAGGGCGCGTCTCCAGAATTTCGCGGTCAGGATCTTGTGGTCAGACATCGCGCCATCCCTACACCAGAACATGATGCTTTCAAATGGAACCGCTGAAGGAATGTTCTGGATTCAAGGAATTAGCGCGCGACGCTCAGGCAAAGCGACCGATCTCTTCCTTCGGAACGATATAGACGCGCAAAGGCTCGCCGCGGCCGCGAACGGCGATCTCACGGCTTTCGATATTGGCGATATCGACGCCGGAAAGGCTTGCCACGGGCTCGGAGAAGACCAGCGCGCGGTTGAATTCCTTGGCGACGCTTTCCAGGCGGCTTGCCACGTTCACGGTATCGCCGATCGCCGTCACGTTCTTGACGTTGCCGTAGCCCATCGAGCCGACCACGGCTAAGCCGGTATGCAGACCGACGACGATTTCGAGCGGGACCGATAGCTCATCCGCCAGCTCTTCGCCAAGTTTGTCGATTTCCCTGATGATCTCGGCCGCCGCTTTCAGCGCCTGCCGGTTGGCTTCCTGCGGCGTGGTGCGCAGGCCGAACAAGGCCATGGCGCCGTCGCCGATGAACTTGTCCATCCGGCCGCCATTGCTCTCGATGATGCGCCCGACGATCGCGAAATAACGGTTGAGCAGGAAKACGATATCGAAAGGTAGGCGCGATTCGGTCAGCGTCGTGAAATGACGCAGATCGCAGAAAAAGACGACGATCTCACGCTCGCGACCGGGGCTTGCCGTCTGGCTGTAGACAGGAATGGTCGATTCCGCCATCGGCGTCAGCAGCGGCACGACGCTGACGTTTCCTGTCGGGCGTAACTGGCAGGCGAGGCGGACGTCCGGTGTGGCGCCGATGCGGTTCAGCGTCTTCTGTTCCAGCGCCTCCGGCGGCGGCAGATTGTCCGCGCCTTCGATGATCTGGACGCGGCAGGTGGAACACTGGCCCTTGCCGCCGCAGACAGAATAATGCGGAATGCCGCCAAGGCGGCTCGCTTCGAGCACGGTGAAGCCGCGGGGCGCATGCACGACTTCGCCGCTGGGATAGCGGATCGTGACCTGATGCTGCCGTTCGCGCAGCCTGCGATGGGTGCGGAAGGCGAAAAGGCCGATGATCGATGCGCTGAAAGCACCGTAGAAGCCGGCGCGATAGGGCCATAAGGCGCTGACCACCTGCCGGCCAGGTACGGATCCGCTTTCGCCATAGCTACGCATGTCGCTGTAATAGCCGCCCCTGAAACCGCGCTCGTCATTCTGCGCCGCCTCATGCGAGACCGTTCGGCCCATGGCGGCGAAACCGAGCAGGGCGAGCACGGGCAGCACGATGGCGAAAGACAGCATGAGGGGCGCAATGGCCGTATACCACGAGCGATAGCGCAGCCAGAAATGAATACCGATGCAGCCATGAATCCAGACGACGATCAGCACGATCGTCTGGCGTACACCGTTCGCCGGCGACGTGATCCACAGACTATGGACGATGGCGCGGTAGCTATCATTATAGCCATAGATATCGTGCAGAATGCGCGTGCCGATGATGTGATCGATCAAGAGAACCGGAACCAGTAAACCGGTGACGATCTGGAAGGCCTCGCCGGCCGGCATGACCAGGGTGCGGCGCTTGTAAAGCATGCGCAGGACGAGCAGGATATGAACGATCAGCGCGCCGTAGAGAAGGACGGTGCCAACCGGATTGCGCCAGACGGCCATGAACCAGTGCTGCGCGTGATCGGCGGCACTCAGCGAAATCAATCCGAGGGAATGATTGGCCAGGTGCATGATCACGAAGACGAAGATGACCAAACCGGAGCCGAGGCGGAACTTTCGCGCAAGACGATCGGAGATGATGGGTTTTCGCGCCTCGGTGGTCATCAAATCCAATTTATATTGCCCGTTCACAAAAGAACGGAAAGCGGTTATCGCCTAATGATCTAGCTACAATACCACATACTGTCGAGGATGCGGCTTTTTCAGCGGAAGCCTTATTGTCAAGCAACCTGTCGGAATTCGGGCATTTACCGTACATTTCCGGGCCAAACTATCACTTTATTGTCAACTATTCGTGCGTGCCATGCAGATCGCCTTCTATGCCCCATTGAAATCGCCCAATCATCCGGTGCCGTCGGGCGACCGGCTGATGGCACGCTTGATCATTGCGGCATTGGAGATGGCGGGGCATAAGGTCGAGATCGCCTCCGAGTTGCGCAGTTTCACGCCGACTCCGCAGGATGCCTCGCGTGCCGAGATCGATCGGAAAGCGGCTGACGAGACCGACAGATTGCTGGAGGAATGGCGGACGGAACTGCCGCCGGATCTCTGGTTCACCTATCATCCCTACTATAAGACGCCAGACCTGATCGGCCCGCGCGCCGCAGCGTCACTTGGCATTCCCTACGTGACTGCCGAGGCATCCTACAGCAGGCGGCACGATAGTAGCGGCTGGGGCGAAAACCAGCGCTTGATCGCCGAAGCCGTACGGCAGGCTGCCGTCAATCTCTGTTTTACCGAGCGCGACCGGATCGGGCTTTTGGACGCCGTTCCCGAGGGTCGCTACGAGCGCTTCCTGCCGTTCATCGATACGATGCCCTTTGCACCGCTGGCCGATGAAACCGCACCGCACCGATTGATAACCGTCGCAATGATGCGGCGCGGCGACAAGTTCGACAGCTATGCAATGCTCGCGCAGGCGCTAGAGCTGATCCGGGATCGCGACTGGACGCTGACCGTCGTCGGCGGCGGACCGATGCGAGGGGAGGTGCGGACGCTGTTCTCCGCCTTCGATGCCGATCGCATCACCTGGCTCGGAGAGCGCTCAACGCCGGAGATCGTCAGCGAGCTGCAGGCAGGGGGCATCTATGTCTGGCCGGGCTGCGGTGAGGCTTACGGCCTTGCCTATCTCGAGGCACAGGCCGCCGGCCTGCCCGTCGTGGCGCAGGCAACCGCCGGCGTGCCGGAAGTGGTAAAAAACGATGTCACCGGTTTTCTGACGCCCGAGGGCGATCCGAAAGCCTATGCCGACGCTGTCGCGCGTTTGCTGGACGACGACCGGAAGCGCGGGGCGATGGGCGAGGCGGCCTACCGCTTCGTTCATGAAGAGCGGTCCTTGACCGCTGCCTCGAAACGACTTGAAGCCATCCTGCGGAAGCATTTGGGAGATTCCTATTATGAGCGATAGAGCCGCATGGCAGCCTCTGCGCGGTGAATTGCAGCGTTGGGCCGATGCTGGCCGAAGGGCAAAGCTATGGTTTCGTGACGACGACGCCATCGAGCCAACAGACGTGCTTGACCATCTGCTAGCGCTCTCGGATCGATACGAAGTGCCCATGACATTGGCAGTGATCCCCGCCCCTACCGGCGAGCCGCTCGCGGCGCGGCTGGCGAGCCAGAAAGCGCTGACCGTGACCGTGCATGGCTGGACGCACCACAACTATGCACCGGACGAGACGAAAAAACAGGAACTTGGCCCGCATCGTCCGCAAGCTGTCGTCCTCGATGAACTCCGCCGCGGTTTCGACAAGCTGAAAACGCTCTATCCCAAGCAATTCGCGCCGATGCTGGTGCCGCCATGGAACCGGATCGATAAGGCGCTGCTGCCCGAACTGGCCGCTTTCGGATACCGTGCCGTTTCGGTCTATGGATTGGCAAAGCCGGATCAGCCGATTGCGCTGGTCAACACCCATGTCGATATCATGGATTGGCATGGGACACATGGAGGCCGGCCGCATGGGGAGCTGGTCGGCTACCTGGTGCGGGAACTGCAAAATCGCTTCGATGGCAATGATGAGCCGATCGGCATCCTCACCCATCACCTCGTCCACGATGCCTTGGCGTGGGATTTCATTGCAACGCTGTTCGAAGAGACGGCTGCACACACGGCCATCGACTGGCGCCAAGTCAGCGACTTCATGGGCTAACTGCGGGCAAGCGCGATCCTATTCCAAACTGCTTTTTCCGCGTCCGGGATTGGTGCTTCAAAGCTCGAGTAGTTGACCGTCAAAGGAGGCAAAGGCGCCAGGGAAGCTTGCCCGTGCATCCCGCTGCATGTCGTCCAGCTCCTTGTCGGTGCGTGCCGGCGCGTGGTGGAAGAGTGCTAGGCGCTTCGCGCCCGCTTTCTCCGCCAGCTTGATGCCTTCCTCCCAGGTCGAATGTCCAAAGCCCAGATGTTTCGGCATTTCCGGCTCGGTATAGGTCGTGTCGTAGACGGCGAGATCGGCATCCTTCATCAGCGAAAGGGCTGCTTCGTCGAGCTGACCCGCCAGATGCTCGGTATCGTAGACCAGGGCAATGGTCCGGCCCGCCCATTCGATACGGTAGCCGATACAGCCGCCGGGATGGTTGAGCTTGGCGGTGTGGATGACGATGCCCGGATGCGGCTTCAGCGTATCGCCGGCGATGAAATCACGAAACTTCATCGTCGCACGACAAATGTCGGGCTCGACCGGAAACCAGGGCGGCCGCATGAACTGGCCGATCAATTGCCGCGTCGTCGTCTTGCCGGCAAGATGGCCCGACCAGATATCGACGCTGACCTTGGGGTCGTAGATCGGATTGAAGAACGGCAGACCGATGATGTGGTCGTAGTGTGAGTGAGTGAAAAAGACATCGACGTCGCGAACACCTTCTTTCGCAAGCGACAATGCCGCTTCTCGCGCGCCGGTGCCCGCGTCGAAAATCATGTGTCTGCCGTCGTGCCGTATTTCAATGCAGGATGTATTCCCGCCGTAACGCTCGAATTCCGGTCCAGATACGGGGATACTTCCCCGCACCCCCCAGAATTTAAGCTCGAAACTATCGTTTTTCATAGAAGTTTTGACACCATTCCCCTTTCGGTCAACGTAAGCACACTTTTCCTATCGTGCGAAGCCAGCAATTTTCGCAAAAGTCATGCTTCCGTGAAAACCCAATCCCGCCGTTTCATCAACGCAAATGCTTCGGCCAATGTTCAACAATGGATCGCACAGGACTAATATAGGTATGAGACGCCAAAAAAAGATAAAGCCCCGAACACAAGTGATAGATCTCGAATCGGCGCTGCGGATCTGCCGGATGCGTTCGGGGCTGCCTTGAGAAGATCGACAGGACCTTACAGGGTTGCCGCTGATCTTGCTGCCTGTTCATAATAACCCGACAGAGCTCTCAAATGTGATGCAATGTCGGAAAGATCGTCCTGAGAGAGGCCGGAAACCTTGGTGGCTTCGACAAGCAGCCGCTCGCGGATTTCGGAATAGCGCGTCAGCGCTCCCAGGCCCTTGTCGGTCACCTCGATCATCTTTTCCTTGCCGGTCTTACCGGTCTTGACGAGACCGGCAGCCTCCAGCTTCTTCACGGCATAGTTGGCGACATGGGTGTCTTCTATATCGAGCACGAGGCAAAGATCGGACAGCGTCTTCGGCCGGCCGCGGTGCCGCACCGAATGGATGATCAGGATCTCGATCGGGGAGAGGCTGGGCACACCGGCAGCCGCCATGCAGCGCACCGTCCAGCGATTGAACGCATGCGAAAAGAGGATCAATCCATACTCCAGTTCGGAGAGGGCCGGAGAACTGCCAACCGCCAGATGAGCGGATGACACGATCAATTCGCGGGACGATTTCCGTTCCTTCGGCTTGCCCAAAGAACCCTCACATATCCGGATTGAAGAAGCAGACTAGTCGACAAAGACAATTCTTCAACAAGTTATCGCTAAAATTTCATTATGAGTAGCCGGCTTCTGCGGCGGAGATCACCGCGCTCAAGGCGACCACTGATCCCTTTTCTACGCCTCCGGCTTGCCGTAACCGCCCCCCGTCGGGGTGACGACGGTAAAGGCCTCGCCGGCGTCCAGCACCGTATGGGCGGCGCCGATCAGTTCCTCGATCGTGCCGTCGTTACGCCGGACATAGTTGCGGCCGGTCTGGCCGGGTTCGCCGCCCTTGACGCCGAAGGGTGCCACGCGGCGATGGCCGGAGAGGATCGCAAATTCCAGCGTCTCGCGGGCGCGGATGGTGCGCTGCGTGCCGTTGCCGGCGTTCCATTGGCCGCGTCCGCCGGAATTCGGGCGAATATGGAAATCCTCCAGCACCACGGGAAAGCGGGTCTCGAGAATTTCCGGGTCGGTCAGGCGGGAGTTCGTCATGTGCGTATGCACCGCATCGGCGCCATTGAAGCCCGGACCGGCCGGAGCGCCGGAGCAGATCGTCTCGTAATATTGATAGGCATCATTGCCGAAGGTGAGGTTGTTCATCGTCCCTTGGGCGGCGGCCAGCGTGCCGACGGCCCCGAACAGGCAATTGGTGACGGCCTGGCTGACCTMGACATTGCCGGCGACGACGGCAGCCGGATATTTCGGCGTCAGCATCGTCCCGTCCGGGATGATGATCCGGACTGGCCTCAGGCAGCCGGCGTTCATCGGGATATCGGCTTCGACCAAAACGCGGAAGACGTAGAGCACGGCGGCACGGGTGACCGGCTGCGGCGCATTGAAATTGTCGGCGCGTTGCTCCGAGGTGCCGGTGAAATCCACCGTCGCCTCACGCTTATCCCTGTCGATCGAAATCCTGACGACGATCTTGCAGCCCTGATCCATCTCATAGCTGAACTCGCCCTCCGGCAGGCGATCGAGAACGCGGCGCACGCTTTCGGCCGCATTGTCCTGGACGTGACCCATATAGGCATCGACCACATCTTCACCGAAGTGGACGATCATCTTCTTCAGTTCGGCGACACCCTTCTCGTTGGCGGCGACCTGCGCCTTCAGGTCGTTGACGTTCTGCGCCAGCGTGCGCACCGGATAGCGCGCGCCGGTCAAGAGCTTTGCCAGCTCGTCTTCGCAGAAACGGCCGCGATCGAGCAGCTTGAAATTATCGATATAGACGCCTTCCTCCTCGATATGCGTGGCAAGCGGCGACATGGAGCCGGGCGAGATGCCGCCGATATCGGCATGATGGCCGCGGCTGGCGACCCAGAAACGAATGTCCTTGCCGGCATCGTCAAAGACGGGCGTGCAGACGGTCAGGTCCGGCAGATGTGTCCCGCCATTGTAGGGCGCATTGATCAGGAAGACGTCGCCGGGATGAATGACCGGGTTTTCGCGGATGGCAGTCGCGACCGAGGCGTCCATCGAGCCGAGATGCACCGGCATATGCGGTGCATTAGCAACGAGATTGCCTTCGGCATCGAAGACGGCGCAGGAGAAGTCCAGCCGCTCCTTGATATTGACGGAATAGGCTGTGTTCTGCAGCGTCACGCCCATCTGTTCCGCGATGGACATGAAGAGATTGTTGAAGATTTCCAGCATGACCGGATCGGCTTTGGTGCCGATGGCAGTGCGGGCCGGCAGAGCCTTGATGCGGGTCAGAATGATGTGATCCTTCGCCGTCAACTTCGCCTGCCAGCCATCCTCGATGACGATGGTCTGGTTCGGCTCGATGATGATGGCCGGTCCGGTCATCGTCTGACCGGGCAAGATCGCCTCGCGCAGCACGACGGCTGCGTCATGGCTTTCGCCTTGAGAATGGAAGGACGTGCGGCGGGCCGCATCAGCTTCGCCTTGACCTGCCTCTGTCCGCTCGGCGTCAATTTCGGCCGCCGCACCGCCGATCGTCTCGACTTCGACCGCCTCGACCACCAGCGGCTTATCCTCCGCGACAAAACCGAAGCGGCGCTTGTGCAGCACTTCGAATTCGCTGCGCAGTCGCGCGTAATTGTCGATCTCGGGGAAGGTGACCTCGACAGCCAGCATCGTATCCGTGCCGGCATAGCGGACGTGAGCGCGCTCGATAGTGCGGATATCGTCTGCAGCGACGCCCTGCGCCTGCAATTCCGGTACGCATTCGCCCTGCAATTCCCTGCCCAATGCGGCAATGGCTGCCGGCGCGGCATCGTCGAGTGGTACGCCAAGCGCCTTCTGCCGCGTAGCCCTGATATCGGCGAGGCCCATGCCATAGGCCGAGAGCAGGCCGGACATCGGATGCAGCAGAATGCTTTTCATGCCAAGCGCGTCGGCAACCAGGCAAGCATGCTGTCCGCCGGCGCCACCGAAGCAGTTGAGCGCATAGCGGGTCACGTCATAGCCGCGCTGCACCGAAATCTTCTTGATCGCCTCGACCATATTGGCAACGGCAATGCGGATGAAACCGTCAGCCACTTCTTCCGGGCTGCGACCATCGCCGATCTCGGCGGCCAGCGCGGCGAACTTGCTGCGCACGGTTTCGACATCGAGCGGCTGGTCCTGGTTCGGCCCGAAGATCGCCGGGAAGAATTCCGACAGCAGTTTGCCGGTCATGACATTGGCATCGGTCACCGCCAAGGGTCCGCCATTGCGATAACAGGCTGGGCCAGGAAAAGCGCCGGCGGAGTCCGGGCCGACGCGGAAACGGTCGCCATCGAAATGCAGGATCGAGCCGCCACCGGCCGCCACCGTATGGATCAACATCATCGGCGCACGGACGCGGACACCGGCGACTTCCGTCTCGAAAGCCCGCTCATATTCGCCGTCGAAATGCGCCACATCCGTCGACGTGCCGCCCATATCGAAGCCGATGACATTGGCGAACCCCGCCTGCTCGCCGGTCTTGGCGAGGCCGACCACGCCGCCGGCCGGACCGGAAAGGATAGCATCCTTGCCTTGGAACATGTCGGCGGCGGTCAGCCCGCCGGACGACATCATGAACATGACGCGCGCGCCTGTGCGAGCAATATCAAGCTCTTCGGAGACTTGGTTGATATAACGTCCGAGCACCGGCGAGAGATAGGCATCGACTACGGTCGTGTCGCCGCGGCCGACCAGCTTGATCAGCGGCGAGACCTCATGGCTGACCGAGACCTGCTCGAAACCGAGCCGTCTTGCGATCTTGGCAACGGTTGCCTCATGCGCCGGGAATTTATAGGCATGCATGAAGACGATCGCGATCGCGCGATAGCCTTTGGCGCGCAGATCCCGCAATGCCGCTTCCGCCGCCCGCTCGTCCGGGGCCAACTCCACCGTGCCGTCGGCAAGCACGCGCTCCCCGATTTCAACCACATCATCGTAGAGCGCTTCGGGCTTGATGATTTCGGTCGCGAAAATCTTCTTGCGCTCCTGATAGCCAATGCGCAGCGCGTCGCGGAATCCTCTGGTCGTGATCAGGGCTAGGCGCTCGCCCTTGCGCTCCAGAAGCGCATTGGTGGCGACCGTCGTGCCCATGCGCACCTCGCCGATCAAGCCCGCCGGGATCGGCTCGCCATTCGTCAGGCCGAGATGCAGGCGGATGCCGCAAACTGCGGCGTCGCGATAGGCCTCGGGATTTTCCGAAAGAACCTTGCGGGCGTGCAATTCTCCCGAGGGATCGCGTCCGACAATGTCGGTGAAAGTGCCACCACGATCGATCCAGAAATCCCAATGACCCGCTGCGCTGCCCGACAAGACCGCCTCCACTGAAACCGCGTGATGTTCGCTTATAAAATATCGATAAATCGTCGATGTTTTGTCGTCAACAATGAATCCGGCTCAAGGCAGGTTTAACGACCGCGGAAAGGCTCCCAAATCCGGGTTCGCGGCAATGTCGGACGCTTTGTTCAGTGCAGGCCGCCGACACCAAGTAGGCGTTCAACGGCACCATGATCCTGGGAAAGGGCATGGGGCGTCCCTTGCCAGGCCAGCCGTCCACGCTCGAGGATGATGACCTGATCGGCGAAATCCAGTGCGCTCTGAATGCGCTGTTCGACCAGCAGGATGGTCATGTCGCCGGTCTTGGCGAGATTGGCGAAAGCGGCCATTAGCTCTTCGCAGATAACCGGCGCCAACCCTTCCAGCGGCTCGTCGAGGAGGAGCACGGAGGGACGGCCAAGGATGGTCCGCGCCGTCGACAACATCTGTTGCTCTCCGCCGGAAAGCTGGCTGCCGAAATTTCTGCGACGCTCCTTCAGCCGCGGAAACATGTCGTAGGCTTCCTGCAAGGCTGCCCTCGGACGACCTTTCAAACCCACGGACAGGTTTTCCTCGACCGTCAGCGTTGGGAAAACATCCCGCGTCTGCGGCACGTAGCCGAGACCGTGATGCGCCCGTTTGGCACTCGGCAGGCCGGTCACGTCGGTGCTGCCCAGGCGAATGCGGCCGTCATAGCGCCGTGTCTGACCGGCAAGCGTTGCAAGCAGTGTMGTCTTGCCCATGCCATTGCGACCGAGCACGGCAAGCCGCGCGCCAGCGGGAACGGAAAAGGAGACACCTTCCAGCACCCGAGTCGGCCCATAGCCGGCACAGACATTTTCCACCTCAAGCGGCGTGGCCGGCATTGGCATAACTCCCGAGATAAGCTTCACGCACCCGCGCATCCCTGGTGACGTCGGCAGGCKAACCGTCGAAAATGATGGTGCCGGCGGCCAGGACCACGACGCGCTTGGCGAAGCGGAAAACCAGATCCATGTCATGCTCGATCATCAGAACGGCGAGATCGGCGGGCAGATCGGCGAGCGCCTGTTCGATGCGACCAGTATCGCTCTGCGGCACACCGGCGGCAGGTTCATCGAGCAGCAGCACCTTCGGCTTCAGCGCCATAGCGACAGCGATCTCCAAAAGCCGCTGCTGGCCATAAGCAATCTCGCTGACCTTGCGATGCATCAGATCGGCCAGCCCCAATGTGTCGAGCAGATTGCTGGTCTCGGCCATGACGTCGCGCATGGCGAGGAAATTGCCGAACATGCGACCGGAGCGGCCGGAACGCTGCAGAATAGCGAGGCCGACATGCTCAGCCGGCGTCATGTCTTGGAAAAGCCGCGTCACCTGAAACGAGCGCACTAGCCCGCGCCGGACACGGCCGATGGCATCGATCTTGGTCACCGTCTCGCCGCCGAGGCGGACTGCCCCGGAATCCGGACGCAGATTGCCGCTGACCAGATTGACGAAAGTGGTCTTCCCAGCGCCGTTCGGCCCGATCAACGCCACCCGATCGCCGGGCGCCATCGACAGGCTGACATCGTTGGTCACCGCCAGTCCTCCGAAGGCTTTCTTCAGATGATCTACTTCGAAAATCGCGCTCATGAACGGGCCTCCCGCCTGCGGGCGAAATAGGCGGCGGCCGTGCCGTAGATGCCTTTCGGCGCGAACAAGACGACCAAGATTAGCAGCAGGCCGACGATGGTCAGCCAATGGAAGGGATTGGCCGCCGAGACATAGTCTTCGAACAGCATGAAGATCACGGTGCCGGCGAGCGCGCCAAACAGTGAGCCGGTGCCGCCGAGCACGAGCATGACCAGCGCTTCGGCCGACTGCGTGAAGGAAAGGCTGTCGAGGCCGACCACCTGGGTGGAGATCGCGTTCAGCGCACCACCGACGCCGGCGACAGCTCCGGAGATGACATACATCTTGATGAGCGCTGCCTTCGGCGAGGCGCCCATGGCGCGGATGCGCAGAGGGTCTTCCTTAATGCCGCGGCAAAGCATGCCGAAGGGCGACCGCACAAGAAAGCGCAGCAACAGCAGTACGATCAGCAGAAGTGCTACTGCATAGATATACGCCGTATGCCCATAGAGATCGAACTCGAATAGGCCGAACAGCGGATCGGTGGAGATGCCGGAAAGTCCGTCGCTGCCGCCAGTCCAACTAGACGCCTTGTTGGCGAATTCATGGAAGAGGTAGATCAGGGCGATCGACAGCACGAGCTGCGGCAAGCCCTGTGCTCTAAGGATGACGATGCCGCAGATCAACCCCGCGACCGCTCCACCAATGATGCCGGCTACCGTCATGATCAGGGGATCATTGATGCCATAATGCGCCGAAACAATACCGGCAGCGTAGGCGCCGGCCCCGAAGAGAGCCGCATGACCGAGCGTCGCCACGCCGCAATAGCCGGTCACAAGATCGAGCGACAAAACGAGTAGGGCGATGGCGAGCAACCGTGTGAGAAGGGCGAGATTGTCGGGGAACAGCAGATAGCCGGCAGCAGCCAGCACAAGGATAACCGCTATGGCGATGGCGTCGCGACCGAGTGCCCGGCGTTTGCTGGCGGCGGCCACGGCCGTGCTGTCTATGATCAGTGCCATATCACTTAGCCCTTCCGGCAAGGCCGCGCGGGAAGACGCAGACAATGGCGATGACGGCGAGATAGAAGAAGAATTCGCCATATTCCGGCATCAGATAGCGGCCGGTCGTATCGATACAGCCGAGGACGAGGCAGGCAAGCAACGCCCCGGATATGGAGCCGGCCCCGCCGACCGAAACGACCACGAGGAAGGTCACCATGTAACGCAGGGCATAATAGGGTTCGACCGGCAGGAGCTCGGCGCCGACCACACCGCCGAAAGCGGCAAGCCCGACGGCAACGGCAAAGCTGACGGCATAAACGATCTCCGTGCGCACCCCGAGGGCAGCCGCCATCGAGGCATTGTCAACGGAGGCGCGGAGCTTCACGCCGAACGAGGTCTTCTCGATCGTGTACCACAATGCCAGCGCGACGATGAGCCCGCAGATGATCGCGAAGAGGCGATGCGTGCCGATGGTGCGGAAGCCGAGATTGACGGAGCCCTGCAGCTCGTTTGGCAGGGGAATGGTCTTCAAGGTCGGACCGAAGACATAATTAGCGATACCGATGATGCAGAAAGTGATGCCGATGGTCATAAGCACCTGCGTCAATTCCGGCGCTCCATAGATGCGGCGGTAAAGCAGCCGCTCGATCGGGATGGAGATGATCACCGTGCCTACCACGGCCAGCAGCACCGCAGCCGCATAGCCCATGCCAAGATCGCGCGCCGCATAGGAGGCGATGTAGCCGCCGATCATGGCGAAGGCGCCATGCGCTAGATTGACGACGCGCATCAGCCCCATGGTGATGGAGAGGCCGATGGAAATCACGAACAGCACCATGCCGTAGGCGAGGGCATCCACTGCTATGCTAAGCACGGTTTGCATGATGCTGGTCCGATTACCTTTTCTGGTCCTACCTTAATCCTCCTCCATGGGAGCGGGCGCAAGCCACCCACTCCTTGAGCAACGGGAAGAATAGGATGGAGGCCGACCTTATTTCGCCGCGGCAAGGCCCGGATCGCCCTGCTTTTCGAAGGTCTGGATTTCCTTGTTGATATATGTGCCGTCAGCCGTCTTGGCGACCTCGCGCAGATAGATGTTCTGCGTGATATGGCGGCTCTCCGGGTCGATGGTGACCGGGCCGCGCGGGCTGACCCAGGAAAGGCCCTTCACCGCATCGACGGCCTTCAGCGCATCCTGTTTGCCACCGGTCGCCTCGATCATCTTGTAGATGACATACATGCCATCGAAGGCGCCGACGGCCGGGAAGGTGAGTTCTGCCGGATTGCCGATCGCCTTGCCGGCGGCAGCGACGAAGGCCTTGTTTTCCGGGGAGTCGTGCGAGATCGAATAATGGAAGGTGGTCTGCATGCCGAGCGCTGCATCGCCGAGCGCCGGCAGGTCCGATTCCTGCGTCAGGTCGCCGGGGGAAAACAGCTTGATGCCAGCGCTCTTCAGGCCGTTTTCGTTGTAGGCCTTGACGAAACCAAGCGTGGTCGGGCCGGAGGGCAGGAAGGCAAACACGCCCTGTGCGCCGGAATCCTTGATGCGCTGCATGATCGGGCTGAAATCATTGGTCGACAGCGGCATGCGGACCGTCTCGACGACCTGGCCGCCCGCCTTTTCGAAACCTGCCTTGAAAGCATTTTCGGCATCGATGCCCGGCCCGTAATCGCTGACGACGGAGATGACCTTGCTGACGCCACTGTCATGCGCGACCTTGGCAATCGGCGTGGAGGTCTGCCAGGTAGTGAACGAGGTGCGCACCACCAGCGGGCTCTTGGTGACGATCGCCGATGTGGCGGCATTGAAGATCACCATCGGCACATTCGCCTGCTTCAGGATCGGCGTCACGGCCATGGCGTCCGGGGTGAAATAAAAGCCGGCTAGATACTGCACATGCTCCTTGACGACCAATTCCTGCGCCGAGGATTTTGATTGTGCCGGATCAGCCTGCGGCACGTCGCGATAGATCACCTCGATCTCGTTATCGCCGACCTTATTGCCATGCATCGCCATATAGGCATCGATACCGGCCTTGAAATTCTTGCCCTGCAGGGCGAAAGGGCCAGAAAACGGGCCGATAACGCCGATCTTGATCGTATCGGCATAAGCCGCACCTCCCATGGCGATAGCCGCGACCGCAGCCAAAACGAGCCGTCTCATATTTTCTCCTCCCGCAGCCAATCTACTCCCGGACCGGCTTGCTTTGATAAACTTTGTGACCACCAATTTGGCATGCGAAATGGTAATGTAAAATGAAATAAAAGCTCATATTCATAATTTGGAAGTTATGTTTAGTGCCTAGCTTTCAGCCTAATACTACAGTTGCGTTTTATCTCTTAATTTGTAGTGAGCGAGCATTGCAGACGCTTGATGCATGCGTCGCCAGAGTGACCATGCGAGAATGAAGCGAGCTCTGATCGGTGGCGGCATGAGGAGACGTGTCATCAGATAGCGGATCTCTGCGACGCTGGGCAGCAGTGCGATGGTGTTGGTCAGGCGGCGATTGGCGGGTTTGGACTCCTTTCGTTCGGTTTGCCAGCAGCAATACGGCGTAGATCGGCGCCGAGCTTGGCGAGGAATGCTGCAGCTGCCATGACAAGCGTCATGTGTCGATTCCAGGCATGCCAGGAGCGCGCCTCGCAATGATCTAGGCCAAGGTCGTCCTTGGTGCGCTGGAAGCATTCTTCTACTGTCCAGCGTAGTCCGGCAGCACCAGCTAATTCGCTCAGTTCGGTGCCGGCGGGTGCAAAGACAAAATAATAGGCCTGTGCGTCAGGATCGCGCCGGCTGCGACGGATCAGAAGCCAGCGCTCCCATTGTGCATCCGCGCGAGAGCTCAGAGGAATACGAGCCCAATCGTAGAGCCGGAGGCCCTTGGCGCCTTCTCCAGCTGCGTGACTTGACCAGGCCTCCGGCTTTAATTCCGCAGCCATCGTTTCCGGATCGGTTTGCTCGAAGTGTTGTTCACGGACAAAGCGCAGACAATGATTAGAGCGAACTGCGAGAACATAGGGCTGGCCGCGGCTTTCCAGCATACGGCGCAGCTTGGAGTCCGAACCATAAAGCGCATCGGCCAATACCCAGGCACAAGGCACGCCAGCATCAAGCGCATCGGCAATGAGCTTGGCTGCAATAGCTGGCTTGGTCGCGAAGGCATGCTTCTGCGGGATGTGGGCAGATGCACGGCGCGCTTCGTCTTCAGCCCACTCCTTGGGCAGATAAAGCTGCCGATCAATCAGGGTTTGACCGTAGCGGCTTGCGTAGGCAAGGAAAACGCCGACCTGACAGTTCTCGATGCGGCCGGCCGTGCCGGAATACTGTCGCGCGACACCAACCGAATGCGTGCCTTTCTTCAGGAACCCAGTCTCATCGACCACAAGAACGCCGTCCGCATCACCAAGGGACTCTGTTGCATAAGCGCGAACCATGTCGCGCAACGTATCGGCATCCCACTGGCTGCGCCCCAACAGCGATTGCATCCGATAAGGGCGCTCCAGTCCCGCCTGCTCAGCCATGAGCCAGCCAGTCTTGCGCTCCACTCCCGACAGCAAACCATCCAGAAAGGAACTCGCCGACGCGCGCAGTTCACGCCGACCAAAAACCGGCCCCAACCGCTCCTTCAAGGCATCCAGTTCTTGCTGCCAAGCCAGCGATGATCCAGACCAACCCCCAACCGACATTGAATTCCCTCCTGTCAAATACAAGAAGTGAATCACGATTTCGATATAAACGCAACTGTAGTACTAAGAAGCCCCTCCCAACCGCTTCACTTTGCCGATCAGTTCTCGTGCCAATCGCAGCGACGCCGCCGTTGCCATTGCCATCGGCGGCAACAGGAACCATTCGAGCGTCCAGGCGGCGCCTGAGCGTTCTTGCTCGTGGACCAGCGATTGATGGATGCCGGAAAGCTGGACGGCGTTGAAACGGGCGAGCGATACGAGTGCCTCGGCCGCGACCGGGTTCTGTTTGTGCGGCATGGCCGAGGAGCCGCCGCCGCCGGCGAGTTCGATTTCGTTACCGGCCTGCGCGAGAAGGGCAATGTCCTGGCCGATCTTGCCGAGGCTGCCGGAGATCAGGGAGAACAGGTTGGCGAGTTCGGCAATCTTGGCCCGCTGGCTCTGCCATTGCGCTTCGTCCGCGAGGTCGAGTTCCTGCGCCAGCGATGCACGAACAGCCGCAGCTTTCGATCCCAATTTTTCCAGCGTGCCGACCGCGCCGCCGAACTGGATTGGAAAAGTCTCCTGTGTCAGCCGATCGCGGTACTTGTCCAGCGGATCGCGCCAGGTGCGCAGCCGGTCAGACACGGTGATCGGGATGGCCGCCTGCATACGGGTATGGCCCATCAGGCGGTTCGAGCCGCACTTCTTTTCGAGTTTTCCCAGCGCTGATGTAACAGCGAAGAGGCGGCCGGTGAAAAGGAAGGCGACCGCCTTCAGGCGGATCATCAGGCTGGTATCGATGACATCCTGGCTGGTGGCGCCGAAATGCAGATGCTGTGCTGCCTCGCCGCCAACCGCTTTGCGCAATTGCTTCACGAGGTCCGGAACGACGACGCCATCCATTGCCGTTGCGGACTTCAGGCTGGCGACATCGGGCTGGAAATGCGCGAAAACCTCAACAATCCGCTGCGCCGCTTCTTGCGGAACGATACCGTGTCGCGCCTCCGCCTTCGCCAGCGCCGCCTCGAATGTCAGCATCGCACGGATATCTGCTTCCGCTGAAAAATATGCTGAGACCTCCTCGTCGCCGAGGAGGCCGGAGAGAAACGGGTGATCGAAGGCGGAAATGCTCATGGGCTATATATCGAGGAAAACGGTTTCCTTGTCGCCCTGCAAATGCACATCGAACGTATAGACCGATCCTTCTTGGCTCGCGATCAGGGTGGCGACGCGATCGCGATGTTCGATGCGGGCAAGCAAGGGATCCTCCGCATTCGCTCCAGCCTCGTCCGGAAAATACACGCGTGTGTGCAATCCGATATTGATGCCGCGCGCCACGATCCAGAGCGTGATATGCGGCGCCATCTTGCGGCCGTCTTTGTAGGGAACGCGGCCGGGCTTCACCGTCTCAAAGCGGAAGACGCCATCTTCGGCGCTGGTCGGGCAGCGACCCCAGCCGGCAAAATTCGGATCGGCCGTACCGCGCATCTCGGAAGGGCTGCTATAAAGCCCGGCGCTGTCTGCCTGCCAGATCTCAACGACGGCATCCTTCACCGGCGTACCGGCACCGTCGATGACGCAACCCTTGACGGTGATACGCTCGCCGAGCGTCTTGTCGTTGACCATGGATGCGCCGAGATCGGTATCATACACGCCGCCGATCTCGCAATAGTTCGGGGTGAGGCCGATATGGACATAAGGACCGGCCGTCTGCGACGGCGTTTCCTTGAGGTAGCCGATTTCCTGCACCATCAATTGCCCTCCAGCCGGTTTTCGAACAGCGTCGAGCGGCGGCCGCGCAGCACAATATCGAATTTATAAGCGCGGGCGTCCATCGGGATCGTATTACCCCAGTCGAGCGGCGCGATGAGCTGCTCAATCGCCGCTTTGTCCGGGATCGTGCCGACGATCGGACATTTCCAGATCATCGGATCGCCCTCGAAATACATCTGCGTGATCAGCCGCTGCGCAAAGCCGTGGCCGAAGACCGAGAAATGAATATGCGCCGGCCGCCAGTCGTTGACGCCGTTCGGCCAGGGATAGGCGCCTGGCCGCACCGTGCGGAAGGCATAATGACCGTCCTCATCGGTGATGGCACGGCCGCAGCCGCCGAAATTCGGATCGATGGCGGCAAGATAGGTTTCTTTCTTGTGGCGATAACGCCCACCGGCATTGGCCTGCCAAAATTCGAGCAGGACGCCCGGAACCGGCCGGCCCCGCTCATCCAGCACACGGCCATGCACGATAATGCGCTCGCCGATCGCGCTTTCGCCCGGCTTGGCGAAGTTATGGATCAGATCGTTGTCCAGTTCGCCGAGAATGGAATGTCCAAATACGGGCCCGGTGATTTCGGAGATCGTTCCGTCCAGCGACAGGAGCGCGCGTTGCGGCGAGCGAAGAACCGAGGTCTTGTAGCCGGGCGCGAAGGCCGGTGGATGCCAGGCACGATCGCGGGCGAAAAAGGCGCCGGTTTCCGGTTTGCTGTTGGTTTTGTCGGACATATTTGCCTCGTTTCACGCCGCCTTTTCGGCGTCCATCTGGTCGAAAACCTGCTTGGCGATCTTGATCGCGTGATTGGCAGCCGGCACGCCGGCATAGATTGCCACATGCAACAGCGCCTCGCAGACATCGTCGCGCGTCGCGCCGGTATTGCTCGTGGCGCGAACATGCATCGCCACCTCATCATCCTGGCCAAGCGCCGCCAAAAGCGCGATCGTCACGATCGAGCGCTCGCGCTTGCTGAGTGTCGGGCGTGACCAGACATGCCCCCAGGCCGCTTCCGTGATCAGGTCCTGGAACGGCCGGTCGAAATCCGTCGATCCCGACTGGACGCGGTCGACATGGTCGTCGCCAAGAACGGCGCGGCGCGTCGCCATGCCCTGGAGATAGCGCTCGGACGGGGCGAGGGGATCATTCATGGGCCTTTTTCTCCATGCAAGGCGAAATCGATGAAAGCGCGGATAATCGCGGTCAGTGCCTCGGGCTGCTCGACACAAGGGATGTGTCCGGCATCCTTGATCACTTCATAGCGCGCGTTCGGAATGAGCTTGGCGGTCGACAGCACCAGTTCCGGCGGGGTCGAGCCGTCCTGATCGCCGACGATGCAGATGGTCGGCACCGCGATCTTCTTCGCCGCCTCGGTGAAATCGGCGTCGCGAAGAGCGGCGCAAGTGGCAACATAGCCTTCCACCGGCTGGCGGATCAGCATGTTGCGATAGCCGCCGAAGGCAGTATTTTCAGGACGGCGAAAGGCCGGCGTGAACCAAAGCTCGAGAATGCCGTCGGCAATCGACTCGATACCTTCAGCCTCGACCTTGGCGATGCGGTTGCTCCAACTCTCGATGGTGCCGATCTTATGGGCCGTGTCGCAAAGGATMAGTGCCCGCACCAGATCCGGCCGCTGCCGATAAAGTGATTGCGCAACCAGTCCGCCGACCGAGAGCCCGCAGATAACGGCGTTCTTCACCGCAAGCAGGTCCAGCAGTCCGGCAAGATCGGAGGCATGATCCTCCATCGTGTAGKGCATCTGGCCGAGATCGGAGAGGCCATGGCCGCGTTTGTCGTAGAGCACGATGGCGAAATCGCCGGCCAGCCGCACGATCACATCACGCCAGATCCGGAAATCAGTGCCGAGCGAATTGATAAAGACAAGCACCGGCTTGTCGCCGGCAGCGCCGATGATCTGATAGTGGATCGTAACGTTGTTGATACGGGCGAACTGCACTGGAAATCTCCTCGACAACGAGATTGGATGTTTAATCTGGTTAGGTAAAATGATATTTCATGGCTTTTCAATAACTCCAGGGTTATGAAAACCATGATCGACTTCCGCGTCAAATTCCGCCATCTCCAGACCTTTGTCGAGGTCGCGCGCCAGAAAAGCGTGATCAAGGCGGCCGAACTCCTGCATGTCAGCCAGCCTGCGGTGACCAAGACTATCCGCGAGCTGGAAGAGGCGCTGGGCGTCGCTGTTTTCGAACGCGACGGGCGCGGCATCAAGATCACACGCTACGGTGAGGTCTTCCTGCGCCATGCCGGGGCGGCGCTTACGGCGCTCAGGCAGGGTTTCGACTCTATTTCGCAGGAGCGGTCTGGCGAAGCACCGCCGATCAGGATCGGTGCCTTGCCAACCGTTTCGACGCGGATCATGCCGAGGGCAATGGAATTGTTCCTGAAGGAGCAAACCTGGAGCCGCATCAAGATCGTCACCGGCGAAAACGCGGTGTTGCTGGAGCAACTGCGCGTCGGCGATCTCGATCTCGTCGTCGGCCGCCTGGCCGGTCCCGACAAGATGGCTGGCTTTTCCTTCGAGCATCTTTATTCTGAGCAGGTGGTCTTCGTGGTGCGGGCAGGGCATCCGCTGCTTGCGGCGAAACAATCATTGTTTTCTAATCTCAGCAAGTACACGATCCTGATGCCGACACGCGGCTCGATCATTCGGCCCTTTGTCGAGAGCTTCCTGATCGCCAATGGCGTCTCCAGCCTGCCAAACCAGATCGAGACCGTATCGGATTCCTTCGGCCGCGCCTTCGTGCGATCGAGCGACGCCGTCTGGATCATCTCGACCGGCGTCGTCGCCGGCGATGTCGAGGATGGTTTGCTCAGCCTGCTGCCGATCGACGCCAGCGAAACGAAAGGCCCCGTAGGGCTCACCATGCGCACCGACGCCATTCCCACCATGCCGCTGTCGATCCTGATGCAGACGATCCGGGAGGCGGCAATCGAAGTCGCCAAGAAGAGCTGAGCTGCCTAATACGGCAGACCCACATAGTTTTCCGCGAGAGCGGTCGAGGCGGCGCGGGAATGGGTGAGATAATCCAGCTCCGCCTCCTGGATCTTCTGGTCGAAATCGCTGGTGTCGGGGAAACGATGCATCATCGTCGTCATCCACCAGGAGAAGCGCACGGCCTTCCAGACACGAGCAATGGCGTGGGCGGAATAGGCGTCGAGGCCAGCGTTGGAGCGATCCTGATAATGTTCGGCAAGGCCCGAGAAGAGGTAGTGCACATCGCTTGCGGCAAGGTTGAGCCCCTTGGCCCCAGTCGGTGGTACGATATGCGCAGCGTCGCCGACGAGGAACATGCGGCCGAAGCGCATGGGCTCGGCGACGAAGGAGCGCAGCGGTGCGATCGATTTCTCGAATGAAGGCCCGGTGATCAGCGCTTCGGCATGGTGCGCCGGCAGGCGGCGGCGCAGCTCGTCCCAGAAGCGAGCGTCGCTCCAGTTTTCGATCTTCTCGTCCAGCGGGCATTGTATGTAATAGCGGCTGCGCGTCATCGACCGCATCGAACAGAGCGCAAAACCACGCGGATGGTTGGCATAGATCAGTTCGTGATTGACCGGCGGAACGTCGGCGAGCAGCCCGAGCCAGCCAAAGGGATAGATTTTCTCAAAGCTGCGCATCGATTTTTCCGGAACCGCCTTGCGGCTCGCACCATGAAAACCGTCGCAGCCGGCGACAAAATCGCAATCAATATGGTGGCTTACGCCATCTTTCTCGTAGGTGACATAGGGTGTGCTTCCGTCGAAATTACGGGGCTGAACATTGGCCGCATCGTAGATCGTCAAGGCGCCGCTCTGTTCGCGGTGAGCCATCAAATCGCGGGTGAGTTCCGTTTGGCCGTATACCATGACGCGCTTGCCGCCGGTGAGGCCATGGAGATCGATGCGATGATCACGGCCGTCGAAGGCCAGCGAGAAGCCGTCATGCGGCAGGCCTTCGGCATGCAGACGCGTGCCGGATTTCGCCTTATCCATCAGCCCCACCGTGCCTTCCTCCAGAACGCCGGCCCGGACGCGTCCGAGGATATGGTCCTTGCCGACGCGATCGAGGATGACATTGTCGATGCCGGCTTCCGTCAATAATTGGCCAAGGAGCAGGCCGGATGGGCCCGAACCGATGATGGCCACCTGAGTGCGCATGATCTCCTCCCGCGCTTCGTCTTTTTTCCAATTCTGCGCGGTGGAGCGAATGCCAACAATGGACATTTCACCCAAGAAATTGCACAAATCGAACATGGTGAAGGGGAGAGCCGTGTCGAAATCGGTGCCGACCTATGAACTCTACGGCGAAAATGCTGGCAAAAAACCGGATTTCTGGCTGCATTGCGAAACAATCCCGTCGCGCAGCAGCTTGCACCATTGGGAAATCCGACCGCATCGCCATGAGCGCTTCTTTCAGATCCTGTACATAGATGCCGGGTCCGGAGATGCGATTTTTGATGGCGAAAGCCACGCCATCGTGCCCCCGGCTGTCATCACCATCCCGCCGCGTCTCAATCACGGCTTCCGTTTCTCCAGGGACATTGATGGCTTCGTCATCACCGTGCTGATCTCGCATCTCAAGGCAGCGCCCGGTGACCGTAGCCGGTTTGGCGAATGGCTKGGGGCGCCGCATCTGACGCCACTCGATATGGGCAATGGCGACGCCGCTCATGTCGCCGGAACTTTGAAGCGCCTTGGAGAGGAATTCGCCAATCGCCGCAGCGGCCGCAATGACCTGCTCGAAGCCTATCTGACCTCGGCGCTGCTGCTGACCGCTCGTCTTTCCCAGCAGGGAGGCGAAGGACAGGGTGCGTCCGATGAAGGTGAGCGGCGGATGGAGATGCTCTACGGCCTCATTCAGCGCCATTTCCGTTCGCATGAGACTGCCGCCTTTTATGCCGAAGCGCTTGGTATCTCAACGACACATCTGAACCGCATCGTACGCGCCAAAACCGGCCATGGCGCCCATGAGCTCATCGCCCGCAAGCTGGTCGACGAGGCCAAGCGCGAACTGGTCTTTACCCTGGGCAGCGTGCAGGAGATCAGCTATCGCCTGGGCTTTACCGATCCCACTTACTTCTCACGTTTCTTTGTCAAGCAAACCGGCCAGGCACCGCGCGCATGGCGAATTGAGGAACGAGAGAGGCTCGGAATGTGAGCAAGGCAATCGCCTATGCCAATGGACGGAAAATAAGGAACCAACCATCCGCCCTCGTGGTTCGAGGGCGCTTGCGCGCCACCTCACCATGAGGGCTACCTCCTCACTCCGACATCAAAACGCAGTAAGCCATATCGAAGACGAGGCTCGCTCCATCCTCATCCAGAGGTGGGAGCGACTGAGCTTGTCGAAGGAGCGACCCTCGAACCACGAGGATGGCCCCGAGGGACGTGAAGGCTAACGCAGAACCAGTCGCAACATCTTCTGCGTTTCCCGCAGCAGCGGCAGATAACGTTCCGCCATATCGGCCGCGGCTACGTAAGCGGCTGGTGCGCCGATATTGATGGCAGCGACCACCTGCCCACGATCGTTCTCCACTGGAACGGCGATGGAGCAGAGGCCGATTTCCAGCTCTTGGTCGATGACGGCATAACCCTGCGCCCGTACCTGGCGAAACTCAGCCATCAACATTTCGGTATCCGTCTTGGTGTTCGCTGTATTGGCCTTGATCTCCGAGCGGGCGAGCACGGCGCGCGCCTCGCTTTCTGGCAAGCCGCTCAGCAGGACCCGCCCCATGGAGGCGCAATAGGCGGGCAGGCGGCTGCCGGGAGTGAGATTGATCGACATCACCCGGCGTTGTGACGCACGGGCGATATAGACGATTTCGGTGCCGTCCAGCACCGAAGCCGATGCATTGTGACCGGCCCGCTCCGAGAGCTGATCGAGATAGGGCTGGATGATCGTCGGAAGCGGCGTGGCCGACAGATAGGCGTGGCCGAGCCGCAAGATCTTCGGCGTCAGCGTGAAGAACTTTCCGTCGTATTCGGCATAGCCGAGTTCAGCGAGCGTCAGTAGCGAGCGGCGGACCGTGGCACGGTCCAGCCCCGTTAGCTTTGACGCTTCGGCAATCGACAGTCTTTGACGGGTCTCGCCGAAAGCTTCGATTGTGTTCAATCCTTTGGCAAAGCTGCTTACAAAATCGGTTTCACGCATAGTCATCCCTCACGCGGAAACATTTTGTGCGATATATGAACAAAAGTCAAATACCGCACAAAATGATTGCCGCCCAACCCATGCTGATCTATTCAAAAGAAGAGGGCGGGGCGCCCCAATCCGCCCGCAAGGGCAAACGGGAGAATCCCTATGGACAAGACAATTGCGAGCACGACGGCTGCCGTCTCGGATATTGGCGATGGCGCGACCGTAATGATCGGCGGTTTCGGTGGCTCCGGCGCGCCGATCGAACTCATTCATGCGCTGATCGATAAAGGCCCGAAGAACCTGATCGTCATCAACAACAATGCCGGCAACGGGCGTATCGGCATCGCGGCGATGATCGATGCCGGCATGGTCAGGAAGATGATCTGCTCCTTCCCGCGCTCATCCGATCCACGCGCTTTCACGGACCGCTATCTGGCCGGCGAAATCGAGCTGGAACTGGTGCCTCAGGGGACTCTCGCCGAACGCATCCGTGCCGGCGGTGCGGGCATTCCGGCTTTCTACACTCCAACCGCCTACGGTACCGAACTTGCGAGCGGCAAGGTCATCGCGGAATTCGACGGCCGACACTATGTTCAGGAACGCTGGCTCAAGGCGGATTTCGCTATCGTCAAAGCGCATGTCGGCGATGTGCAGGGCAATCTCATCTACAACAAGGCCGGTCGCAACTTTAATCCGCTGATGTGCATGGCCGCGACCAAAACGATCGCGCAGGTCTCGAAAATCGTCGCCGCCGGCGAGCTCGATCCGGAGCACATCATTACCCCCGGCATCTTCATCAACGGCGTCGTGGAAGTCGCCGATCCGCAACAAGAAGAAGACCTCATTCGAGCCGGAATGGTATACGTATGACCATCGACACACGCGAAGACATCAAACTCTCCAACGCCCAGATCGCCTGGCGCGCGGCTCAGGATATCCAGGATGGCGCCTATGTGAATCTTGGCATCGGCTTTCCGGAAATGGTCGCCCGCTACCAGCCTCCAGGCCGTCAGGCGATCTTCCACACCGAAAATGGCATCCTGAACTTCGGCGAGCCGCCCGCGGAGGGCGAGGAAGATTGGGATCTGATCAATGCCGGCAAGAAGGCCGTGACGCTAAAGCCCGGCGCCTCCTTCTTCCATCACGCCGATAGTTTCGCCATGGTGCGCGGCGGCCATCTGGATGTCGCAATCCTCGGCGCCTACCAAGTGGCGCAGAATGGCGACCTCGCCAACTGGCGCGTCGGCTCCAAGGGCGTGCCTGCCGTTGGCGGGGCCATGGATCTGGTGCACGGCGCCAAGCAAGTTTTCGTCATCACCGAACATGTCACCAAGGACGGCAAGCCGAAACTGGTGGAGGCCTGCACCTTCCCACTAACCGGCGTCGGCTGCATCACCCGGGTCTATACGAGCCATGCGGTTATCGACATTGCCAAGGAAGGTTTCGTCGTTCGCGAAAAGCTCGCTGCCATGACGATGAACGAGTTGCAGGCGATGACCGGCGCTCCGCTCCATACCGACCGCCCCGTTGCCGACCTCGTCGTGCCGACGCTCTAAAAGCACGTTGCGATCTTTCGGATTCGCTCGATATGCTTTAAGCTTATAATAATTTCGCATGTCGTTATCGCAAATCGCCGCATATTTTTGCCCGACGTGCAGCAGGGAGAAGACCCATGACCGAAGCCTTTATCTGTGACTATATCCGCACGCCGATCGGCCGTTTCGGTGGTTCGCTTTCTTCTGTTCGTGCCGACGATCTCGGCGCCGTGCCGCTGAAGGCGTTGATCGCGCGCAATGGTTCCATCGATTGGGAAGCCGTCGACGATGTAATCTACGGCTGCGCCAACCAGGCGGGCGAGGATAACAGAAACGTCGCCCGAATGGTGACGCTGCTTGCGGGGTTGCCGGTTTCCGTCCCGGGTACGACGATCAATCGCCTGTGCGGCTCGGGCATGGACGCCGTCATCACGGCGGCCCGTGCCATTCGCGCCGGCGAGGCAGAGCTGATGATCGCCGGCGGCGTCGAAAGCATGTCGCGCGCGCCCTTCGTCATTCCCAAGGCCGACAGCGCCTTTTCCCGTAATGCCGAAATCTATGACACCACCATCGGCTGGCGCTTCATCAATCCCCTCATGAAAAAGCAATACGGCGTTGATTCCATGCCGGAAACCGGGGAGAATGTCGCCGAAGACTACACGGTCAGCCGCGAAGACCAGGACGCTTTCGCGGTCCGCTCGCAAGCCAAGGCTGCGGCAGCGCAGGAAAATGGCCGTCTCGCCAAGGAGATCACCGCTGTCACCATTCCTCAGCGTAAGGGCGATGCGATCGTCGTCGGCAAGGACGAACATCCGCGCGCAACGACGATGGAAGCGCTGGCAAAGCTCGGCACGCCCTTCAAAAAGGAGGGCGGTACCGTGACCGCCGGTAATGCCTCCGGCGTCAATGATGGCGCCGCAGCGCTGATCATCGCCTCGGAAGCGGCAGCGAAGAAATACAGTCTGGCGCCGATCGCCCGCATCCTCGGCGGGGCCGCCGCCGGCGTGCCGCCGCGCATCATGGGCATCGGCCCGGTCCCGGCATCCCGCAAGCTCATGGCCCACCTCGGCCTGAAACAAGAGCAGTTCGATGTCATCGAACTCAACGAAGCCTTCGCCTCGCAGGGTCTTGCCGTACTGCGCGAACTCGGCATTGCCGATGACGACGTCCGGGTCAATCGCAATGGCGGCGCCATCTCGCTCGGCCATCCGCTCGGCATGTCCGGCGCTCGCATCACCGGCACGGCGGCGCTGGAACTGAAGGAGACCGGCGGACGTTACTCGCTCTCGACCATGTGCATCGGTGTCGGCCAAGGCATCGCGATCGCGCTCGAACGGGTCTGAGGCATCACGGGAATTTGACGGCGGGCGGCGGGGAGTTTTCCCGGCCGCCCGCTTTTTGTTTGCGCCGAATGCATTGCCTGGCCGCGGTTTCGAATGATATTACCAATACCAACTATCTTTCTCCCTGACCTTTTTTTGACATTCTGGAGGAGTCGTCATGGCAGAACTCGCGCAACTACTTGCGTCCATCCGCATTCCCGATCTCGCTGGCAAACGGGTACTAATAACCGGCGCGTCCACGGGCATCGGTGCGGCCCTTGCCAGGGCTTTTGCGCAGCAAGGGATGAAAGTCGGCATCCATTTCAACGCMAGCCGTGAGCCGGCCGAAAAGTTGGCGGCGGAGATCACCGCCGGCGGTGGCCATGTGCATCTGGTCCAAGGTGATGTTTCGCAGGATGGCGAGACCGAACGCGTCGTCAATGAGACAGCGGAAGCGTTCGGTGGCCTCGACGGTCTGGTGAACAATGCCGGCGGCATGCTCGGTCGCCTGCCGACCTCGGCGATGACTGACGAACATTATGAGCGCGTGATGAACCTCAACGCCCGCTCGGTCCTCGCCGCCACGCGCGCCGCGCATCCCTATCTCAAAAAGCAGGGCGGCTTCATCATCAACACCACCTCGATCGCCGCCCGCAATGGCGGCGGCAACGGCGCGATCCTCTACGCGGCATCCAAGGGCTTCGTCTCGACCATCACCCATGGTCATGCCAAGGAATTCGTCGCCGACAAGATCCGCGTCAATGCCGTGGCGCCAGGCGTCATCGCCACGCCTTTCCATGAGCGCTATACCAACGACGAGCAGATGGAACTGCAGCGCAAGACCATCCCGATGGGCTTTGTCGGCACATCGGAAGATTGCGTCGGCGCCTACCTCTTCCTGGCTTCTCCGACCCTCTCCGGCTACATCACCGGGCAGGTCATCGAGGTCAACGGCGGCCAGCTCATGCCGTGAGGCGAGGGCCAGCGATCGACTTTTTGTGCCGGGCAATGGTAACCTTTACCCGGCACAGTCATTTTAGGGCGATGTGCACATCCATGATGGAGCGTACGCGGCATGGCAAAGACGCCCACTCAGAACCTTGCGAAGACCTCCGTGCAACTGACACATCCGGAGCGGATCTATTGGCCGGATGACGGCGTCAGCAAACAGGATCTTGTCGATTACTATGCGCTTGCCTGGTCGCGTATGGCGCCCTTCGTGGTCGATCGGCCCTTGGCATTGCTGCGTTGCCCGGATGGTATAAAGGGTCCGCGTTTCTTCCAGAAACATGCTTGGAAAGGCATCAATCCGCATATTGAAGAGATAGTCGATCCAGAAAACGAGGGCGGTGAAAAGCTGCTGCGGATCAAGGATTTCGACGGCCTTGTTGCACTTGTCCAATCCGCCTCGCTCGAAATCCACCCCTGGGGCACGACGACGGCACATTGGGAGAAGCCGGACATGATCATCATGGATCTCGATCCCGGCGAAGATGTCGCCTGGAGCGCGGTCATCGCGGCGGCGAAGGAAATAAAGGAACGGCTCCAGGCTTTGGGCCTCGCCTCCTTCGTCAAGACCTCCGGCGGCAAGGGGTTGCATGTCGTCGCCCCTCTCAAGCCGAAGGCGACATGGCCGGATGTCAAAGTCGCGGCGGAGGCAATCGCGGAGGGCATGAGTGCCGACAATCCGGAAAAATACCTCTCCGTTGCAGCGAAGGCGAAACGGACCGGCCACATCTTCATCGACTACCTGCGCAATGGCCGTGGCAACACGGCAGTCGCACCCTATTCGACGCGCGCAAGGCCGGGAGCGGCGGTGTCGATGCCGCTCGCATGGGACGACTTGACGGATCGCACCGGCCCGTCTTCATTTAAGGTGAAAAATGCGGCCTCGCGGCTCGACGAACGCTCCGCCGACCCGTGGGCCGATTTCTTCGAGGCGGCTGAACCGCTGAAGAGCTAGCCATATGCAACGAACGGTACCAGCGCCGGCGTTTTGGTTTTGTAGTCGGCATAGGCTTGGCCGAATGTCTCGCCCATCCAGCGCTCCTCGATACTGACACGGCGCAAAACGGCATACAGCATGAACGCGATCGCCAGCATCGCGGCGATATTGCCGCGGGCGAGTGCCGAGCCGATGATGGCAAGCAGCAGTCCGGAATAGATTGGATGACGAACGATGGCGTAGGGGCCGGTGCGGATCAGCGCATGATCTTCCTTGACGGTGATCACGCCACTCCAATTACGGCCGATGTGATAACGCGCCCAGACGGCGAAGGTGAGGCCGATGATGGTCAGCACCGCGCCAATGCCATAATAGGCCAGATTTTGCGGGACGAGCCGGAACGACAGGGGGCCGAGCCAGGACGGCCGCACCGCCAGCAAAAATGCGCCGATCCAGATTGGTGCCGTATTCGACATCCGCGACAACGGGTCCTCGCTCCGCGTCGTCTTCTTGACGCGGAACGATGCGATCAACCAAATCAGTGCCCAAATGCCCCAGCAGACCGGCAGGAACAGGGCCAGCAATGTTGCTTCGCTCATGCCGCATTCTTATCCAACTCGGGATAGTTCCGGAAGATACCATCTTCGTTGAAGGGAATGCGGCGTTCGGATTTGAGATAGCGGGCGATGTTCGGTCGTTCCGCGACAGCATCATGCAGGGCGGCCAGATGCGGATATTGGGTGGTCAAATGCGCCGTCGCACGGGGAAAGGCGTAGCGAAGCCCCTCGAACACCTGAAACAATGACAGATCGACATAGGTGAGCCGATCGCCGAATATATGGGCCGGTCCTTTCGGGTTTTGCCGCAGGACGCGTTCGAAATAACCCAGGAATTTCGGCATGCGGTTATCGATGAATTCGGCCGCACGAGCCTTGGCTTCCTCTTTCTGCTCCTCATAATATTTCGAGGTGGCGATGGGGTGGTGCGTATCGTGCACTTCGGCAACAAGATCGGTGATCGTGAGCTGTAGGCCGTTCACGACATGGCGCGCGCCCTGATCCTCCGGCGTCAGACCGAGCTTAGGCCCGAGATACATCAGAATGTTGGCGACATGGGAGATGAAGAGGTCGCCGTCCTTCAGGAAGGGCGGAGCCAGCGGGATATGCGCCTCGGACTTGCTCTTCATCACCGCCATCATCGCGTGAATGCCTTGGCCTTCGCTCGCCGGACCGCGGCAGACGTCGATATAGTCGGCCCCCGCTTCTTCGAGCGCCAAGCGCACAAACTCGCCACGGCCCTGGATGCCGTCCCAATAATAAAGCTCATAGGGCATTCAAGAATCCTTCCGTCCCGTTGCAGGTCTATTTCTGTTCGCGGCCAAAATCCTTGCACAACTCATCCTTGGCGGCTTCGAGCGTCTCTTTCTGCCGCTTGCTGAGATGGCTGCCGGCGCGATTGATATAGAAATTTAGCATCGACATGGCGGAACGGAAGGGGCTGGATTTGCGGCGATCGCTCGCCTCTGCGGAATGCTTGAGAGAGTCGGCTATGGCCTTGGGATCGCGCGATTTGAAGATGCCGTCTTTCAAATCCAAGGCGTCGCTGTTCTCAGTCACATCATGTGACCATTTCTTCTTTTGGGACCGGGCCATAGCAGGGCTCCCTTCCTCAAGAATATGATGTCAGTGATGAGCGCGGTGCTCGTTGCGCTTGCGCGTTGCCGCGGCCTTCTTTGCCGATGCGGAACGTTCGCTCGCAGGGCGGCTCGCCGATGCCTTGCCGCCAATGCGTCCGCCTTTTTCAGAGGATGCATGGCTTTCGCTGTGGCCTCGGCCGGAGCCGGATTTTTTACCGCCGCCGCTTTCCTTATTCACGGTGGCCCAGGCACGACGTTCGGCTTCTTCATCGGGAACGCCGCGGCTTTCATAGCTTTCCTCGATATGTTCAGCCTTGCGCTTCTGTTTGTCGGTGTACGCGGATTTGTCTCCTCGTGGCATGGTCTTTCTCCTTATTGCCTATGAGAAAGCCAACCCAGCGCCGCGGAAAAAGTTCCGGTTTCAGCGGAATACGCGATCAGTTCGAAACATCGGGAAGCGATGGCGCCGCGGCAGTGCCCGCATCATCAACCGATGCGGGGAACATGATGCCGACGGAACGGTCGATGATGAGGATCAGAACCAGCGCCGCAAAGAAATAAAGGATGGCGAGAACGAGGAGCGATAGCATGGAATTACATCAGTATAGCCATGACGCGGCAGCTCGCCCCGGCGACAGCCAGAACGAAGACTTCAACGCGATTCATATCGTTATTACCCATGGCGAGCTCCCTCTTCATCGAGTACCATCGGTATGTGACATCTATTCACGCGATACGCATAATTTACCGAAATCCTTGGGAAATTTTGTAACGTGCCGCCAAAAGACAACGGCCCGGTGCTATAGGCCGGGCCGTTAGTGTCATCGGCCGTATKATCAGCCGTAAAGTATACGTCAAATCTTCGCGTCACCGGTCTTTTTCGACGGCCGTTTCGGCGAGACCTTAGTCGAACCGCCGTTGACTGCCGCAGCCATGACAGTGGTCGCCGCCTTACCCTTTATCTTGGGTTTGGCATCTGCCTTAGGCTTAGCGTCCGTCTTGGGCTTAGCGTCGACCTTCTCTTTCTTGCTTGCCTTTTTCTCAAGCGCGATACGCTCGCTGCTCGCCTGCTCCCAATGAACCGTATCACGGCCGGAAGGATATCCTTCTTCCTCCCATATGGCGTAGGCGCGCTTCTTGATCCATTCGTCTCGGGATTCCAACATTGCCGTTCTCCGTTTTGCATCATTGAACATGGTTGATGAAAATGCCCGTTTTGGAACCGCGGGCTTCATGCCTTCCCGAGCAGGCTCTGAGGGGCCATGGAGAAACTCTCCCTGTCCCAACGCTCAGGCTGCGGCAGGTGCTTCGCACAAAAAGCAGGTGTACCGTGGTAGACGACGGCGAAGCGACCGAACCGTCAATATGGCGACAGCCGGCGCGTCATTCAATTTAAAACTTCTAATACACAGCCTTTTCACAAGGTCTTCTATCGAGGGGACCGGAAATAGAGCCTGCGATCGATTGCAGCTTTCACGGGCAAAGTTATACTCGCCCMATGTTTGACTTGCTGATTGCCCATTGGGGCCAAATCCTCGCTGTCCTGTCCATCGCCATGGGGGCGGCAGCCGCCATCCATGCGGCGATGACGAAGGAGGAGGTTCGCGCGGCGATCGGCTGGGTCGGCGTCATCATCCTCTCGCCCATCGTCGGGGCTCTGCTCTATGCGGTGGCCGGCATCAACCGCATCCGCCGTGCATCGCTTAGTTCGCAGCGCAATGTCCTATTCCAGAAGAACGCCTCGGGCGTACTCGCCAGTTTCGACGCGCAGGGCGATATCGTGCGGAGGCTTTTTGGCGAGCGCTTCGGTTCCATGAAGACTCTTGGCGACCGCGTGGCGCGCTATCCGATGAGCACTGGTAACACCATCGAGATGTTGGAGAGCGGCGATGTCGCCTATGCTGCGATGAAAGCTGCCATCGATGGCGCCGAACGCAGCATCCTGTTGGAAACTTATATTTTCGACCGCGATCCGATCGGGCTGCGTATCGCCGGCTCGCTGATCGAGGCCGTCAAACGCGACGTCAGCGTGCGCGTGCTGATCGACGCCGTAGGCGCCCGCTATTCGGTGCCGAGCATCATGGGCTATCTGAAGGAAGGCGGCGTGCAGATGGACGTCTTCAACGGCAATGTGATCATGGGGCTTAGGCTGCCCTATGCTAATCTGCGCACCCACCGCAAAATCCTCGCGATCGATGGTCGTATCGCCTTTACCGGCGGGATGAATATCCGTCAGGGTTTCACCCGGGAATTCGCAAGCGATCATTGCGCCCGCGACACCCACTTCTGCGTCACCGGTCCCGCCGTCGCCGATCTCTTCAACACCGCCGCCGAAGACTGGCGTTTTGCCACCGGCGAAGTGCTGAGCGGTGATCATTGGCGGATTGCAACGCCCGCGAACGAGCCCGGCGCGCCGGTCTTCATGCGCGTCGTCGCTTCCGGACCCGACCGCAGCGTTGAGACGAACCATAAGATGCTGATCGGCGCATTCTCGGTCGCTCGCACCTCGATCCGCATCATGTCGCCTTATTTCCTGCCAGATCGCGAGTTGATCAGCGCGCTAGTGACGGCGGCGAGACGCGGCGTCGAAGTCGATGTCATCGTGCCGGCCGCCAACAATCTCGTGCTTGTCGACCGGGCAATGACCGCGCAGTTCGATCAGATGCTGAAAGATTATTGCCGCATCTGGCGCGCCGACGGCCCTTTCAATCATTCGAAGTTGCTGACGATCGATGGCACCTGGGCCTATGTCGGCTCGTCCAATCTCGATCCGCGCTCTCTGCGGCTGAATTTCGAAGTCGACCTCGAGGTGATGGATCGCGGTTTCGCGGGCGCGGTCGATGCGCGCATCGCCGCGATCCTTGAAACGGCCATCCCGGTCGAACTCGGCAAGCTCCGCGCACGCCCCTTCATCGTCCGCTTGATTGAAAAGGTTCTGTGGCTCGGTTCACCCTATCTCTGAACAAAACGGCGCTGGCCGTCTTTCTACAGACAAGCCTTTTCACATGACAAGCCCGGCAATCACTCCGTATACTCCTGAAGATGCAGCTCGGCAGGCTTTGACAACGGAAATGGTCGACGGACAGATGCGGAAAAAAAACGAAAGTCTCCGTACAAGCATTTTCGAGACCTTGAAGAACAGAAAGAAGTTGCGGACGGCGCATGCAGGTGAACGAGCCCGTCCGGAAGGCACCTTGATCGCCTCCTACAATGTCCACAAATGCGTCGGCGCCGATCGCCGCTTCGATCCGGAGCGGATCAGCCGGGTCATCCATGAAATCGATGCCGACGTCATCGGCCTGCAGGAGGCCGACACGCGGTTCGGTGAGCGTACCGGCCTACTCGACCTGCGGCGGCTCGAGCGTGAAACCGGCCTTATTCCCGTACCCGTTGCGGGCACGACTAAAGCGCATGGCTGGCATGGCAATGTCGTGCTGTTCAAGCAGGGTACGGTACGCGATGTGCACCAGATTAACCTGCCGGGGCTCGAGCCCCGCGGCGCGCTGCTCGCCGAAATCGAACTGGCCCGCGGCGGCGCGCTCAGGATCATCGCCGCCCATCTCGGGCTGCTGCATAGCTCGCGTGCCCAGCAGGCGCGTTTGATCGTCGACCTGATGAGCACMGAGAACGACACGCCGACCATCCTTCTCGGCGACCTCAACGAATGGCGGCTCGGCGACCGCTCGTCGCTCAACACCTTCCAGGCTGCCTTTGGCCCGCTGCCCCCGGCGGTGCCGAGCTTTCCCTCCACCCTGCCGCTTCTGGCGCTGGACCGCATCATGGCCAATCGCCGCGGGCTGATCTCAACGGTGGAGGTTCATGACTCGCCATTGGCGCGTGTTGCCTCGGATCACCTGCCGATCAAGGCAGTTATCAATCCGGAAACGCTGAGGGCCGAAACGGAGGCACGAGCCGAGTCCGCTTGACTGGGACATGGCACGTTATTTGGCTGCGGTTGTGCTATAGCGTTGCAGGCTCTGCGCTTCCCCTTCATGATGGCTTCGATTTCAGATCGGACAATGCGGACTGTTGATGCATATCTTTCTCGTTCGGCACGGCGAATCCCTTGGCAACATCAGCGAGCAGGCTTACCGGCAGTTCGGTGATCACAATGTTCCGTTGACGAAGTGGGGCTATCGGCAGGTGCTGGAAGCCGGGCGCGTGATCGCATCCCATTTCGAAGGCCGGCCAAGCGCTGAATTACCGAAACTGAGCATTTGGTACTCGCCCTATCTCAGGACGCAGCAGAGCAAGGACGCCTTGCTCGAAGTTTTGCCGAGCGAGTTGATCGCCGACGTTCGCGAGGACTATCTGTTGCGGGAACAGGATTTCGGCCTCTTCACCGAAATCTACGACCATGCCGAACAGAAGCGGAAGTTTCCCGAGGAATTCGAAAAATGGGCTAGGCTGCGCAATAACAATGGGAAATTCTACGCGAGGCCTCCCGATGGCGAGAGCAGGGCGGATGTGGCGCAGCGGGTTCGCCTGTTCCTCCTGACCGTCATGCACGAGGCCAGGCATGGCAGAAACAACGTKATCATCGTTGGCCACGGCGTTACCAACCGGGCGTTCGAAATGAATTTCCTGCACCATTCCGTCGATTGGTTCGAACGCTCGGACAATCCAGGAAATGCGGATGTCACTTTGATCGAAGGCTCTGCTGCGGAAGGTTATACGTCAACCCTGATCCACAAGGCCGTCGACCGGGCAAAGGAGCAGGACGGCGAATTGCAGGACGCCTATGGTTCGGAGCTGGCGGTTACCGCCAAGACTGGATGATCACGCATTTCGTAGCCGAACGTCAGCGCTGATGCGAGTTCGGCCTGGAGTGGCCCAAAACAGTCGATTTGAGGCCACAACAATGCCGAGCTTTCAGCCGTTCAATCCTTCAGCCGATATTGCTCCAGCGCATCGCGGTTGATCTCGATACCGAGACCCGGACCATCGGGAATGGTGACAACGCCGTTCACATGATCCAGCGGTTTTGTCAGCACAGCTTGGCGGAAGGGATTGTGCGTGCGGTCGAACTCCAGGATCGGCGGCCGGCCATTGCGGCGCGGCGGGTCCGGGGGTAGGGCGGCGATGAACTGCAGGCCGGCAGCGATAGCAACGCCAGTTCCCCAGACATGCGGGACGAGTCGAACGCCGTTGATGGCGGCCATGTCGGCGATCCTGCGCATTTCGCTGAAGCCGCCGGTGCCGCAAATATCGGGCTGGATGATATCGACGGCCCGGGTTTCCAGCGGTTCGCGCATGCCGAAGCGGCCATGCCAGGTCTCTCCACCGGCGACCGGGATTGGCTGGCCGGCGCGTACCGCGCGGTAGGCGCTGAGTTGTTCCGGAATGACCGGCTCCTCGAACCAATCGACACCGTATTTCGCAACGGCATTGCCGACCGTGCAGGCTTCCAGCGCATCATAGCCGTGATTGGCATCGATCATCAGCCGGATATTCGGGCCGATCGCTTCGCGCACGGCGCGGATGACGGCGATATCCTCTTCGACATCGAAGCCGATCTTGATCTTCACCGCATGGAACCCATGCGCGACATAGGCGGCGGTTTCGGCGGCGATATCGGAAACCGGGTCGACGCCGTCCTTGCGGAAGGAGCCGGTGGCGTAGGCCTTCACATCCTCGCGGAAGCGGCCGCCGAGCAGGCGCGATACCGAGGTGCCGTGATGCTTGCCCTTGATATCCCAGAGCGCAATGTCGATGCCGCTGAGCGCTGTCACCGTCAGGCCACGCTGGCCCTGATCGCGCAGCAGATTGTAGAGTTCGAGCCAGATCACCTCCGTATCACGCGGATCGCGGCCGAGAAGGCGAGGGGTGTAGGCTTTCACGACGGCGGCGTTAGGCCCGGCTGGGCCGAGGCATTCGCCCCAGCCGATGGTGCCGTCGTCGCAGACGATTTCGACGAGGCAATGTTGGCGACGGTCGAAGCGCATGGAGGCGCTTTCGAAGGCGTGATCCAGCTTATGGTCGAGCAGATGGGTGTGGACAGCGGAGATTTTCATGGGCGGTACGGCCTGATCAGATCATCGAGCATGGCGACCTCCTGTTCGGTCAGGTCGGTCAGCGGCGGACGGACCGAGCCGGCGTCGAAACCGAGCAACCGGACGCCGGCCTTGATGGCCGATACTGCATAGCCCTTCTGACGGTTGCGGATGTTCATGAAAGGATAGAAGAAATCGACCAGCAGCATGTTGGTCGTCGCCGTGTCGCCGGCGCGCAGCGCCTTGTAGAAATTCTGCGCCAGGGCCGGCACGAAGTTGAAGACCGCCGAGGAATAGGTTGTGACGCCTGCACCGAGATAGGCGTCGGCGAAAAGCTCGGCCGTCGGCATGCCGCCGAGATAGGTCAGTCGCTCGCCCATTGTCGCGGTAATCTTGCGCACTAGGCCGATATCGCCGGAGCCGTCCTTGAAACCGACGAGGTTCGGGCAGGCATCGCAGAGCCGCGCAAGGGTTTCGGCGGTCAGGATGGAATTGTCGCGGTTATAGACCATGACGCCGATCGAAACGGCATCGCAGACCGCCTCAATATGCTGGAACAGGCCGTCCTGCGGCGCATCGATCAGGTAATGCGGCAGGAGCAGGATACCGTCGGCACCGGCTTTCTCCGCCGACTGGGCGATCTGGACGGCGATGCGCGTGCCGTAACCGCAACCCGCGACGATAGGCGTATCGCCTGCGGCGGCCTTTGCGGCGCTGACAATGGTCGGGATTTCATCCGGCGCCAGCGAGAAGAACTCGCCGGTACCGCCGGCGGCGAAAAGCACGCTTGCCTTGAAGCCCGAAAGCCAGCCGACATGATCGCTATAGGCAGCCCGGTTGAAGCTGCCGTCCTTGTCGAACGGCGTCACGGGAAAAGACAAGAGCCCGGCGCCAAGTGCCGCCTTGAGAGCTAACGGGTCCATGGACACGAGGATCCTCCAAAATCCGTATGAATTGATGGGAACATAGAGGACATATGATAACAGTCAATCTCTTATCATATATCTGTATTCAAGATCCTTTTCGGATAAGGCTGCGATACCGCTGCTGACTGCCCTTCAAATGCAATCGCATGGCCTCGCGCGCGCCGTGTTCGTCGCGATCCGATATGGCTTCCGCGATGCGCCGATGCTCTGCCTGGATCCGGGCCAGATAATCGGCGGATGCGATTTCGTCCGGTTGATCCTGCAGGAAGGAGCGGGGGATCGCCCTCTTGCCGGTCAATTCCAGAAACTCGCGAAAGCGCGGATTGTTGGTGGCGTCGGCAATGGCGAGATGAAATTCGAAATCGGCTTCCGATGTCGCGATGCCGCGCTCCATGGCGCGATCGATATCCTCGAAACGCTCCATGATCGCCTCGTCCTGTGCCGGCGAACGCCGGGCGGCGGCAAGGCCGGCGGCTTCTGTCTCCACGGCGGCGCGCAATTCCAGCATTTCGATGATGGAGGAAATCCGGCCTGAATCGGTGTCGCGCACGCCTGCGATCGGGAAGGGCATTGCGTGACGGACGAAGACGCCGACGCCGTGGTGCACCTCGACCATACCGTCGGCACGCATCGAGGCAATCGCTTCGCGGATAACGGTTCGGCTGACTTTGTATCGGTCCGTGAGGCCGCTTTCGCTTGGCAATTTTTCGCCAGGTTTCAAGACCCCGCCAAGGATCTCCTGGCGCAATTGCTGACCGACAATATCAACGAGATTGCGCCGGCCCGCTGGCCGTTCGCTACGCTCCCATGCCTTGATCGCTGCATTCCGCGGCATTCCAACGTCCCCAAGTTTCCAGTATCGAGACTACAGATATATGATGACGAACGAAAGCCCATATTATAAGTTCCGCGTCGATGATACCGATATGGGAGAAAACTATGCTGAAAACTCTGTTGATGACCGGTGCTGCCGGCGGCGTCGGCCAGGCATTGAGGCCGCTTCTTTCGCAGATCGCCGAGGTTGTCGTGCTCTCGGATATTGCGCCGATCGACGATTTGCGTCCGAACGAGCGCTTCATTGCCTGCGATCTCGCTGACCGCGGCGGCGTCGAGGCCTTGGTCAAAGGCGTCGACGGCATTATCCATCTTGGCGGCATCTCCGTGGAAAAGCCCTTCGACTTGATCCTGCAGGGCAATATCGTCGGCCTCTACAATCTCTATGAAGCCGCTCGCGCCGCCGGCAAGCCGCGCATCATCTTTGCCAGTTCCAATCATACGATCGGCTATTATCGCCGTGACGAGCGCATCGACAACACCGTACCGACCCGCCCGGATTCGCTCTATGGTGTTTCGAAGGTCTATGGCGAAGCCTTGGCGAGCCTCTATTTCGATAAGTTCGGGCAGGAAACCTTGTCGGTGCGCATCGGCTCCTGCTTCCCTGAGCCGCGCAATCCGCGCATGCTGGCGACATGGTTCAGCGCCCGCGATCTGATGATGCTCTGCGGCCGGGCCTTCGAGACTCCTCGGCTCGGACACACGATCGTTTATGGCGCCTCCGATAACGACGAACAATGGTGGGACAACCGCAACGCCGCCTTCCTTGGCTGGAAGCCGCAGGATAGTTCCTCGCCCTGGCGCGCCGAAGTTCTGGCAAACGCCGCGCCGGACGACCCGAATGATCCGGCCGTCATCTATCAGGGAGGCGGCTTTGCAGCAGCCGGCCATCCGGAAGATTAAGGACTGAAGAGGTCAGCAATGGCGCGGACGGCGATCCCTTCGCAAAGCCTCAGTCGCCGTTCCGAAACAATCTCCAACGCGTCGGCCTGAAAGCGATGCGGTTGCGATCAAGCGCGCCGGCTTTGTCCGGCGGCAGCTCGATTTCGATGGTCTCGTGCTGGGCGCCGATGTTCAATTCGAGATGACGGGTGCCGGCAACGCGGCGGCTGGCAGTCAACAATCCGGCGATGCAGCCACCATCGCCGTCACGAAGCTCGATATCGTGGGGCCGGAAATGGAGGTGCGCCATGCCATCAGGCTCGCGCGATGCGCTGAGTCCGAGAGGTCGGTCATCGAACCAAATTTCGCCATTGGAAATGCGTACCTGCACGCGGTTGGACTGGCCGATGAAGCCGTAGACGAAGGGCGAGTTCGGCGTATCGTAGATCTCATCCGGTGTCCCGACCTGCTCGATCGCGCCCTTGTTGAGCACGACGACGCGGTCGGCCAACTCCAGCGCCTCTTCCTGATCGTGGGTGACGAAAACGGTGGTGTGGCCGGTGCGATCATGGATTTCGCGCAGCCACTTGCGCAGATCTTTGCGGACCTGCGCGTCGAGTGCTCCGAAAGGTTCGTCCAAGAGCAACACGTTCGGCTCGACCGCCATGGCGCGCGCAAGCGCCACGCGCTGCCGCTGACCGCCGGATAACTGTGCCGGATAGCGCTTTTCGAGGCCGTTAAGCTGTACCAGTTCCAGCAGCTCGAGGGCGCGGCGATGGATTTCGGCGCGGGGGGGGCGACGCGACGCCGTCCGTACTTTCAGTCCGAAGCCGATATTATCCAGCACCGTCATATGGCGGAACAGCGCATAGTGCTGAAATACGAAGCCGATATTGCGCTGCTGTACCGTCTTCTTCGACGCATCTTCATCACCGAAGAAAATCCGACCGTCAGTCGGCGACTCCAATCCGGCGATCAAGCGCAACAGCGTCGTCTTGCCTGAGCCGGAGGGGCCGAGGAGTGCAATAAGTTCACTGGAGCGGATATCCAGAGAGACATTATGCAGCGCGGGAAAGCGGCCGAATTCCTTGCGCAGGTTTTGAACGCGAACTTCCATCAACAATTCCTTCAGTGACGCCGGCTGGCGGCGATCTCTTCGCTATAGCGCATTTCCAGCAGGGTCTTCAGTGCAAGTGTTACCAAGGCGAGCAAAGCGAGAAGCGTGGCAACTGCGAATGCGCCCGAGAAATTATATTCGTTGTAGAGAATCTCGACCTGCAACGGCATGGTGTTGGTCTCGCCGCGAATATGGCCGGAGACGACAGACACGGCGCCGAACTCACCCATGGCGCGGGCATTACAGAGGAGAACGCCGTAAAGCAGGCCCCATTTGATGTTCGGTAACGTGACGTGCCAGAAGGTCTGCCAGCCATTGGCGCCGAGCGACAACGCCGCTTCCTCGTCCGCATTTCCCTGTTCCTGCATCAGCGGAACCAATTCACGGGCAACGAATGGGAAGGTGACGAACATCGTCGCCAGCACAAGGCCCGGAACCGCGAAGAGGATCTGGACACCGTGGCTTTGCAGCCAAGGGCCGAGCACGCTATTCGAGCTGAACAACAGCACGAAGACTAGGCCCGATATGACCGGCGACACGGAGAATGGCAAATCGATCAACGTCGTCAGGAACGCCTTCCCCTTGAACTCGAATTTGGCGATCGCCCAGGCAGCCGCGACACCGCAGACGAGGTTCAGCKGCACGCTGATACCGGCGACGATCAACGTCAGTCGGATCGCCGCGAAGGTCTCCTCATCCACCAACGCGCTGAAAAACTCTTCAACACCTTTGCGGAATGCTTCAACGAAGACGGCGGCCAACGGCATCAGCACCATCAATGCCAGGAAGACGAGCGAGATGGCGACGAAAATCAGTCGCGCAAACCTGCTCTCGGTGATCACGGAATGAACCGTGTCGGAGGAGGAAGCGGCATCATGCGCCATAGCCGTATCTCCTTCTGCTCCAGGCTTGAATGAGATTGATGACCAGCAACATGATGAAGGAGATGATCAGCATCATGGTCGCGATCGCTGTCGCGGCAGCATAATTATATTCCTCAAGCCGAATGACGATGAGCAATGGTGCGATTTCGGAGACATAGGGCTTATTGCCGGCGATGAAGATCACCGAGCCATATTCGCCGGCCGCGCGTGCGAAAGCCAGAGCAAAGCCGGTTAAGGCCGCCGGCGCTAGGCCGGGCAACAGGACGCGGGTGATCGTTTGGAAACGATTTGCGCCAAGCGTCGCCGCGGCTTCTTCCACCTCACGGTCGATCTCTTCCATCACTGGCTGCGCCGTACGTACGACGAAGGGCAGACCGACGAAGATCAGCGCGATGATGATACCGGCGGGCGTGAAAGCGATCTTGATTCCGAGCGGCTCCAGGAACTGCCCGATCCAGCCGTTCGGCGCATAGAGCGTCGTCAGCGCGATGCCGGCGACGGCCGTCGGCAGGGCGAAGGGCAGGTCGACCATGGCGTCGATGATGCGCTTGCCGGGAAAGCGGTAGCGCACCAGCACCCAGGCGAGGATCAAGCCGAACACCGCATTCACGATGGCGGCGATGAATGCGCCGCCAAAGCTCATGCGGAGTGCGTAAAGCGTGCGGACATCGAGCGCGAGAGCCCAAAACTTCGACCAGCCAAGAGAGCTGCTCTTCCACACCAAGCCCGAGAGCGGGATGAGAACGATCAGGATGAGCCAAGTCAAGGTAACGCCGAGCGCCAATCCGAAGCCCGGAATGACACTCGGCTGCCTAAACCGCCACCGTTTGCGGGTTATTATATGCATTCAGAATTACTGTCCCGGCTTGTATATCTGGTCGAAGACGCCACCATCATCGAAGAACTTCGGCTGAGCTTGGGACCATCCGCCGAAATCGTCAATCGTTGCCAGCTTCAAACTTGGGAAGCGCGCAATATCCTTGGGGTCGGCCGCTTCCGGCTTGATCGGCCGGTAATAGTGCTTGGCGGCGATCTTCTGACCTTCGTCGGAATAGAGGTAGTTCAGATAGGCTTCGGCAACCTTGCGCGTGCCCTTCGCGTCGACATTGCCATCGACGACCGCGACCGGGGGATCGGCGCGGATTGAAACCGTCGGAGTCACGATCTCGAATTTATCGGGGCCGAGTTCCTCGAGCGAAAGATAAGCTTCGTTTTCCCAGGCAAGCAGAACGTCGCCGAGACCACGCTGAACAAATGTCGTGGTGGCGCCGCGAGCACCGGTATCAAGGACCGGTACGTGCTTCAGCAACTGCGTGACGTATTCCTGCGCCTTGGCGTCGTCACCGCCATTTGCCTGCTTGGCCCAGGCCCAGGCTGCCAGGAAGTTCCAGCGAGCGCCGCCTGAAGTCTTCGGGTTCGGGGTGATCACCTGGACATCGCTCTTGATCAGGTCCGACCAGTCCTTGATGCCCTTGGGGTTGCCCTTGCGCACCAGGAAGACAATGGTCGAGGTGTAGGGAACGCTGTTGTTCGGGAATTTGGTCTTCCAGTCGGCGGGAATCTTCTTTGTCGCCTTGGCGATGGCGTCGATATCGCCTTCCAGTGCCAGCGTCACCACATCGGCGCCCAGGCCGTCGATGACCGAGCGGGCTTGGGCGCCGGAGCCCCCATGCGAAGCCTTGATCTTGACGCTTTCACCCGTGTCCTTCTTCCACTTTGCGGCAAAGGCTTCGTTGAAATCCTTGTATAATTCGCGCGTCGGATCGTAAGAAACGTTGAGAAGCGTCGTATCCGCGGCCCATGTCGGCGCTACCGCAGCGAGCGAAAAACTGCCGATGAGAACTGCGGCGGCGAGAAGCCGCGAAAGCTTGATCGTCTGCATGGTGACCTCCTTCGTTGTTCCTAAACTCTATCAACTTGGTCGTATAAAGTAACGAAGATTGTTCCTGCTGGAGGCGATTACATAGAACATCATCCCATAGAATCAAGGAAAGTGAAATCGCATTCTCGTACTTTGGTCGCCACACTCCGGTAGCGTGTCAGCAGATCGATTCAGACATGAAAACGGAATAGAGTTCGTCGGCACTTTTTGCCTGGCGCATGGCGGTCAACACGCCTTCCGTTCTGAGCCGCCGGGCGATAGCGGAGAGCACGTTCAGATATTCGCTACGACCATTTTCCGCGAAGAGCAGGACGAAGGCAATGTCCGTCGGAACGTCGTCGATCGCTTCGAAATCGACGGGATGGCCGAAACGAACCATCAGCCCGCGCGGTCTTGTCATCCCTACGATTGCCGCATGCGGAACCGCGATGCCATTGCCGATTCCGGTCGTTCCGAGTTTTTCCCGCGCCTCCAGCGCCCGCAGAACCGCGCCTTCATCCAGACCGAGGCAATAAGCCGCTTTCGAAGACAATATCTGCAAGGCCCGCCACTTGGTMGGCGCGGAAAGGCCGACAAAGACATGCTCAGGCAGGATGATGGGGGAAAGGTCCATGGTCGCTCTTTTGGTCGGATATCGATGATTTCGGCATGGCTTCGCATCGCCGGGTTCTCGATAGGCCGGCGATCGCGCAAACCATGGGTCACGGCTTCATTCCGGCTCCCGCAAACGATAGCCGACGCCGGTTTCCGTGGTGATGTATTGCGGCTGATCCGGAATCTGTTCGACCTTCTGCCGGAGCTGACGGACATAGACGCGCAGATATTGCACATCTGCCGCCGGACCCCAGACCTGCTTCAATAAGAATTGATGCGTCAGCACCTTGCCGGCATGCTGCGCCAGCACCCGCAGAATATCGTATTCCTTCGGCGAAAGTTTCACGTCCTTGCCGTCGACCTTGACGATGCGCTTGACGAGATCGATCGACAGGCCGCCGGTTTGGAAGATCGCTTTTTCACCCTGCTGCTGCAGACGGTGGCGAAGCGCGACGCGGATGCGTGCCCCCAGCTCGTTGATCCCGAAAGGCTTGGTGACATAGTCGTCGGCGCCGGTTTCCAGCGCCTTGACGATGCCCGCTTCGTCGGTGCGGCTCGAAAGAATGACGACCGGCACCTGCAATCCGTCCTCGCGCCATTCCTGTAGCAGGTCATGGCCTGGCTTGTCGGGCAGGCCGAGGTCGAGCACGATCAGATCGGGCTGATCTTCCTCCACGGAGAGCCGGGCCGCCGCAGCGTTCTGGGCTTCGTTGACGGCATAGCCTTGGGCGCTCAGGCCGACGCGCAGCAATTTGCGGATCGGCGGCTCGTCATCGACAACGAGTATCTTGACGGCGGTCGTGTTCATTTCAGTTCATCCAGCTTGGGAACATCCGTTGGTTTCGGCAGGCGAATGGTGAAGACCGCGCCTTGGCGGTCCGTCCGGTTGCCTGCCGTGATCGTGCCACCCATGGCCTCGATGAAGCCGCGGCAGATAGAAAGGCCGAGGCCGGTGCCGGCCCGCACCTGATCGCCCTTGCGGACGCGATAGAAAATATCGAAGACCCGTTCGAGATCGGCGGGCGGAATGCCCGAGCCTTCATCCATGACGCGGAAGATGAGGTTGTCGACATCGGCCCACGCCTCCAGGCGGATCGCGGACTCCTCGGGCGCATATTTGGCAGCATTGTCGAGCAGATTGAACAGCACCTGCTCGAAGAGCACGGGGTCGACCCGCACCATCGGCAGATCGGCTGGAATTTGCACATCGACACGATGATGAGCGAGTATCTTCGCCCCGCGTCGAAGCGCGCTGCCGGTAATATCCCCAGCATAATGCAACGCGAAATTCGGCTCCATCGCGCCGGATTCGATCTTGGTCATATCGAGCAGATTGGCGATGAAGCGGTTCAGCCGCTCGGATTCATCGACCACGGTCGACAGAAGATCGACGCGGTCCTCATGCGGCAGGGATTCCAGGTAGTCGCGCAGGGTGCCCGCGGCCCCGAGGATCGCGGCGAGCGGCGTCTTGAGATCGTGCGAGATCGAGGTCAGCAAGGCGGAGCGCAGCCGGTCGGCTTCGACGGCTAACTTGGCACGGTCGACGTCGGCGACCAGTTGCACGCGCTCGATGGCAAGCGCTGCCTGATCGGCCAGCGCGTCGAGAAGTCGCTGCTGTTCCGGCGTCAAGAGCGGACCGTCGCGGCGGTCGCTGTCGAGGCCGATGACACCAACGGCTGTGCGGCCGGTGCGCAAGGGCACGTAAAGGCGCTTGGCGCCCGGCAGTGTATCGGCGCCACGGCCGGCGGCATGGTTATGTTCCCAGGCCCAGCGTGCAGCGGCAATATCGGCATCGTCGAGCGTATCGTCCGGCGGATAGCCTGCCTTCACCGCAATCGTGCCATCCTCCGGCAGCAGCAGGACCACGCGCACCTTCAGCATTGATGCGAGCTGGAAGGCCGTCGCCCAGAGCACGTCATCCAGCGTGCCGGTGCCGGCGAGCTTCTTCGAGAAAAGATAGAGATCTTCGGTCGTGCGCGCCMGCTGGCGTGCGGCGGCGGCCTGCCGTTGCACGGTTGCGGTCAGATTGCTGGCGACGATGGCGACGCCGAGGAAGAAGAAGAAGGCAAGCACGCTTTCCGGATCGCTGATTGTCAGCGTGTAGCGCGGCGTCAGGAAAAAGAAGTTGAAACAGAGCGCACCGAGAAGGCAGGAATAAAGCGCCGGCCGCAAGCCTTGCGTCACGGCGGAAGCCAGCACCGCCATCAGGAACACCAGCGCCAGATTGCGAACGTCAAGCACCTGGTCGAGAATGACGCAGAAGCCAAGGGCGACGGCGACGTAGAGCGTCGCCAGGACATAGCCGCGCCACTGGAACGGGGCAGGCGAGGGCGCTGCCCTAACGCCGCGGCTTGCCGCCGAACCTTCCGTGTCGCTGCCGGAAATGACGTGAACGCTGATGTCGCCGGCCTTGCGGATCAGTTCGTAGGAAACCGAACGCCTGGACCAATCCCGCCAGGAGCCGATCTTCGGCGAGCCGATGACGATGTGGGTGACATTGTTGCTGGCCGAATGGCGAAGCAGTTCCTCGGCAACTTCGCGGCCGGGAATGGTGATCGCCTCGCCGCCGAGTTGTTCGGCAAGCCGGAGCGTCGCGGCAATGCTGTCGCGCTGCGCTTCCGTCAGACTGATCGACCGGCTGGTCTCAACATAAACGGCAGCCCAGGGCGCGCGCAGCCGCGAGGCCATGCGGGCGGCGTAACGCACCAGCGATGTGGAGCGCGGATGATGATCGATGGAGACCAGCACGCGCTCACCGGCCGCCCAAGGGCCGGCGATCGCATGCGCCTGCATGTGGGTCAAAAGCTGGTCGTCGACCCGCTGCGCCGTACGCCTCAACGCCAGTTCGCGCAGTGCCGTCAGATTGCCGGGGGTGAAATAATTGGTCAACGCCCGCTCTGCCGTTTTCGACACATAGACCTTGCCGTCATGCAGGCGCTTGATGAGATCGTCGGGCGTGAGATCGATGATTTCCACATCGTCGGCCATGTCTATGATCGAATCCGGAACGGTTTCGCGTACACGCACGCGGGTGATCTGCGAGACCACGTCGTTCAGGCTTTCGACGTGCTGGATATTCAGCGTCGTATAGACGTCGATGCCCCGATCCAGCAGCTCCTTGACGTCCAGATAGCGCTTTGGATGGCGGCTGCCGTGCGCATTGGTGTGGGCGAGTTCGTCGACCAGCACAAGGCGAGGTTGGCGCTTCAGGATGGCATCGAGGTCCATCTCATCGAGCGCGCGCCCCTTGTAATCGACATTGACGCGCGGAATGATCTCGAACCCGTCAAGCAAGGCTTGCGTCTCGCGGCGACCGTGGGTCTCCACGACGCCGACCACGACATCGACGCCGTCTGCGATCTTCGCCCTGCCGGACATCAACATTTCATAGGTCTTGCCGACGCCTGGCGCGGCACCTAGAAAAATCTTCAACCGTCCGCGTGTCTCGGCCCGCGCCTTTTCGAGAAGCGCATCGGGAGAAGGCCTGCTCAACATATCGCGGCTGTCGTCTACCATTCGTAGGTCGTCTTTCCTGATGAGGTTGAGACGGAGGCAACTGCCTCAACCTCTTCAACTTATTGAGTCATAGAAGCATCAAGCGCTTGGTTCAATGCCAGCATGTTGACCACAGGCTCGCCAAGAACTCCAAGCTCCCGCGGCTCGATGGCCGCGTCGACGAGCGACTTGACCTTGGCCTCATCCATGCCCCGCGCTTTGGCGACGCGCGGGATCTGGAAGTAGGCATCGTCAGGCGAGATGTCCGGGTCAAGACCACTGCCCGATGTGGTGACCATATCGATCGGAACGGGCATATTCGGGTTCTGCGCCTGCAACGTCGCGACATCGCCCTTGATGCGGGTGATCAGGCTCGAATTGGTCGGACCAAGATTGGAGCCCGCGGAATTGGCCGCATTATAGGGTGCGGATACCGTTTTGGTTGCATCATTCGGGTCTGCGGCAGTTGTCGCCGAGGGGCGGCCGTGGAAATAGCGGTCGGAGGTGAAATTCTGGCCGATGAGCGTCGAGCCGATCACCTTACCGTCCTTTTCCACCAGGCTGCCATTTGCCTGATGAGGGAAGAGCGCCTGGGCAGCGCCAGTCATGGCGATCGGATAAAGGAGTCCGGTGACGGCGGTGGTGACGACGATCATGACGATGGCCGGTCTGATTTGTTTGAGCATGACAAGAACTCCTTAGGCGAGGCCCATGGCGGTAACCGCCATGTCGATGGCCTTGATGCCGATGAAAGGAACGATGATGCCGCCGAGGCCGTAGATCAAAAGGTTGCGGCTGAGCAGGGCGCCCGCACCGATCGGGCGATAGCGAACGCCCTTCAGCGACAGCGGGATCAAGGCGATGATGATCAGCGCATTGAAGATGATCGCCGACAGAATGGCGCTTTGCGGCGTCGCCAGCCCCATGACGTTCAGCATCTTCAGTTGCGGGTAGAAGGCGATGAACATCGCAGGGATAATGGCGAAGTATTTGGCGATGTCGTTGGCGATCGAGAAGGTCGTCAGCGCACCGCGGGTCATCAGCAACTGCTTGCCGATCTCCACGATTTCGATGAGCTTCGTCGGGTCGCTGTCGAGGTCGACCATGTTGCCGGCCTCGCGGGCGGCGACCGTGCCGGTATTCATGGCGACGCCGACATCGGCCTGGGCAAGCGCTGGGGCATCATTGGTGCCGTCGCCGCACATGGCGACTAGCTTGCCCTTCGACTGCTCCTCGCGCATCAGCGCCAGCTTCATTTCCGGCGTTGCCTGGGCGAGGAAGTCGTCCACGCCGGCTTCGGCGGCAATGGCGGCGGCCGTCAGCGGATTGTCGCCGGTGATCATGACGGTGCGGATGCCCATGCGGCGCAGTTCCGCAAAGCGCTCGCGGATGCCGCCCTTAACGATGTCCTTGAGCTGGATGACGCCGAGCAGGCGGCCGTCGCGGGCAACCGCAAGCGGCGTGCCGCCGGCCTTGGAGATTTCGTCCGATATCGTCTGCAGGTCGCGGATCGTCTCGCTGCTGGTGCGCGACATGACGGTCGCACCCGCGTCGGAGGCTGGAGCTGCGCTGCCGTTGACATAGGCCAGCACTGCATCCACCGCGCCCTTGCGGATGGAAGAGCCTTCAAGATCGACGCCGCTCATGCGCGTCTGCGCGGTGAAGGGCACGAAAGTGGCCTTCAGGCTGGTCATGTCGCGGCCACGGATCGCATATTTCTCCTTGGCAAGCACGACGATCGAGCGTCCCTCTGGCGTCTCGTCGGCAAGCGAAGCGAGCTGCGCAGCATCGGCAAGATCCTGCTCCGTGACACCCCTGACCGGGCGGAAGGAGGTAGCCTGGCGGTTGCCGAGTGTAATCGTGCCGGTCTTATCGAGCAGCAGCGTGTCGACGTCGCCTGCGGCCTCGACGGCGCGGCCGGACATGGCGAGCACGTTGAAGCGCACCAGACGGTCCATGCCGGCAATGCCGATCGCCGAGAGCAACGCGCCGATCGTGGTCGGGATCAGCGTTACGAACAGTGCGACGAGAACCACTGTCGGGATCGAGCCGCCGGCATAGGCTGCAAAGCTCGGGATCGTCACCGTGGCCAGCACGAAGATCAGCGTCATTCCGGCAAGCAGGATGTTKAGGGCGATCTCGTTCGGCGTTTTCTGACGTTCCGCACCTTCGACAAGCGCGATCATGCGGTCGATGAAGGTCGAGCCGGCGGCCGCCGTGATGCGGACGCGGATTTCATCCGACAGCACCTGCGTGCCGCCGGTGACGGCGGAGCGGTCGCCGCCGGATTCGCGGATGACCGGGGCCGATTCACCGGTGATTGCCGCTTCGTTGACCGAAGCGACGCCCTCGATCACTTCACCATCGGAAGGGATGATGTCGCCGGCTTCGACCAGCACGACATCGCCGACCTTCAGGCTGGTGCCAGGCACCATCTTGTAATCGGTCCGGCTGTTGCCGGTCAGAAGCTTGGCCTGGGTTTCGGTGCGCGATTTGCGCAGCGACTCGGCCTGCGCCTTGCCGCGACCTTCCGCGACGGCTTCGGCGAAATTGGCAAACAGCACGGTAAACCAGAGCCAGATGTTGATCTGGAGGGAGAAACCGAGATTGCCGCCACTGGTCAAAAGATCGCGCAGGAAGAGGACGGTGGTGAGCATCGATACGACGGCCACCACGAACATGACGGGGTTCTTGGCAAGGGTCCGTGGGTTCAGCTTCTTGAAAGCGGCGCCCACGGCCGGGACGAGGATGCGAGAATCCAAAATACTCGCGGATTTTAACTGGCTCATAAGAGACTCCAGCGTGAAGAGGGAACGGCGGATCGGGATCGCCCGATCAACCCAGTAAAAATCTGAAGACGACAAGGCCGAGGATCAGTGCGACCATCGCAACCAGGATGGCGTCGGAAGCGCAGGCCATCCGGGCCGGGCCACGCCCCCCGGTCAAAGGGGCGTGGATCGATGGGCTTTCGAAGCCTGATGAGTTTGGGCTGCGACATCACATGCCATCTCCTTAGAAGGCCTGGCCGCTGATCATCGCCAGATGTTCGACAATCGGGCCAAGGGCAAGCGCCGGGAAGAAGGTCAGCCCGCCGACAATCAGGATCGTACCGACCAGCAGACCGACGAACAGCGGCCCGTCCGTGGGGAAGGTGCCGGCTGAGGCCGGGACCGTCTTCTTGGCGATCAGCGAGCCGGCGATGGCGAGCGCCGGAATGATGACCAGGAAGCGGCCGATCAGCATGACGATGCCAAGCGTGATGTTGTACCAGGGCGTGTTGCCGGAAAGACCGCCGAAGGCCGAGCCGTTATTGGCGGCTGCCGAGCTGTAGGCATAGAGGATTTCCGAAAAGCCGTGCGGACCGGGATTACCGATGGAGGCGACGGCGGTCGGCAGAACGGAGGCAATCGCGGTGAAGATCAACATGCCGGCGGGCAGGCAAAGCACGGCGAGCATCGCCATCTTCACTTCCTTGGCTTCGATCTTCTTACCGAGATATTCCGGCGTGCGTCCGACCATCAGGCCGGCCACGAAGATGGCGATGATGACGAACATCAGGATGCCGTAGAAACCGGCGCCGACGCCACCGACGATGACTTCGCCGAGCTGCAGGTTGATCAAGGGGATCATGCCGCCGATCGCCGTGAAGCTGTCATGCATGGCATTGACCGCGCCGCAGGACGCCGCGGTGGTTATGACCGCGAACAGCGACGACAGCGTGATGCCGAAGCGGACTTCCTTGCCTTCCATATTGCCGCCCTGGACGCCGAGCGCATGCACCAGCGGATTGCCGGCAGCTTCAGCCCAATAGGTGACGATGACGCCGGCGATKAACAGCACGCCCATCGCGCCGAGGATGGCCCAGCCCTGGCGCTGGTTGCCGACCATGCGTCCGAAGACGTTGGTGAGTGCCGCGCCGATCGCCAAGATCGCCAGCATCTGGATGAGGTTGGAGATTGCATCCGGATTTTCGAAGGGGTGGGCGGAGTTGGCATTGAAGAAGCCGCCGCCATTGGTGCCGAGCATCTTGATCGCAAGCTGCGAAGCGACCGGACCGACGGCGATCGTCTGCTGCGCGCMTTCCAGCGTCGTGGCATTGACATAGGAGCCAAGCGTTTGCGGCACGCCGAGATAGACGAAGACTAGCGTCATGACGATGCAGGCGGGAAGCAGGATGTAGAGCGTTGCCCTGGTCAGATCGACCCAGAAATTGCCGATCGCCTTGCCGGACGCGCGCGAGAAGGCGCGGATGAGCGCAATGGCGATTGCAATACCGGTTGCCGCGGAGACGAAGTTCTGGACGGTGAGGCCGGCCATCTGCACGAGATAGGACATCGTGCTTTCGCCGCCGTAGTTCTGCCAGTTCGTGTTGGTTACGAAACTGGTGGCGGTGTTGAACGAAAGTTCGGGGCCGATCGCGGCCATGCCGGCGGGGTTATAGGGCAGGCTCGCCTGAAATCGCTGCAGGAAATACAAGACAAAAAAACCGGCGAGGTTGAACAGCAACATGGAGATCGAATAGGTCGTCCAGTGCTGCTCCTCGCGTTCATCCGTTCCCGCAATTCGATAAAGCCCCCGTTCCAAGGGACCGAGGACATAAGAGAGGATCGTGCGCTCGCCAGTGAAGACACGCGTCATATAACCGCCGAGCGGTTTGACGAGCAGAAGGAGGATCCCGATATAGATCAGGATCTGAAGCCATCCATTGAAGGTCATGGTGGTAACTTTCCCTACCCGGCGCTATGGGATTAGAAGCGCTCAGGGCGAATGAGAGCGTAGATGAGATAGGCGGTGAGAAAGAGGGTTACGCCGCCACCGAGAATGTAATCCAGGAGCATTGGTGTCTCTCCGACTAAAGGCTATCGCAGGCTTTGGTGTAAGCGATGCACAGGATGAAAAATAAAACACCGATCCCGATAAGAAGAATGTCCATCATCGATCGTTGATCCTTAATTGTTCTTGTTGAACGCCAAAATAGATTGACGGCATCCTCGAAGAAGGCGCCCTCGTTTCTCCTTGGCGAGGAGATCATCTTGCGGATATCTCGGAGATCAATATGCGGCCGAACAGCATTAAGGTTCGAGACGGCGGGAGGGAGAAAGATATAAAAATCTTATAAATGCCGACCGGAGCGATTGGAGCGAAACTCCAGTAGGACACCGGGCCCAACGACCAAGTATAAAGCCCGTCAGCGACTTCCGGCACTCTGGCGACGGCCGGCGCCGCAACATTCATTGAACTTTTTGCCTGACCCGCAGGGACATGGATCGCCGCTGCGACGTTGCAATCGACCGACCAAAGGAAGCAGGACAACCGAAGGCAACAACCTCGCCGTAACGGCGACCAGTTTGGCCGAGATGCCGGGCACGACGAGACGGCGGCCGGATTTGAACCCGCGCCACGCGCGTTCGGCCACATAAGCCGAATCCAGCTTTGGCAGGATCTTGAATAGCGTCACCCGGCCGGCACCTGATTTTTCGAGGAACTCCGTGGACACCGGGCCTGGAGCGACGCATGTGACAGTCACCCCGGTGGCGCGCAGCTCCTGATGAAGCGCTTCCGAAAAGGAACGCACGAAGCTTTTGCTGGCATAATACAACGCCATATTCGGCCCCGGAAGGAAGCCGGCTATGGAGCCGAGATTGATCACGCCGCCGCGGCGCCGCGCCGCCATTTCCGGCAAAAAGCGAAGGGTCAGATCGGTGAGGGCGCGTATATTGAGATCAACGATCCCGAGCTGATCTCCGACAGGAAGAATGGTCGCCGCGCCGCGCAAGCCATATCCGGCACTGTTGATGAGGATGTCACAGACCAAACCGTTTTCGGACAAGAAATCACCGAGACGCGTCGATGCATCGGATGCTACGATATCCAACTCCAGTGTGTGCGCCTCGCCGCCGGCCTCCCGCACGTCAGTCGCGGCCGCTGCCAGACCTTCCGACGACCGCGCAACCAGTACGACGACAGCTTTTTCGCGGGCAACGATTTTGGCCATTGCCCGCCCGATGCCACGCGACGCACCGACGACGACGACCGCAAAACGAGCTTCTTCCTGAAGGCTCATCTCGCGGTTCCCAAGGCGGCCGCGCTGGGCACGACTTGACTCTGAGCAAGGCTTTTCACTTCAAAGGCAACGTCGTTGTTCAATATCTCTTCGAACCGCTCCAAGGCTCGCGCCACATTGGCTCCATCCATCACTCTGTGGTCGTAGTGGATGCGCACGGTAACCGCTCCGTTGTTGCTGATCGTGCCGTAGTTCAACAGCGTCGTCAGCGGCGTAAGCGGGTTGAGAGACTCTGCTCCGAGGCCCGAATAGACCGACAGTTGAAAAGTGCCAAAAAAGCGCGGCCTTTGTCTGCCGATGTTCAACCCCAACCACATCATTAGCCATCTAAGGGGGCCCGGCAGGCGTGCAAACTTCAGCATCCGCCGGAATTCCTTTACCTCGAGAACCGGGCGTGAGCGAGCCGCCATGGTGAGCGCTTCGAGCTCGACGATGGATCTCTTCTCGGGGCGCTTTATGAGGCTGAGCAAGACAACCCTCTCACCCTCATATTCGCGCTCGTGGGCAATTGAGGCCACGCTTTCCGGGTATTCATAAAGCTGCGCTCTGGGCAATTTGACGTAGGCGCGCCGCAGTTCTGGAATCTCGCTCGCGAGAAGCGCGTATCCCTTCAGGAAAAGGACGGTCCAGGACGGCCTCATTGCCTGCGTCTGCGTCGTCCTGGCGTCCAGCAGGGGGCCAATATTCATCTGCCGTTGCACGGTAACACGCGGCACACCGATCGAGAATCTCATCAAATCTCCGACAAGACGCCGTGATGCCGATAACTTGACGGTTCGCCCTCGCATAGTGCCACCTCTAATAGAGATAAGGGATAATTCGCTTCGTGCGATCCATATAGGCGCGGTACTCGGGGCCGAAATATTCCGACATCATACGCTCTTCCTTGTCTACACGCAGGAAATAAAGGACGGCAAAGCCCAACAAACCTGCCAATCCGACAACCCAATTCGATAGCAAAAAGGCTTGTCCAAGCCCCATGAGCAGGAAAGACGTGTACATGGGGTGGCGGACGAGGGCGTATGGGCCGCTGCTAACGAGCTGGTGCTTTTCGCGAATTTCCAGCGTTATCGACCAGTTCTTGCCGAGTTCCTTGTGGGTCCTTCGGAAAAGCCACATTGCCGCCAAGTACAAAATCGTCCCGACGACGATTGTCCATGCGTGGGCAGGATAATCGGCCATCCGGGGAATGCCTGTCGCGACGTAGATTCCGGGCACAACCGCAAGGCCCAGAAGAGCCGCAGCAAGCCCGATTCTCTCAATGTGTGAGCGTTGATCGCGGACAACCCGCAAGCGCTTGGCACGCCGCGCGAAAGGATATCGAATAACGTACCAGGCGACGACCCCGAGCACCCAGATGACTTCGCCGGCCCCAGATGCCGATACGATCAAATTGTTCACCCAAACCCTTCTGCGATTTGTGATMCTGCAACGCGCGGCGATATGACCACGCTCGCCCCTCAGCTTTCATCGACAATTTAGCGGAAGAATCGAATAGTACCAGAGTCGCGCGCCAACGCCGTGCAATAACGCCTCAAGCAGCATTTATCTCTCGGAGTTCAGTAATGAACTGTTGCGGCCTCAGCCAGATACCGGGGACCTTATATCCCATGTGTTTTGCGATGTTTCCCACCCAGGCGTTGCAGTTGTCGACAGTTGCTTGCCACAGATGGGAAGAGGCCTGCTGCTTGCGTATGAAGGCAACAACATCAGCGTATTCGGCATCGCTGAGCATGACTCGCCAGCTAGCCGACCTGTACTGTTCCTCCAGGTCACCGTCGGTTGCTCCGGTCGTGGCCGGCACTGGCACGAAATGGCCCAAGACGTAAGGCCCAGCATCTGGCGAGGCCGGCGCAAGGCCCGCGACTTCAGGATCGATCATCTTTCCATTTTCGTCGGCGCGTCCAAAGACCACGTAGGTATGGCCATAGGTGAGCGCATAACGCGAACGAAATTCGATAAAGTGACCAGCTTTGTTTTGAGCGGAGGTTGTTGCCGGGCCGTGGCGGTTGGAAGTGAACCGGGGTTGGGGGCTTTTGTCTTCCGTCTGGCACGACGCCGTCGCCATCGCCAGCAGGATTGCAACCGAAAGGCCACCCATTCCACGCATCATCTGCACGCTCCATTAGATAACGCTAACAAGCCGACGGCTCGAAGTTAGCGATCAATTCTTCGCCATGGTGATTGAAAGCAGGATCATCTGACAGGTAGGGAGGGGGGCCTAGTGCGGCCCCCCATTTATCGAAGATTAGGCTTACTTGTAGACTGCCGCTGCCGGCGGAGGGGCCTTGCCCTTTCCTTTGCCAATCGATCCGCAAGCGCTCAGATTGGCAACGGCCAAAACAGAGATGATTACCATTAGAATTCTGATCATCAAGAAGTCCTCTCTCCTCAGGATTGCATAAGATTCATCTAAGCAACGAATCAAATAGTAGTCACAACTAACATATTAGCCTAGTGCAGAAAAAACACACTTGTGACGGATTATCTGCGCTTTTTCGAACATTCGTAAGTTGACCATGATCAAACTGTCGAGTTCGATGAGCGAACACTCGATCAGATGACCAACACCCGCGTCCCCACCGGGGCGCGGCTATAGAGGTCAACAATGTTTGAGTTTGTCAGACGGATGCATCCGTTCGATACGGCATGACCTATCGACCAGGGGGCGTTTGTTCCATGCAGGCGGAACATGGTGTCATGTCCGTCCTGGTAGAGGTAAAGGGCGGCCGCGCCCAGCGGATTGAGCGGTCCGCCCGGCACACCATCCGCATATTGCATTAGGCGAGGCTTACGTTGCATCATGTCATCGGTGGGCTTCCAGGATGGCCACTCCGCCTTACGTCCGACGGTGGCTTCGCCTTTGAAGCTCAACCCTTCTTGGCCAACAGCGACGCCATAGCGCGTTGCCCGGCCACCTTGCTCGACGAAGTAGAGATAGCGCTCCGACGTATTGACAACAATCGTTCCCGGCGGTTCGCCTCCGTCATAGGCTACCTCTTGCCGCCGAAGGTTAGGATTTTCATCTGGATCCCTCCCAAAGACGTTATACCCAAGTGGTGGCCCATCCTCCGACCCCGACACGCATCCAGAAATCATTAAACTCAAACTACCGAGCACCAGCCCCCGGCGCGTAACGCGGCTTTCTTCCATTTCCACCTGCCCAGTAAAGATCAGCCCTGCGCTCGTGTTTAACATCGCTACGCTTTCAAGGCTATAATACATTAGCTGATTCTGATTGAGTTTGAAAAACATCGAAAACTGAGAGCTGTATCTGATATTATGTTGAGTGCGTGGCCTGGTACAAACGTGGGGCATGTACCAGGCAGTCGGATCGGGGAGGGGTTCGGGAATCGGCAGCGGCTTCCGGCCGCAGCAAAATGTGTGGTTGTGTATTGCCGATGAAACCACTTGCATCAACCATCGGCCTCTGCTCGATTAGCAGAAACTAAAAAGGGGGAACTATGAAGCTTGGCCTCGACGGAAAAATCGCGGTTGTCACGGGAGCGGCCTCTGGGATCGGCGCCGCGATTTCCCTTCAACTCGCGAGCGAGGGAGCTACGGTTGTTGTCGCAGATATTGATGCTGATGGAGCGCGTCGCGTCGCCGGCGAGATCTGCGGTCAAGGGGGCAAGGCCAGTGCTTTCGCAGTCGATGTTTCTGATGCAGAAGCCGTAAAGAGGTTGGTCGACTTCGCCGTGCAAACCCATGGTGGTCTGCATTTGGCGGTGAACAATGCGGGACTCGACGGTGTGCGAAAGGCAACCGCGGACTACCCGGTCGACCAGTGGCGGAAGTTGATGAGCGTCAATCTGGACGGCGCCTTCTATTGCATGAAATACGAGATCGCCGCCATGCTGTCGGGCGGCGGCGGCGCTATCGTCAACGTATCTTCCATTCTCGGTTCGGTTGCATTGCCCTTTGCATCGGCATACACGGCAGCCAAACATGGCGTTGTCGGACTGACGAAGGCTGCCGCAATCGAATATGCAAGAATGGGCATCCGAATCAATGCTGTCGGCCCTGGTTGGATCCAAACACCGCTTTTGTCAGAGCATTTGGAAGCAACGAGCAGCCGACGTATGGAAGCACTCCAGCCCATGGGCAGGCGCGGAAACCCTGAGGAAGTGGCAGCTCTCGTATGTTTTCTTCTGTCCGAACAGGCAAGCTTCATCACCGGGAGCTGCCATCTGGTGGACGGAGCTTACACAGCCCACTGAACAACACGGTCCCGCATAAGGTTAAAGCTGCATAAGGTGGAATCGGCACGCGCTTTCCTGGCCGGATTGGTGCCGGATCAATCATTCGTGCGAAGCGCCGAACGCCCATTGGTAAGGTCATTTATGAGTTGTGCGACGGTTTGGACAGCCTTTTGAGGCAACTGGATCGTCGCATCGCAGCCGTCGTCGCTGAAGTCTTGTTCGACAATACGAACCTGATCGAGGGAGGCGAGGCGTGCCTTGACCAGGGCCAAATCGCCAAACTGAATTTTCACCTGTGCGGCGATCATTGGAGTGAAAGCAGTTAACCTCGCTGCTCTCAGGCAGGCTGCGGCGGTACCGCCATATGCTCGCACGAGACCTCCCGTTCCGAGCAGTACGCCGCCGAACCACCTTGAAACGACCACAAGCACACAATCGACGGATTGGCCGTCGATTGCCGCCAATATCGGCTTCCCGGCCGTGCCGCTCGGCTCACCATCGTCCGAGAAACGATAGACTTGTCCGATGCGCCAAGCCCAACAATTGTGATTGGCGCCTGTCGCTGTAGCGATGATTTGAAGAGCGAGCTTCGCCGTCTCCTCACTATCGACAGGAATTGCAACCGCGCGAAACGTGCTCTTCTTGATGACCTGTTCGAAACTGCACTGTTCTTCAAGGCGAAACATCTTGATCCCACGCGATATAAGGTGCCGCGTTCGCTGCAAATCGCAGGAACCATGTGCAGCAACCGTAGTTTCTCCATAAATGATGGAGCCGAAAATGTATCGCGATTTAAACGGGTTCTATGAAAGAGGAGGGAGCCCTCGGGAGCCCCAGAAGAGGCCTCCGCGATTGACTGCAGGTCAGCAGAAATTGCTGATGTGGGCGCTTGGAATTGAGCTCCTGCTCCTATTCCTAGCACCAATTGGCGGCGTCTCTATTGTCAGCGCGTTACTGTACATCGCACGATAATGGTTGGCGCCAGGTCGCGCGCCCGGAGCCGATGGCTAGAAAGGGGCACGCTCGTCGTTCCCACCCGGCCCATGGCAGCGGGCTATCATGCTATCGCAGAGGGTCACCACCACTTTCAGCGCCGACTCACCTTTCCGATATGCTCCCAGCGAGGCAGCACCCGCATTGGCAAAAAAAGACTTCACCACCATCCACAATCGACCCCACGATCGTCCTATGAGGCTCAACCGCTGCTTTGGCAACATCGTAGTCATCGGAGGGCTCGGCGTACGAAGCCTGACTGGAAGACGTGACCAGCGGATCACGGGTCTCGCATTCCGGGAGGCACGATTCAAAAGTGTGCGTCGCAGTGTGCCGTTTCGAGGTTGCCTTTGGTCGGCTATACGGATCCGACAGCATTCCGCAAGGTCTTTGGCCGGTTGACGGGCGCGAGGCCAAACGTCTATCGCGGCGATGCGCGACTGTGACCGCAGCGGAATGTCATGCCCTGTGGTCATCGACGGGGGGCCAGCTTTCCTAACGACAGATCGCGCCAGTGCGGGCGGGCACTGACGCGATAGATCAGAACGGGTGTAGCGCTTAGAAGCCGAAATCGCTCAGCGACGGATAATCGTCCGGCCGCCGGCCGAGCGGCCAATGGAATTTGCGGTCCGGCTCAGCGATTGGCATCTCGTTGATGCTGGCGTGGCGATGCGACATCAGTCCGTCTTCGGCAAAAAGCCAGTTTTCGTTGCCGTAGGCGCGAAACCACTGCCCACCGTCGTCGCAATATTCGTAGGCATAGCGCACGGCGATGCGATTGTCCGTAAAGGCCCACAATTCCTTGATGAGCCGATATTCGTGTTCCTTGTTCCACTTGCGGGTCAGGAAGGCCTGAGCTTCTTCCCGATTGGTGGCGAATTCGACGCGGTTACGCCAGCGCGTATCGAGCGTGTAGGCCAGAGCGACCTTCGCCGCATCGCGCGTGTTCCAGCCATCTTCGGCCAAGCGGACCTTTTCGATGGCAGTCTCGCGGGTGAACGGGGGGAGAGGGGGACGTGTCATGGCTTTTCCTTTCGTGATTTGAGTGGTTTCGGCAAGCGCTGAGCCCGCAAGGGCCACAGCGGGGAGGGCGGCAATGAAAGTGCGGCGGTTCATACGAGTCTGCCTGTCAAACAATCGATCCGTACCGATTGGTACAGAAGGGGTGGGTTGGGGCGTATGGCTTCGAGAATTTGAAGGGTAGCCCAGACGCTCTAAGGCGCCGGGCTGCCTCATAGCGCGGTCAAAACGGCTTGGTCGGAAGGTACTTGCCGTCCAGCGTGATCACAGCGCGCGAACCGCCTTCCGGATCTTCAACCTTCTCGATGTTCAGCTTGAAGTTGATGGCGCTGATGATGCCATCGCCGAATTTTTCGTGGACCAGGGCCTTCAGCGTGGTCCCATAGACCTGCACGATTTCGTAGAAGCGGTAGATGGTCGGATCGGTCGGCAGACCGTTCCCGATGCTGCCGCGGACCGGAACTGTCTGCAGCAGGGCGATGGCGTCGTCGTCAAGGTCGAGTTTCTTGCCCACGGCTTTGGCGGCGTCCGCCGGAAGCGGGTGCTGGCCGAGCAGGGCGGCGGTGACGAAGGCCTCCGACAGACCGGTGCCCTTAGTGATCTGGGCGTAGGTCAGGTCTTTCTTGAGCTTTGATGCGAGGATGACTTCCGTCAGGTCCTGGCGAGTGGTCTCTGTGGCTTGTGACTGTAGCATTGGTATTCTCTCCTTGGTTGGGATGCAGGGTTCAGGCAACGCGCCTGGCTTGGTATTTGATGGCCTGGACGTCGGGATTGTCCGCAAGGGGAACGAAGGCGCCCCTGCTGCCATCGAAAGCTTCGATAAGGCCGCTCGCGATGTCGTAAATCCAGCCGTGCAGAGTCACGCGTCCCTCTTCGAGGGCCAACCGCACCGACGGGTGGGTCTGGATATTGGCGAGCTGCGCGATGACGTTCTCGCGCACCATAGATGCGACCTTGGAAGGCTGGTCCTGGTGCTGACGGGCTTCGTTCACGACCCGAGCGGAGTCTGCATAGCGCAACCAACTGGCCACGGCGGGCATGTGGTCGAGGCACTTGCACGTCGCGATGGCGGTCATCGCGCCGCAGTCGGAGTGGCCGCAGATCACGATGTCGGAGACCTGCAACGCCGCGACGGCGTATTCGACCGAGGCGGAAATGCCACCCGGCTCGGGGCCGTAGGACGGGACGATGTTGCCTGCGTTTCGGATGACGAAGAGGTCGCCCGGCTCGCGCTGGGTAACCAGTTCAGGCACCAGGCGGCTGTCCGAGCAGGAAATGAACAGAGCCCGCGGGTTCTGCTGATTTGCCAGATCCTTGAACAGCTTAACCCGTTCAGGAAAGGCCTCCCTCTGGAACTTCAGAAATCCGTCAATAATGTCTTTCATCGCTGCAATCTCCGTTTCTCGATCTGTTGAGATGAAGGCTAGGGAAGGCGTGGCATAATGTAAAAGTCTCGTTTATTATGAGGTGGATTAGATAATCTTATAGGTTTTGACATGCTCGCCCGACAGGTTCGTTATTTTCTCGCAGTGGCGGAGCATCAGAGCTTCACACGGGCCGCAGACGCCCTGCACGTCTCCCAGCCGGCGCTTTCGCAGCAAGTCAGGTTGATGGAGGAAAGCCTCGGCGTGCAATTGTTCGACCGATCGGGGCGTACGACCCGATTGACGGATTCCGGGGAGGTCTATCTGCAATACGTGCGCCGCGCATCGCAGGAGTTCCGGGAAGCCAAGCGCGCCATCCACGATGTGAACGACCTCAGCCGTGGTGCGCTGCGCGTTGCAGTGACACCGACCTTCACGACCTACCTGGTCGGACCCCTCGTTGAGGCGTTCTACAGTCGCTATCCGAATATCTCCCTCAACGTGCGGGAGATTTCCCAGGAGCATATGGAGGAATTGCTTCTCGCTGATGAGATCGATGTCGGGATCGCGTTTTCCGGCACCCTGACACCAGACCTCGATCTGTACCCCCTGTTGGTGGAAACCCTCGCGCTGGTCGTCAGAACCGGGCATCCTCTGGCAGGTGAAATGTCGATAGGGCTTGAGGCCCTGAGCACCGAGTCATTGGTGCTACTCAGCGCGGAGTTCGCCACGCGCGAACAGATCGATCGCTTCTGCCGTCAGCACAGCATTCAGCCGCATGTGCGGATAGAGGCCAACTCCATCAGCGCGGTGATTGAAATCGTCCGTAGGACGCGGCTCTCGACACTCCTGCCTGCAAAGATCGCGTTCGCACATCAGGATCTGGTCGCTATTGCACTCGATCCGGTGCGCTTGCAGCGCACGGCCGTTCTGATGCAGCGTAAAGATGCATACAGAAGCGCGGCGGCGCGGGTCTTTATCGAGCTTGCGAAGGAGGTAGCTTCTGAATTAGGCGGATCATTGATTTGATCTACTTATGCGGAATTGGGTAGCCACTGCACTACAGGCCAAAGCCAGTGCCGCAGCCGCGCGAACGCAGGTCGCAGCGGATCCCACCGGGCCATCGTCGACCAAGAGAACCCCAAGCTATCGGACGTAAGTGATGCGTCTCTAGCTGGCGTATCGGATCCGAATATGACTTTGTTGGCAAGACTGCGCTGATCGGGGGCGTGCCGCGGCAATCCGGAGAGAGACGCCAATCCTACCGAAGGAGGCCGTCGCGCCCGAACTCGTCCCATCCACTTAACCTGGTCGCGGCTTCCTCCGCGCGTTCAGTTTGTTCGGCTTTTTCCTTTTTCTTCAGCGAACGCGTCAGCTTCGCCTGATACGCGGCCCGCCTGCGATTTTCCGCTTTCGCCGCAGCGTCTTCCTCCCTCCATTCATCCACGGCGCCGCGATCGAGCAGATCCTCAACAACTCGGGGGTCGAATACGTGAAAGGTAATTCTCCTTGCGCGCCCTTGCAACCTGACCGTTCGCGTTCCGGCGCTGGGCAGGCGACCGTCTTCAAGCCAGCGCTTCCGCTCCGATGCGGTGATCGTCAGAATATCCTCGATCTCACGAGGAATGATCGGAAGGTCTGCGATGTCGTCGAGCGCACTGGAAACGGCCAATGCCGCTGCTCTGAATGCTGTCTTCGAAGTCTCTGGCATGACGAGGATGAGCCCGCCTGCCTGCATATCCAGCGACTTCCGGACCGGAGATGGTAGCCGGGAACGGATTTCCTGCAGGATTCCCTTCACTCTGACACCGGATCCGAGGGTCGCAACCACGGGAAGCGGCCACTCCCTGATCAGTTCGGGATCGTCGCTTTCCGTCTTTTTCGTCTTCATCTTAGGCATGTCGCAGCAGATGGTGTCGAAGGGGCCGAGCGTCAACGGAACTCCGGGTGATTTCCCACGTTCTCGCAGCGAGGAGGAACCCAGATGTCTGTGCCAAACGAGCCCATTGTGCCGCCGCCATCACCGCCGCCCGTCGACACGCCTCCGCGCGATCCCGACCGCGCACCCGGCGAGGAACCGCTTCCCGATCCCGAACCCGACCAGGGCGCCTCTCCAAGCGTGCGTGCTTCTGTCCATTGCCCGACCTGGGGCCTTCTTTGTCGGGGTGTTCGTCTTCAGCAGGAGGAGAGGCATTGACCACCAATTGGCGCGACGACTTGCGGCTTAAACTCGAAGATTTCGTCGACACGTTCGTAATCAATGGCGCCAAACAGGTCGACGTCTACAACGCTATTCAGAAGGAACTCGACTTCCTTAGAGCCGCGTACGACCGCGACCCTGATCCCACCGACGATCCCGGCGACGTGGTCGAGGAACCTTCAAACGACTGGCCCGCTTCCCAAGGCTGACCACGCCTTGGTTGCATAGGGTCAGCGCGCGTAGGCCCGGAGCTGTCGGTTTAGCGCAGGGGCCTGCGGGCGCGGTAGCGATTGGCGATGTTCACGGCAGGGCCGATTTGGTCGAGCAAACTCGTCGAGACTGACGGCCACCCCTCCTGTGTGGCCATCTTTCTTGACGAACGTGGCCACGCATCCCATGATCCTATTCAGCGAATGGAGATGAAGACATGGACGCGAGGATACTCAAGAAGGTGCAGGTGGCCCGCAACGCCAACAGGCAGGACATCACCGACGGCCTCGTGGAGACGATCATCCAGATCGGAGGCGATCCGCTGACCGTCAGGAAGGCGATGGACGAGCTGAGTGCGGTGCTTGGAAGGGCCCGCAGCGGCATTCCTCAGGTCATCGGCAACATGAAGAAGGCCGACGACATGGCGGTCGTGATCTCCGTCAAGGATCTCGCCGAACTCGTCACCGCCGCGCGGCAGCAGGAAACCTTCGGAGAAGCGCTCGACGCCATCGGTTTCAAGCCGTACTCCAGCGGCCGCATCATCGTCGGTCAGGGCCGCAAGCGCGAGCGCCTGCAGCGMAGCGACAATGCGTCTGGCGCGAAGATGGCCCTCTGACGCATGTTCTTGCTCTCAACGCAGGCGCTGATGGACATCATCTGCGAAAACCCGGACGTGACCGGATGGATCCGCCCGGTTCCGGCGCAGAACATTCATGCAAGCGTTGTTTCGGTCGCCCATGTCCAGGCTGAGATCCTCGCGACCCCGCTTGAAGAAGGTCGGGAGGTGATGGATCTGGCGCTCAGAGCGTTTGTGTCCTTCGCACGCAGGAACAATGCTCTCGAGCTCTTCGATGAAGGGGCGGGGGCCGTCTTCTCCCGGATCGCCCCGCGCGATCTCCAGGTCGATGGCGACGAGGATCTGGGCGACATGTCCCGCATGGTCGTGGCCACGGCCATCGACCGCAATCTCGTCCTGATCGAAGGATCGCAGCCCTACCATGGGCAGATCGACGGTCTCCGTGTCGAGGATCCATATCGATGAAGGCAGTAAGGCGATACCGCCGAACCGGAGGCGTATCTCCCGGCGTAGCGCCGTTCCAGATCCTGTCATTTTCGGGCGGAGGCTATCGGGCACTGTTTTCCCCTATCATCCTCGAGGATCTCTCCCTTTCGATACCATGGCCTCCGAATGACTGACGCGCTCCACACCTACACCGACGGCTCCTTCGATGCCGCCTCCCGCTCCGGAGGATGGGCTTTCGTTGTTTATGAACGTGACCGCCAGTTATATGCGGATTACGGCAACGGGATTGGCACATCGAACAACACATTCGAGGTCCTCGCCGTTCTGAACGCGATGGCCTGGATCGCCGCCGAGGCTCCGGCACGGTCGGTCACGCTCTGGACGGACGCTGTCCACGTCATCGAAGGCTGCTGTCGATGGAGGGCCATTTGGCGCACCAACGGCTGGAAGCGGATCACTCCGAACCCGCACGCGCGACGACGACCGATCAACGACATGGAGATCTGGCAACAACTCGACCGCCTTCTGGATCAGCGTCCGAATGTAGTCGTGAAATGGTGCAAAGGACATTCTGGGGCTGGCGGCAACGAACTTGCCGACACCCTGGCGCGCAACACCGCGCTCGGCGGTTATCGCAATCGATTTCAAGCTTAGAAAGGAGAAAAAGCAGGAAATCGACCACGAGATCCGCGAACGTCGCCAGGAACTCTATGCCCAGGAGAAACTGGACCGCTCGGATTGGAACGAGCTGTCCCAGGAGGAGAGAGAGGCGCACGAAATGACCTTTTACACAGTTTCCACACCAATGCCTAAAACGTCATTACACGGCAAAAAGCAACAGAACGAAAACCGCTCTGCTGTTCCATAATACATATTATCTGACTTTGGACTGTAGCCGCAAAGTTAGAATGTCCTGTTTGAGCGTCGCCATATAATTTTGGACTGCGGTCACGTATTTTTGGACTGAGCACCCATAATTTTGGACTCCTGCGGAGCCCTCCTCGAAGGCTCGAAATTGCGGTTGTTCAAACCGGCGCCGACACGTCATCTCAGCAGCGGCGAATCCCAGTGGCTGGCCCGGCAACCTTTTTTGAGATCGGCGAACTTTTTTTCTGAGTAACAGAAAATGTGGTACAGCCGAGGCAATAGTCTACTCGAAATATTCTTGAGTATCGTCGGCGATTGCCGTGTATTGCGATTGCGGCCGACAGTTCAGCTTCAAAAAACTACTTCAGACAAGCTCTTCAACGGTCGGAAAAGCGACCGAAACGGGCGTGAATTTGGGTTGCTGTACCACCTGCTGTACCACATCTTCCGCATGCTGTACCACATTTTGAGCCGGCTCTGCGAGAGTGATAAACGCGTTTATTCAAGCGGTTGGCGCAGCTTGCTCAGAATAGCGGCCGCGTTTGGCGGCGTCTTTGTACCACCAGACGGGCGCGCGAAAGCAATGTGGTACATCGATCTGTACCACATTGCGCCGGTCGGACCCTAGTCAGCGATATGGCTACACGGCGAAGCTTGCGCGAGGCTTGCGTCACGCCGTCGCGAGTCCATTCCCCGCCCCCGCGGATGGCCGGATCAAATCGACAGGACCGTGAGATCGCCTGGATCGTGGAGAGACCACAGGCGGCCCTTCCGCCGAAGCTTTCCCTGGATGGTGATGGGCTGCCCTTGCCGATGGGCTTCCACGGCGACCAGATAGCGGGTTGGGTCGAGACTGATGGAGACCTTGACCATTCCCAGGTTGGGACTGTCCCAGTTCACCTGAATGACCCGGTCGGCGTCGTCGTCCATAAGGTCTGAAGGATTCCCGGCCGCATGCAGGTTTACGATCCGGCCGAAGATCGACACTTCGGCTTCGGTGTCGTCCTTTGCAAGGCGGGCCGCGGCGTCCTTTAGAATGTCGCGGTAGCGGGTCTCGATCTTGAACGGCGCAGGCAGCGGCGCCTCGGGCTCCCACTCTGGGGAAAGGACGAAGGAAAGCTCGATCCGAGGGATTCCTGTTCCTTCAATGATCCCGACTAGCTCGTTGCACATGTTGGCGTTCAGGCCATCGGGCGCAGACAGAATGGGTTCGAGATCATCTTGGGCATAGGCCGTCTTCAAGGATTCAAGGCCAACGGCAATTCGTCTGAGGGTCTTCCTGCCGAGCGGCAATTCCGGTTCCGCGAAGGGCATCAGCGTCTGGTTGTTCAACCCCACCGGAGATTCGATGGCGAGACCGAAACTGCCCTTGAATGTGTGGGCGAAGCGGCATCCGTCCGCGAATTCCTTGGCTTCCTTCACCGTGCGGCGGAACGAGCGGGCGCCGGTTATCACGGTCGTCGCCGATGCGGCGATGACGCCTTTCATGCCGTTCAAATAGGACCTTGCGGCCCTCAGTTCGATGGAGTCGTGCCTCAGATAGTCGTCCGGCACCGTGGCGAGTATCTTGTCGAAGCTCAGCGAGACGAGCATGGCGCGCAGGCCCGATTCCGTTAGCTCGTAAACCTGCCGGATGGTCTCCAGCGCCGCCGCCAGTTCGGCATGGTCTGCATCGTCGCCGGCACTCTCCGTCGAGAAGAATATGTTCACGGCAGGACGTCCGTCGTCTTCGGCGCGCACGAACCGGGTGAGCGCGCCGTCCCTGCTCGTCTGCTGCTTCCATCCCTGCCGAACGAGGTAGCGCATGATGGATTGCTTGGTCGCGTCCATGGCGTCACTCCCCGAACGCTGAGAAGGCGGCTTCGAGTCGCTTTCGATTGTCGTCGAGGATGGTCGTCAACGACGACACGTTCAGCAGGTTGCGACGAGGGAAGCTGATCTGCCGCGTCGTGTTCTCATTCTCGATCCGAGGCCCTGTCACGGTCGTGAAGTAGCAGCACTTGCGGAGAAGAAGCGAGTCTTCGGAAAATTCCATCCACTSGTCCTCGTTATCCGGKAGACACATCAAGATCAGGATCGCTGGAACGGCGCCGGGGCCGCGGCCCGCGAGCTTGTTGTACGCCTTGGACTTCATGCTCCATTGGACGTCGTCGCCGGCCACCTTCCAATCCTTCGAGCATTTTAGCTGGAAGTCGATCGTGTAGCCCGCCTTCACCAGGTTCTGCTTTCCGGTCGTGGGATCGGTCTCGACCCTCGCGATGAGGTCTAGCTGACCGTCGAATCCATAGTCGAACTCGTCCTTCATGCTGAGCCAGACCCGAGCGGCGGACGACAGTGCCTGCACGTAGGCGCGGCTCAATCCTTCCTGCGCATGGTTCTTCGTTAGCAAGATGTCCCCGTCCCGCGAAATCGTCGCCGGCATGTTGCGTCGAAATGGTTGAAACTTCGTTCCTCGAGAATCCTGGATTGCACCGCTTTCGACCCTACTGAAGGCTCCGCTCGATCAGCGACCTGATCTCGTCCGCGGTCATGGCGTTGTGTCTCCCGTTCCAGTTTTCGTTGGTATGGTTCCACATGCTCCCCTGGGAGACGATCAGCAGCTTTCCGGAAAGCAGCCGCAGGACTGTCTTGGCGTCTTCAGGGACGGGCACCTCGTTGCCATCCTCGTCATGCCGCCAGACCCCATGCTCCATCAAGCCGTAGTCGTAGTCTTCGCCGTCGATCCGCGCGATCTGCTCGGAATACTCGTCGACGGTTTCGTAGATGCCGGTCGGCTGCATCTGCCGCAGCTCAAGGAGGAAGAAGGACTCGATGGGTGCCCTCTCGATGTACTCGAACCGCAGGGCCCTTGGCGCCGTCTCCAGCAGGCCGGTCTTGCTCAGATCGAACATCAGCTTGCTGCCGTCGTCATGGACCTCGACGCCATCGAGAGGCAGGTGGCCGTTCGGCGGCAGAAACGAATAGTTTCCGGCCATGAATGGCCGAAGGACTTCCGCGCAATCGTAAGGATCCGTCCATGACCTCGACGTCGGCGGCGTCGACCCGAAGGCGGCGCGGATCGCATCGTTCCAGAGGGCGTCGAGGTGTCGCTGGTATTCCATCCGCTTTTTCTCAAACTCATCCATGTCGAATCTCCTTTTGGGCGCACGCTAGGACGAAAGGCCTTTCGTCCAAAGCGAAACCTTCAACCATCGGACGATCGCCGACGACGCAGTGGTCGATCATCATAGAAAAATCGGGCAACGCGCACTCGTCGGCATCCCTGCGGCATCGTCCCTGCCCTCCTGAAACGCCATCCGCAGCTCGTTCCAGACAGGGTTCGGCCACGCCCACTTCTCCGCGTACGGCCGCCATCCGAAGAACAGCCGCGCCTCGTCGGACATCTCATCCCGTATGGATTCGATCTCTTCGACAACCGCCGCGACCTCGCGCAGGAGCGGCAGGTTTCGCGACATCCGGTTCAGGTCGTCCTGCGCCGACGACAGGTCTTCGTCCATGTCGATGTAAGCCTGATCGAGGAACTGGAAAACCCTCGCTGCCTCGAAGCCACGCCTGTAGGCGACGTGCCGGAGATCGTCCAGGATTCGATCGGCTGCGGCCCGGTTKAACCGGGTGCGATCCCGCGTCCGGAACAGGGCGGTCTTCAGCCGCTCGAAATGGGCGGCGTCGCTCAGGCCCTTCCAGCCGGTGACCTTCGGCGGCGGGGTCGTCGTCATGGATTCAATGGTCATGCTGTTTCTCCTTTATCCGTGAAGTCGCTGTCTGATCTTCCGGCGTGTCTTCGGCGTCGGAAGGTTCGTGGTGTCGTCAGGTTTCAGGCCGTCGACGATCTGCTTGCCCGTAAGATGGCCGCCGCCGATAAGCTCGAGCCACAGGCCCTCGAGCGACGTCCGATGGGCCTCGATAATGATCTTGGCGCGACCGAGCTGCTCCTGCAGAACGGGTTCGATCCTCTCAAGAAGCGGCCCGTCGACCCTGCGGACGCTGTCGATCAGCCGCTCGTCGACGCCCGCCGGCCAGGCGTTTAGGACGCCGTTCATGCCGAGGTGGCGGTCGAGGATGATGGCAAGCCGGGTTGCCCCGTCGAGATCGGAAGCGACGCCGTCCCCGTGTTCGCCAAGGAAGACCTGCTCGGCGGCCATGCCGCCCAGATGGATAGCGATGTTGTCGAGATAGAACTGCTTGCCGCGGTTCTCGAACTCACTGGCCTCCATGACTGCTCCACCGAGGATCTGCCGCTCCACTGTTGCGGAGGCCTTGCTCTCGATGGAAACGGCCCAGATCTTCCGGGCACCGGTCGCGACGGCGACGGCGGCGTGCCCCAGCTCGTGGATCGCAAGCGCCCAGCGGAACTTCTCCGAGAGCACGACCCTGCCCGGCAGGCTCGCCATTACGTCCTCGACGGTGACCGACCGGCGATKGCGTCGGGCCACGCGACGGGCGAGCCGGACAAGCCGCGCGATGTCCGCCCCGGTAAGGCCGAAGCTGTCGTCGGCGAACTKGGAGAAGTCCGCCTCCGGCAGGTCGCMACGGAGATGGAGCCGAAGGATTCCCACGCGCGCCTCGGCATCGGGATAACCGAGCCGGATGTGATGGTCGAGGCGACCGGGACGAAGGATTGCAGGATCCATGACCGACGGATTGTTGCAGGCGCCGACGACGACCACCCCTTCTCGGCCGGCCGTGCCGTCAAGGCATTCGAGGAAACTGTTGATCACTTGCCGGACGTAACTCGCGTTGTGGCTCTGCTCGCGGTCGCGGTCCGTAAAGGAATCGACCTCGTCGATGAACAGGATTGCCGGCGCCTTCTTCCTCGCCTCCTCGAAGGAAGCAAACATCGCCTTCTGCATGTCGCCGAGATGGCCCCTCGATTGCCAGCGGGCCGCGGAGGCGACGACCAGATCGACGTCGCAGGTGTTTGCGAGCGCCCGTGCGTAGATCGTCTTTCCGACGCCGGACGGCCCGGACAGCAGCAGACCCGTGTCGACATCGCTCCACGGGATTCGGCCAGCCTTCCAATCCGCGAGATCGTCGGAGAGTTGCATGCCCCAATCCTTCGCCTCGCCGTATCCCGGCATGGACTCCAGACGATACTCGGCGTCGTCGTTGCCCGGCGCGGCAGGCCGCGGCCGCGGCTGGGGCTGCTGGTMGCGCGGACGCATGACGAGCTGGGCCAGCATGCGGCCGACGTTCCGGCCTGGACGGGCGATCGCCCGCTTCATGTCGTCGTCGAGCAGCAGGAAGATTTCCGCCTGCCGGTCGGTGATCGCAACCTTGCTGCGCCACTGGAAGACGCCCTTCATCAAGGCGATCGTCGGCGGCCGCAGTTCGACGAGCAGGTCGACCGACGCCCGGACGACGTCCGGCACCGAGGCCATGTCGGCAAACAGCAGGATCGACTTCGGGTGCCGCATCGCCTCGATGGCGAGCGCATCGACKAGGCGCGGCTTCTCCTTCGAGAAGTCGACGACATGACCGCGTTCGAAGCGACGGTTGCCGATGTAGTTGCGAGCGGCCGACTGGTAGGCCGCGGCGTCGGTACCGGGCGGCCGGACGACCGCAACGGAGTAGCGGCTGGCCCTCAGGAATGGACGGATGCCCTGCCTAAGATTGGCGTAGGCGACGTATTCGGGAAGGCCTTGGCCCTCCCTCAAGATTTTCGGGTTTCTCATGATCGTGTCCAGGATAGGTTTCTGAAGATGCATGTGCAGTCCTCAGTCGCGTATCCGGCGGACGACCGTCTCGGGGCCGATCAGGGCGTCGTCCAGATCGACCTCCAGGAAACCTTGCAGGATCAGCGCGGCAAGGCAGGCCATCGGCCGGCCCTCCCGGAAGTCGGAAAGCGCCTCGGCGACGGTGAGCGATCCCATCTCGTCGAGCGCGGCAAGAATACGCACGCGATCGCCGAGCGGGCATCGATAGAAGCCGTAACGGAGTAGATCTTTGGCGTTGAGAAGGCGATTGGTATAGATGAAGTCGCGCATGGCGACCGGGCGGTATGCGTGCCCTGCCCGCGCGACGGCCAGCTCGATCCAGTCGGGCGGTCTTGGCGCGTCCTCGGCGACGTCGACGACGAAGGTTCGGTCATCCGTCCCGGTGACGACGAAGTCGACGCGGTAGGTCTCCCCGCCATAGATCAGATCGATGCCGTCGCACGACCATCGGGTGACATCCCGATCGACGTCGAGCAGGCATGCGAAGTCGCGGGCTTCCTGGCTGCGGAAGACGGCGAGTCCAGCGCATTTGACGGTGGCAAGCGGGTAATAAAAGCGAGGAGGCTCGTTTCGCGGGACGACATCGCCCGGCGGCCTCTCGAAGGGACTGCTCTTCATGGCACCCTCGTGAACACAATACGGAAAGGCGGACGCCGGACTGGGTCCGGCAGTCGGTCAACGTATTCGTGCCGAGGCGTAGCGAGCGATGTAAAACATGATGGGGAGAACGTTTAGAGAACAGCCGAACGGGCGTCAAGGATCTTCTTCGCGGCTTGGGCATTTGTGTCAAACTCGCCGGCATCTATTATTCCTGGAACCAGGAGTAAGCACGTGACCATTGCGCCAACCGACTATCTTTCACCGCTTCGATTCCCAGAACTGGAAATGTTTGTTGGTTTCTATGTGTGGAGATCTTTGGTCTTTCCCTGGTGGACCCCGAATAGATTTAGAGACGAATTTGTTGAGCAAGTGCGGCACAGGCTGGTCTTCGCCGGTGTGAATGCGGCTGAGGTCGTCGACTGTCTGCGGCGTGCGGAAGACATGTTCGAGCAGAAACTCGCATCGGTTGCATCCGACACTGTCCGCGCCGGTGTTGATCTCGTCACGTTCTTACAACTTAGAGCAAAAAGTGAGATAGGGGCGCAGATGGCCCTCGAGGTAACCACGATAGAAGTCACTGCAAATGAAGAAGCCGAGCACCCTCTATACTCGCGTTTGCTGGAGTCCTGAGCGGCCGCGGGCCATCAATTCAATACGCAAAGGGCGCTCGACCCGTCGCCGGGGAGCGCCCTCGTCCATCCCGGACGACCGCGGCTCGACGGAGAGGGGTGTCGCGCCAGCGGTCATCGAAACGGGGTGTGACCAGTAAATGATAAGAGATGGCGGTCACTTCAATGGTGTGATCCACGCGTGCGGCGAAGGGCAGCCATGCGTTGCGATTTCGGGCGCGGATCACCATATATCGTGAACCACTCACATAGATGGACATCATGGTTTCAAGGATCAGACGAACCTTGACCGTCGGCCAGCGCGCGGCCGCGGTCGAGCGCACCAACACATTCGCGCAGGAGGCGGCCGATGAAGAACGTCGGCGCCGCGAGGAGAAAACCGAACGACTGCGGAAGCTGAGGCTCGCAGCGACCGGAGAGCGGAAGCAGTAGTAAGCGAACGCCTTCGTCGCGAAGGCTGGTTCGCTCACAAAAGTAATCCAACCAGGAGAACTCAATGGATCACGTGTCGAAGAATTTCGGGGCGAGCAACGCCTTGCGAGAAGCACGGCTCGAGAATGGCTACAGTCTGGAGGAACTGGCGATCACCACCGGCCTGACGACCGCCGAGATCGCGGCGTTCGAGCGCGGTGATGAAGTGCCGGGGAACCATGTCGAACGGATCAAGCATGCTTTGAAAAAACCCCGATGCCGGCAGCGACATCGCTCATGGCGACAGGCACTCTTCGCAGATGCCGCAGCAATCCTCGTCCATGAGCGCCCGACGTCCGCAACAGTCGCATAGGGATGCCTCCCCCGCGCCGAGCGTGTTCTGCTCGGGTGGCAGGATTTCCATCATGTCGTCATCGAAGACGGTCGTGAGGACGAGGTTGTTCATGTCGAGGCTCCGGGGGCATTCATTCTGAGATGGTGATGCCGGCACTTCAGTCAAGATCGGCGCCTTGACGGTTCGATAGCGGACGACATCTCAATGGCATGAGCAGAGATTCCTCCCCTTCCTTCGACGGACATCCCGACCGTTCCCTACGATGCCAGGAAGCCATGGACGGAGCCTTCGCCGTGGTCGCGGCTTCGGCCGTCGAGGCGGCGAACTGCGTGCAGAAGCTTGCGCGCGCGGAAAGACGACACCTGCTCGGGCGGGGCGTAACGGCGTCGGGCGCGTTGCGCGGTTTGCTCACCAGAGACCGGAAATATCGCACCGGTGGACGAAGTCGCCGATCGGTTAATCGAGGATATCGCGCGCACATCGATGAGATGTCGGACGAGATCGTCTCGAAGGCGCTGCTGGCGTGGCGAGCCAGATCAGGAGGTTGCGGATACTGAACCGGGAGCCTGCTTAACTTGGATGAGGGCGAGAAACGTAACAGAATGACTTTTGCACCGGGGTAGTGTAAAGCTTGAGCAGGAGACCGAAATGGCACGAGCACATTACATTTCTGACGCAGATGACATGCTTCACGACATTGAGCGGCGTGACGACTCCGAGCGTGGCGAGGTGACTGCGCGCAAAAGGGCTTCGATACGGCGGATGTCTGAAGTTCACGGCTTTTCACCCGAATGGATCGCACGTCAGCTTAATTTGAATACTGAAGACGTCGAACAGGAAATAGCCGAGTTTCACTCCTCTGGACCGAGTCCGAGATAGTCTCTCGCCCGATCAAGTTGATCTTCCAGCAGGCCATCGTCCTCGCGGTAGAACTCGACCGTTCCTTTCCATGACGCATTGCTTTCTGCCAGCAGCGCTCGACCGAGTGGGATTTCTGTCTCGGGAAGTTTGGCGGACATCACCGGCATCTCAAGATCGGCGACATCCCATAGGTTCCGCTGCTCGTCCGAGCCCAGAAGTCGATATATGTTGTTGCGGGTTTCCCAGTCGATTTCGGGAATTTCGACCATATGCGTGACGATGCGCTCCTTGCACCGGCCGAAGTTCCAAGACTCGAAGGTTGGCAGGAACCCCGCGCGAGCCCATGTGTAGGCGCCCGCGTCGATCGCCGTGACACCTAGTCGATCCAAATCGAGTTCACGGGCGAGACGATAGCAATTCCGTGCCAGGAGGCGCCCGTACCCCTGACCTTGGGCGCGCGGGACGACGCCGGTGGTGTTGAGATGAACCTGTCGCTCGACAAATTCGACCGATCGACCGGTGAAGAAAACTTCGCCTTGCCGATCATATCCCTCGATTTCGGCTCGAACAATTTCCTGGTCAATGCTGATTTCGGTGATCGTGCAGTTCCTTGCGAACGGCAAGCCATCCACCAATCGCGAGCAAATGTCTTTGGGAAGGAGGTCGAACCTGTCGAACTTGGATCCCCACCAATCGACGATCTCCTGGGTCACAGGGAAGGCGAAGTCGACATCCTCAATGAACGTGTCCAAATCATGCCAGTTTCGAAATTTCGAAGTCATCCTGCTCTCCGCCACACCATGGAATGATGGGGTTCGGTAAGGCTTTTATCAACTTTCCTGTGCCTTCTCAAAGGAGCCATTGCTGTTGCCGCCTTCCCCGAGCACCCGCAACAGTGTCACATCGAAGCCTGATGAGACGCGTCGCTCTCTTCGCCCTCGAAACCCCATTGCGGCGGCCAGTCGAGCTCGTGTTCCAGCGGCTCCGCCCACTGCTCGTATTCTTCGCGGGAAAACGGCACGGTGTCGCCCGCGGCCTCCCAGGCTTCGTCGTCGTAGGCGTGCGGCGCGCTGAAGCCGATCCCGCCGCCGCAGCAATGGAGATGGACGCCGTAGGCGCGCGACGGCGCGATGCCTGCTGGTTCGTCCTCGTCGCTCAGACAGTCGAACAGCGAAGCACGGATTTCTCTCGCCAGCGCGCTGTCCGGCCCGTGGAGCGCCGGCTCGACGTTGACCACGATCTCCTCCATTCCGAGCGACTGTGCGCGATGCTCCGCAAGCCTGACGAGGTCGGCGTGGGCGAGCGCTGCAAGTCTCCTCGCCGCGCCTCCTTCCCATTGTGCCGAGTTGTCGCCGCCGCCGTCCACGATCCAGTAGGTAAGCTCCCATCGGCGATGTCCGAATTCCATTCGCCGCTCCACGGTCAGAGACGGCCCGCTTATGGACTTGATCGTGAACCTGTTCGGATTCTCGTCGTGCGCGGACACGGCCGCCTCGATCGCCTTCGCCGAAGCGCCGTTGGCGAACTGAGGGAGCACCACGAAATGCGGCGTCGGTTCGAAGGCCGTCCCGGCGACGCCGAGGTCGGGCATCACCTGTCGCTCGTAGATGTTGTCGCCGCGCCGCTTGGAATCCGGATGATGCTCGAAGTATTCCGGCTCGATGATGCCGCCCCTCTCGCGGTCGAACACCAGCGCACAGGGGCAGTGAAGGTCTTTCAGGATGCCGATGTCAGTTTCGGAAATGAGAGGATGCCTGCGCGCGCCATAGAGCATCTTCGAGAGGAAGCTGCTCTCGAACCGGCCGCGCTTCCAGTCGCCGCTGTCCTCCGGAACGATGCCGGGATAGTGCTTCTTGATGTACTCGCCGATAGCGCCGCCATACGGCACGACGCCTGTGCGGCCGCACTCGATGGCGACGTCCAGATCGCCGACCTCCGTCTTCTCAGGATTCACGTAGCTGCCGAACACCCAGATGCGGTCCGCCGCAGCCGGCGCCTCCGCGTCCTGCGAAAGCTTCTGCGCGCGGTCGAGGAGCCCTTTCAGGACCTTGCCGGCCTTTTCCTTCGCCGTCCGTCCGCGCTTCTGCGCGGTGACCAGGGTGGCTCCCGCTTCCGTGAGACTCAGGCGACCGTCCGCCGCTTCCTTCCGCTCGTGGCCGACGGTCGAAATCAGGCCGCGCAGCCAGGCTTCTCCGAGCATCGCGCTGACCACGCCCCCACGAAGCTCGGCCTTCTTGTTGTCCGACACGGTGTTCGGCCATGCACCGGCGCGGACCCACGCGCCTAGCACCGTCTGAAGCTTCGAGGCGGGAAAGCCGAGGAATTCTACGGATTTGTCGAGGATTACGGTCATTGAACGGATCCGGTTTGTATTCGCTCCAGGATGGCGTCTGGCCGTGCAAGATCCAATCGCCGCTCCTGCGTGGACGGAGGTCGGACCGTGCCATGCTCGGCCGCGCACAAAATCCGTTGACACACGACAATATATCCATCATTCTGGATATATGGAATCAAAGGTAGCTATCGCGGCGTTGGCCGCCCTCGCCCAGTCGACACGTCTTGAGACGTTTCGCGCGCTCGTGAAGGCGGAGCCGGACGGCGTGCCCGCAGGCGAACTCGCCCGGATGCTGGACGTGCCGCAGAACACCATGTCCGCCCACCTCGCGACGCTGCAGCGCGCGGGCATCGTCAAGAGCGAGCGGCAGAGCCGGTCGATCATCTACCGCGCCGACCTCGAAGGGTTCCGTGCCCTGACCCTGTTCCTGCTCAAGGACTGCTGCGGTGGCAACGCCGAACTCTGCGCGCCGCTCATCGCCGATCTCACCCCCTGCTGCGCGCCGGAGACCCAGCGATGCGTGAACTGAGCCTCGAACGGATACCAGTCTCCGACACACTGAAGGCGGCTCTGACGTCCGCCGGACTGCTGGTCGACGATCTCGACGGACCGGCTCGCGGCTACTTCGCCCTCTTCGACGGCGACCGTCGCATTCTGGGATATTCCGGCATCGAGTCCTGCGGCGACGACGCCGTCCTTCTTCGCTCCGTAGTGATCGTTCCGGAGTTCCGTGGACAAGGATTCGGCCGTCCGCTCGTCGAGCTGACCATCGCCAAGGCGCCGAGCGCCATGGACGTCTACCTCGCCACGACCGATGCCGCGCCCTTCTTCGAATCCATCGGCTTCGCGCGCATCGAACGCGGGTCCGCACCGCCGGCGATCCTTTCGACCCGCCAGCTATCGKGCCTCTGCCCGGCGTCGGCGACGATCATGAAACTCAACAGGCCACCGACCTAACACGGACGAAGACCATGACCGACAAGACATACAACGTGCTGTTTCTCTGCACGGGCAATTCCGCACGCTCCATCCTCGCCGAATCCATCCTCGAAATGGATGGTGGCGGACGCTTCAAGGCGTTCTCGGCGGGCAGCCAGCCGAAAGGCGAAGTGAACCCGCACGCGCTGAAGGAGCTGGAGGCGCTGGGCTATCCGTCGACCGGTTTTTCGTCGAAGAGCTGGGACGTCTTCGCCGAACCGGGCGCTCCCGAGATGGACTTCATCTTCACTGTCTGCGACAGCGCGGCCGGAGAGGCCTGCCCCGTCTGGATCGGCCACCCCATGACGGCGCACTGGGGCGTCGAAGATCCCGCGGCAGTCGTCGGCACGGAAATCGAGATCCAGCGCGCCTTCGCGCAGGCGGCCCGCTTCCTGAAGAACCGCATCTCCGCCTTCGTCAACCTGCCGCTCGCCTCGATCGACCGCCTCGCGCTCCAGCAGCGTCTTCGCCAGATCGGCTCGCTCGAAGGAGCGTCCGTCAAATCCGCAAAGGCAAAATGAGATGTCGAAGTTCGAACGATACCTGACCGTCTGGGTCTTCCTCTGCATCGTCGTCGGCGTCGCCCTTGGTCATGGCATGCCCGGCGTCTTCCACGTCATCGGCGCTGCCGAGGTCGCGAAGGTGAACATCCCGGTCGCCGTCCTCATCTGGCTGATGGTGATCCCGATGCTCCTGAAGATCGACTTCGGCTCTCTGGCCAAGGTCGGCGGCTACTGGCGCGGCATCGGGGTGACGCTCTTCGTCAACTGGGCGGTCAAGCCGTTCTCGATGGCGCTGCTGGGATGGCTGTTCGTCGGCTGGCTGTTCCGGCCGTACCTGCCCGTAGACCAGATCGACTCCTACATCGCAGGTCTGATCATTCTTGCCGCCGCCCCCTGCACTGCGATGGTCTTCGTGTGGTCGAACCTGACCCGCGGCGAGCCGCACTTCACGCTGTCGCAGGTCGCGCTCAACGATGCGATCATGATCGTCGCCTTCGCGCCGATCGTCGGACTGCTGCTGGGCCTGTCGGCCATCACCGTTCCCTGGGACACCCTGACGATCTCGGTCGTCCTCTACATCCTGATCCCGGTCGCGATCTCGCAGGTCCTGCGGAGACGCCTGACTGCCGACGGCACGACTCGATCCCTCGACGCGCTGCTGACGAGACTGCAGCCGCTGTCGCTCGTCGCGCTCCTCGCCACCCTCGTCCTTCTGTTCGGCTTCCAGGGGGAGCAGATCATCGCTCAGCCGGCCGTCATCGGCCTCCTCGCCGTTCCGATCCTGATCCAGGTCTACTTCAACTCGGGCCTGGCATACCTGCTGAACCGCATGTCGGGCGAACAGCACTGCGTCGCCGGACCGTCGGCGCTGATCGGGGCGAGCAACTTCTTCGAGCTGGCCGTGGCCGCCGCGATCAGCCTGTTCGGCTTTCAGTCGGGCGCGGCGCTGGCGACGGTMGTCGGCGTCCTCATCGAGGTCCCGGTCATGCTGTCCGTCGTCTGGATCGTGAACCGTTCCAAGGGCTGGTACGAAGCCGCGCCCGCCGTCTCCCGAAACGCCGTCACCGAAAGGAACTGACCATGGACGTCACCATCTACCACAACCCCGCATGCGGCACGTCGCGCAACACGCTGGAGATGATCCGCAACGCCGGCATCGAGCCGACCGTGATCGAATACCTGAAGACGCCGCCGTCGCGGGCCGAGCTGGCGAGGATGATCGCCGACGCCGGCCTGACCGTCCGGCAGGCCATCCGCGAGAAGGGAACGCCCTACGCCGAACTCGGTCTCGACGATATCGATCTGACCGACGACCAGTTGCTCGACGCCATGTTGAAGGACCCGATCCTAATCAACCGTCCGTTCGTCGTTACGCCGCTTGGCACCCGCCTGTGCCGTCCCTCCGAGGTCGTGCTCGACGTCCTGCCCGACACGCACAAGGGCGCCTTCACCAAGGAGGACGGCGAACGCGTTCTCGATGCGGAGGGAAAGCGCATTGTCTGAAGGATTCCCCGCTCTTGATGAAAGCCATCTTCGCCAGCCCGATCTCGATGCCTTGCGGCCCGCGTTCTCGGCGCACAAGCCACGCATCCTGATCCTCTACGGCTCGATCCGGGAGGTCTCGTACAGCCGTCTGCTCGCCCATGAATCCCGGCGTCTGCTGGAGCGTCTCGGTTGCGAGGTGAGGATCTTCGATCCCAGGGGGCTGCCGCTGCCCGACGATGCGCCGGTCAGCCATCCAAAAGTCCAGGAGCTCCGGGAGGTGTCGGAATGGTCCGAGGGCCAGATCTGGATCAGCCCGGAGCGCCATGGCGCGATGACGGGGGTTATGAAGTCTCAGATCGACTGGATTCCTCTGGCCGTAGGTTCCGTACGGCCCACGCAGGGCAAGACGCTCGCGGTCATGCAGGTGTCTGGCGGATCGCAGTCGTTCAACGCTCTGGGCCAGCTCCGAATCCTCGGTCGCTGGATGCGCATGATCACCATCCCCAACCAGAGCAGCGTCGCCAAGGCGTTTCAGGAATTCGACGCCGACGGGCGTATGAAGCCGTCGTCCTACTACGACCGCGTCGTCGACGTCTGCGAGGAGCTGGTGAAGTTCACGCTGCTGACCCGCGACGCCTCGTCGTACCTCACCGACCGCTACAGCGAGCGCAAGGAAGACGCCGCCAAGCTGGAGCAGCGGGTGCAGTTGAAGTCAATCTGAAAGCGTGGGCTATTCCGCGGCGACGAGATCCCGTCTCGTCGTCATCGCGACGCTGGCGAATGCAGCCATTCCCACGACGCCGAGCGCGGCGGTAGCGAACAGCGACAGGCCGATCCCGAGGCTCTGCATCGCGGCCGCGAAGGCAAAGGGCGCTGCGGCCCCAAGCGCCAGCCTAGCGGCCGCCATCTTGCCCGTAATCGCTCCGTAGCCGTCGCTGCCGAACAGGTAGAGGGGAAGACTGCCCTGAGCGATGGAGTTGATGCCCGATMCCAGCCCCAGGCAGATCGCGAAGGCGACCGATCCCGGCAGCCAGCTTCCGCTCACGCCCAGGATGACGATGCCGACGACCATCAGCGCCGCCGAGATCACCGCGAGGACGGGCGGGGACAACCGCGTCCCGAAGATCATGTTGATCAGGCGGCTCAGAACCTGCGCCGGGCCGAACAGGGAACCGACGACGACCGCCGCCGCGCCCAGGCCGAGATCGTCGAGMATCGGAACCATGTGAGCGAGAATGGACGCCAGCGTGAAGCCAAGGATCGCGAAGGCGGTCGACACGACGATCATCGCGCCACGGACCCTTTCCGGCGGCACCGCCCCGACGACGTGCTCACGCGCGCGGACGACCCCGGCCGCAACGGCGGCCCGGCCCCTCCTCGCCATCCACAGGTGCAGCGGCATGCAGACCAACAGGTTGAGGACCGCGAAGGTTACATAGATCTCGCGCCATGTGAGATAGCCCATCAGCGTGGCGGAGATCGGCCAGAAGATCGTCGACGCGAAGCCGCCGATCAGCGTCAGATAAGTGATGCTGCGCGACGCGGTCTTTGGATCGCTTTCGACCAGTGCCGCGAACGCGGCCTGGTACTGAACCATGCCGGACGCGATCTCGATCAGGACCACGGCGATCGCAAACACGACGATGGACGGAGACCAGGCGCAGAGCCCGAGCGTCAGGGCTGAAAGCACAGAGCCGATGGTGAGGACCGTCGCCGCGCCGATCCGATCCATCTGCTTTCCGATGATCGGTGCGGAAAGGCCGCCGACGAATAGCGAGGCCGAGAATACGCCGAAGACCTGTTGGAGGGAGATGTCGAGATCCTTCGCCATTCCAGGCGCGAGGATCGAGAAGGAATAGTAGAGCGTGCCGTAGCCGATGATCTGCGTTAGCCCGAGAGCCGATATCGTCGCGACCGACGTCGTCCCCATTGCATCAGACATTTGCGACGTCTTTTTCCGGTTCGCTGGCGCAGCAGGCATCAGCATTCTCCGGTTCCCCGGTGATCCGAGGGTGTCCGGCGCAGCAGTCGAGCATCAGGAACCGCACGAGACCGGAAAGCGCGTCGTAGTCGGCGCTATATACGATCGAGCGCGATTCCCTGCGCTGCGCGACCAGTCCGGACCGCTCGAGCTCCTTCAGATGGAAGGAGATGTTGGACGGGGAGACGCCCATCTTCTCGGCGATCGCTCCGGCCGCCATTCCGGCGGGACCGGCCACCACGAGGGTGCGCACGACGGCGAGACGGGTCTCCTGCGACAGCGCCGCGAACGACATGAGGGCTTGACGTTCTTCCATATTTCAACAATCCTTGAAACGTTGAAATCAGGGATAACCGATATGAACGTCATCGACAAGACCCAATCGAGCGACATCGATCTGGGCGCCCTTCTGTCGGCGCTCGACGCCAACGCCGGCGTCCCGCTCGTCTTCCGCTACGATGACCGCGACGTCAGGACGGGCTACCACGTCACCGAGGTGAAGAGCGGGCGCTTCGACGCGCTGGACTGCGGCGGCAATCCGGAATCATGGACGGAAATCTTCATCCAGCTATGGGACGTCGACGAGGACGCGCGCATGCACATGCCGGCCGGCAAGTTCGCCGCCATCATCCGCAAGGTATCCGAACACGTCGGCCTACCCATGAGTGCCAAGCTGACGTTCGAGGTGAGCGACGGCGTCGCGCCGATGGCGCTCTACTGCGCATCGACGCCCCAAGTGCGAGACGCGGTCGTCCGCATCGACCTGTCGCCGCGCCCGGCGAGCTGCAAGCCGCGCGACCGGTGGCTGGAGGAACAGACGCGGACGTCTTCCTCGTGTTGCGGCCCGGCGTCGACCTGCTGCGCGTGACCGGGCCGTCGACTATGAAAATGCGGCGGACTGGTCTGGGTCCAAGCCGTCCTCATACTGCTGGTCAGCCACGAATAGCCCGGCGGCCCACGCAGGTGGGGCGACCAGGCGGGCTAAATGCCGACACCGCTTGACAGTCCGAACAAAATGAGAACATATGCGCGTCGGCATAGATGCCTGCAGCAATGATCGCTGCAACGCCAGACAGTTTCCTCACGCGGAGACATGACATGACCCGGATCGATTTACGAATACGCCACTAGGTGCGGCCTGGACAGCGCGCGGGAGTCCCGCGCCTCCACGCACCGCGTATCGCCGGGGATCTTTCGACCAGCCTCCATTTTCATACATTCGACAGTTCGTGCCGTTGGAACGGCATGCGCGGCGCGTGGTGCGGGGCGGATTCGGAACTACTTGATCGATACTTCGTGTACCACGCCGTACCACATGATTTCGCCAAACCGTGCCGAGGAAGACTTCGTTCTTTAGCGACGTAGTCTCGCAAGCTGCTGTTTCATCGTCGTTTTCCGCTAAGTGGTACAACTGGCGGCGCGCTTGATTCTTCGGCGTTCATAAAGCACGGTCCGCTCGCCCGGCCGATCAGCCGCGCACCATTAAAACCGACGTCGTGCCCGACGCGCTCCGCCTTCGCGGATCGTGAATGGAGAGGTTTTGTCTTGAGTGACCTTTTACGAATTCAAAGGGTTCCCGCCCCCGTAGACGCCGCGGATCTTGTCGATCTGGGAGTCTCCGTCGAGATCGTCCGCCGGCTGGCGGAGCTTGCGCCCTACCCGGCCGAAGCGCTCCGCAGGCGCTCGGTCTTTCAGCCGTCCGCATATCATGTCAAGACGAGCGAGGCCCCCGATGCAGCTTCATGAGCGACTGAAGAACCAGGTCTACTGGGACGAGGTCTTCGGCAAGGGAAACACCCCCAAGAAAGAGATCAAGCCGGGAAGCCGATACGTCACCCTGCCCGGATGGCATCCGACGGCGAAGTCCGTCCGCGGCGTCGTCCGGACGCGCGAGCCGTTGATGGCCGACGCGATGATCCACGTCGATACGAACCCCTTCAACATGGCGGTCGCAGAGTTCCCCGTCTCCGTCGGGTATCGCCCCTCGTCCGGGAAATGGAGGGAGCATGTTCCCGATCTGGCCATCCGACGCCGCGACGGTTCCGTCGTCGTGATCGACGTGATGGGCTTCTACGTCCAGCGCCATCTCGGGTGGCCGGCCCATCGGACGCAGGCCATGTGCGAGATCTTCGCCGATCTGGGCGCGCAGTATCGCCTCCTGGACGAGCGCACGCTGCACATGCGGCCGTTKATCGACAACCTGCGCACCATGTGGCGGCACAAGAGGATCGCCGCCCAGCAGCCCTGGATCGACGAGGCCGCCGCGGAGATCCTCACGCTTCCCCTGCCGACCCGGATCGGCACGGTCATGCGCTCGATCACGCGGAACACGCTGATGGGACGATGGGCCGACGAAGACGAGTGGAAGACGGTAGGCGAGGTCAATCCGGCCTTCTCCGCGATCATGCAGTTGGCGATGGAAGGCAGGATCGGGGTCGATGTCCGGGTCCCGTTTTCGCAGTTCACGCATATCACGCCGCCGCCGCCTGCGTTTGCGGCGTCCCCAACAACCGAACTGCGCTTCGAACGAGCGGCATGACGAACCGGAGGATCTGCGATGTCCTTTGAATATACCGACGGGCGCTATCTGCAGCCCGTGAAGACCTTCTACGAACTCGACGTCCCGCCCGATCCGGGCCGCGGGTTCGACATGCAGTGCCCCGACCTCCGTGTCGGGGACGCCTTCACGCTCTTTAACGCGGAGAAGACGCGTTACGCGATGTTTCGCTTCGTGAACTGGTTTCAACCGTCGCCGGAATTTCCGGCGATCGCCCAGTTCCAGCAGCTCGTCACCAACGACAGCATCACCCTTTCCATCTGGCAGATCGGCGAACTGAACCGCCAAAAACGCATCAGGCCGATGTCTGCCAAAGGGGCCGCAGGGAGAAACCTGCCAGGTGCCGCGGCGTCGGTCACCGAGGCGGAGCGAAAGAGCGCTCACCGGCGAATGGCCTACGTCGACGCGTGCCATCTCAGGATGATCGAACTGCGGACGCGCACGCTCACTAGAAAGCAGCGAGGCGACGTCATTGAGGAGGTGGCGAAGGAGATCAAGGATCCAAAGCCACCGTGCGTCAACACGGTCTACAACTGGCACGACCGCGACAAGAACGGCGGCCGCTTCGACCGTCTCATCAACTTCGTCCGCCAGGGCAATTCCGGCAACTACGGTCCCCGCGAGGGCAGCGAGGTCGTCCGCGCCATGCAAGAGGCCGTCCATCTCGCCGTCCAGGCGGGCGGCCAGTGGGGGATGGTGCAGGCCATCCTCATGGCGCTCGCGCAGCCCGACGGCGACTTCCACCATATCCGGGAACTCCTGCTGAACGAAGACGGCACCTGCCGCCACAGCGATAGGACGATCCAGCGCCGGCTGCACGATCTGAACGACTACGAGCGCGACGTTCTGGAGAGCGGACGAGACTATGCCGAAATCAGGCACATGACCTCGCTGCGTCAATTGCGGCCGGAGGCGCCGCTCGAGATCGTCGATGTCGACCATGCCGTGATGAATATCATCGGCATCGATCCGGAGCTCGCCATCGCCTATGGCCGCCCGCACGTCCTCACCTTCCGTGACCGCTGCAGCGGGATCGTGGTCGGGTTCTCGATCTCCTTCCAGCCGCCGTCCTACGAGAGCTTCTTCGAAGGGCTCCAGCACATGCTCTTCGAGAAGTCGATCGATCCACTCTCAGGTGCGATGTACCCGTGGTGGGGCCGTCCGCTGCGGCTCGGAACCGACAACGCCAAGCACCTTGTCGGCCTCAACATCACCGAATCCTTGAAGGAACTCGGCATTCAGACAGTCGCCTATCGCCCCGCCAGAGGCTGGGAGAAGGGCGCCGAGGAGCATCTCTTTCACATCCTCGACCGGGCCGTCGTCAATCGGCTGCCGGGCGCTACGGGTCACTCCGTCGCCGAGCGGATGAAATACGACGAGGAGATGCAGAAGGCGATGCCGAAGATGACCCTGCCGCAGATCCGAGGTTTCCTCACCTACTACCTCGCCTACATCCACCACCTGAAGCCGACGCAGGGTCTGGGCGAACTGGCCACCTTTCAGGGAATTCCTGACGAAGTCTGGCGGGCTGGCATCAAGCGGGCGCCCTCGCCTCCCCTGATCGATCCGGAAATCTTCGTTCGTATCGCAGGTCAGTACGCCGAGGTGTCGCTGAACCCGAAGAAGGGCTTCGTCTGGGATCACATCACCTACGTCTCTCCCGAACTCCTGTTTCTCTCCACCCAGCGTGCGAGCAAGGGGAGGAAGTTCAAGGCGCGTCGCTCTCCATGGAATCTCGGCGTCGCATGGATTCAGGACCCTTACGCGAAGACCGAGCGATGGCTCGAGGTCCCTGCGGCGCCCGCCGACCAGCCCTATGCGAACGGTCTGCGATACTACGAGCACAAGTGGATCCGCAAGTTCCTGCGCGAGAAGATGAAGAAAGCGGTGAACGCCGCGAACCTGCTCTTCGCGAAGACCGAACTCGCCAAGGCCGTGATCAAGGCCCATCAGGCGCACGGGACGATCAAGACCGGTCGTACGCTGGCTTCGCTTTACGAACGTGCGGTCGGCAAGTTCGCCATGTCGCGGCGCTACAAACTGGCCAGTACCGAATACGGCGAGAACCACATCGATATGGCCAACCCCGCGATCCAGGAGGCCCCGCCCGTCCTMAGCAGCCGCGCCGGTCTCGTGACGCCTTTCGAAATGCMAGACCGGAAGAACCACGAACCAAAGGTCTTTCCGGACTCGCCGCTGACCGACGAGGCTGACGCCGGCTCGCCCGACATCGGCTTCGACGAGTTCGGCGGATGGCTGGTTTAGGAGGCGACGAGATGCCCGGACACTCGGATATGATCTTCGACACACCAGAGGCTCGGGCCGTCGCAAGCCGCCTTCCGGTTTCGAAACGTCAGCACATCATCAAGTTCCTGAGAGTGCCGTATCACACCTATAACCGGGGCCTGGCGATGATCGCCAGGCTTCATCGTCCAGTCGACGGCGGCTTGCCGAACCTGGGAGTGGTCGGCGGGCTGCTGGGGGAATCCGGCGCCGGCAAGACCGTGATTAGCGAGGCCTACGCGGAGCTTTATACGGCACGCGAGGGCGAGATGGGGATGGAATATCCCGTCCTTTACGTTAGCGCATCGCTCGGGATGTCTCGCCAACGGCTGGGGAACAAGTTCCAGCGCGCGACGGCCTCGCCCCATCGAATTCTTAGCCGTGAAGATCCCATCGACTGGTCCGTCGACCGGGTGCTGAAGTGCAGGACGGAACTGCTGATCCTGGACGACGCCCAATTCATGTTCTTCAATCACAGGTCTTCGCACGTGGCTGCCGAGATGTATGGTTTCGTCAAGGACGTCATCGACACGCGTATGGTCAGCGTGCTGCTTGTTGGCGAGCCTGATGTCGACAAGTTCGTGTATGACATCCCGTCTTTCGAGAGGCGAGGTTATCGATCGGAGTTCCTAGATCCGTTATCGGCCACTCCGGCCGGCCTCAAGCTCTTCGCCGACCTTCTCAAAAGCATCGACAGGCGTCTTCCATTCGCTCTCCCCAGCCGTCTGGATGAATACGTCACCGATTTCCATAAGCACAGCGCCGGCCAGATCGGCCGGGTGATGAACCTCGTCGAGGAGGCCGGCTACCTTGCGCTTAATGATCGTTCCGCATGCATTCTGGTCGAGCACTTGCGGGAGGCGGTGCGCACGAGGATCCGTCCCGGAGACGATTTCGACTATTTTGGCTACAAGGCAACGCTACAATGAGTGCGCGCCCATTTACGTTCTGGCGGGTTCTCCCTCTGCCCGGCGAACCGGCGAGCAGCTACTTCAGCCGCCTGGTGATGGACGAGTGCTCCTATCTTCCAGAAAACTACGCCTCCGAGATCGGGATCAATCGAATCTTCCGGTCAGACGAGCTGCTCGAGCGGATCTTCCTTCTGCCTATCTCCGAAGAGTACAAGGAGCGGCTTCGGTGGTGGACGCCTGTCGAGGCGAAAGGAAGCGTTCGCCTGGCAGGCCAGATATTCGCACGAGGCCAGTTTCGTTGGGCCCGGAATCTTCAGTGCCGAGAATGCGTAGCCGAGACACCCTACCACMGCGTATGGTGGCAGCTCGAATGTTTCAGGACCTGTCCGGTTCATCATTGCGTGCTCGAACCCCTCGCCTACGCGCGGACTACGTCGGGGCGCCGGTGGCCGCGCTTTGATCGCGTCTTGCAGGAACGCGTCGCCAACGTCGAGTTGGGAGACGGCGCGGACACCTTCGAATCCCATATCATTCGGACCCTTCTCAATCCTTCGTGCCAGGCGTCGCCCCGGCACCTGACCGACTACATCGAATGCGCGCAGTTCGCCGGGCGTCTGCTCGGCAACGAAAGAAGCCCATCGGTCCCGCCGTTCTCGGCCAAGGACTGGGAAGTCGGCTATCACGCCTTGAAGGGCGGGCTGTCCCTCTTCGAGGATCAGCTCCGATCATGGCTCCGCGTGAATGCGCCGACGCGGAACGCTTATCAGGACCGCGATCTGGTCGGGTGGGCGGCCGAATATCTTTCCGATCAGGCGGGGCCGTTCGACCCCGAGCTGGATGACCTGCCCAACCCGATGCATGTCCAGATTTCGGCTATCATCAGAGCCGAATGCCGCCACGTGCTGGGCCGCTGAACAGTCCTGCATTTCCCAAGCCATTGACCTATCCGAAAGGGTGTTGTCTCATCGTGTGCAGCACTGTGCCGACGCGATTCCACCCTTGGAATCCAGTCCAACATTATGCTGGCACCCGTCGCTCCATCCAGGTTTTTGCGTGCTGCTGTCTAAGAGCGCCCGTTTGGACGGGAAGATTCCGGTAACGAAATCAATAGTTCCGAATCCAAGATTATCCGGCGACGCTCACCTGTTTCTGCTAAGTTACAATGTTGTTATGCACACCCACACAGCGACTCCTATTTTCACCTTCGATTCGGGATTTTCCAGCTACGCCGCCTGAACGCCCAACAGCTTCATCACCGACGTCTTGACCTGCTGGGCGGCCTTCGACAGGCCGTCCTCTCTCTCGACGAGCTGGATGCAGCTCTTCGGAAGGTCCGGAAGTCCGGTGTCTTTCGGCAGAACAGAGAACCCTGTCGGAACGGTTCCCTCGGCCATCACGGTGATCGCGGTCCCGGAACTGACAGCGCTCTTGATGACCTCCCCGCTCCCGGTTGTCACCACCTCGCGATATGGCAACCCTTCCTCCTTCAGCAACTTGATAGTAGCCGCCCTGAACGCGCATCCTTCGGCATAGAACGCCATKGGTAGCGGCCTCTTCTTGTCATGCACGTACTCGTTGGAGGAGACCCAGACGAGCTTCGGCCGACTGAGGATCATGGAATGGCTCTTCGTGTTCGGCAGCGTCACGATGGCGAGGTCGAGCTTGCGCGTCTCCAGCAGCTTCTCGAGTTTGACGCTCATCAAGCACGTCACGTTCAACTCGATCGCCGGGAACGACTCGTCCATCACCCTCATCAGTCTCGAAAGGAAAGCCTCGCCGTAGTCCTCGGCGACGCCGAAATTCACGGTGCCTGCCAGCTTGCCATTTCGAAGATGGTCGATGAGTGCATCGTGGCGATCCAGAAGCCCCTGGACATGAGGCAGGAGCTCCCTGCCCGCCGCGCTCAGCTCCACAAGATGGTAGCTCCGTTCGAAGAGCTTGCGACCAATGCCGTCCTCCAGCGCCTTGATCCGGAGTGACACGGTGGCCTGCGAACAGGCAAGCTTTTCACCCGCCCTGGAGAAGCTCCGCTCGGAGGCCACTGTGAGGAAAGATCTCAGCAATCTGATGTCCAGGTCGATCACTATTAAGATTCCCAATTCTATTCATAGAAACTTCTCATTTTACCAATTCCAAAACATCAGTCTAGTCTCCGTCAGTCGCACAGGATTGCCACTGACGGAGAGCACGACGCTGCTATCCTTCGATATTGGAGAACTGCATTGAGAACCTTCCGCGCCGAAGGATACGATTTCATCATAGTTGGCGCGGGCACAGCGGGGTGTGTTCTCGCCAGCAGGCTCAGCGAAGACGATCGCGCTTCCGTGCTCCTGCTCGAAGCCGGCCCGTCGGACAAGAGCTGGATCCTGCGCATGCCTGCTGGCCTTCGGTCCGCTTTCAAGCCGACCAGCACCTATAACTACTGGTTCAAGACCACGCCCCAGGCGAACCTCGACAACCGCGAGATCGACCAGCCACGCGGTCGGGTCCTTGGCGGCTCCTCCTCGATCAACGGCATGACTTTCCTGCGGGGAAATCCTCGGGACTTCGATGACTGGCGCGACCGGCACGGTTGCGACGGCTGGGGCTACCGGGACTGCCTTCCCTACTTCAAGCGTTTCGAGCGGCTCGAAGGCGCCGAGGGTCCGTTCCGTTCGTCCGAAGGAATGGTGCGGGTGAAGCGTCAGCAGCATCTTGGCGCTCTGAACCAGGCTTTTCTCGATGCTGGCCGTCAGGCGGGTCACGAGGAAGTTGCGGACTTTAATGGCTTCCGCCAGGAAGGCGTCGGCAAGTTCGAGATGAGCGTGGGCGCTGGCGTCAGGTCAAGCTCGTCAAACTCATACCTCCATTCGCAGCCGGCGCGAAAGAACCTCCAGGTGCAGACCGGATGCCAGGTTCTGAAGGTTCTCTTCCAGGGCAACCGCGCGATCGGCGTTCGTGTAAAGCGCGGCTCGGAAGTCACTGACGTATTCGCTTCGCAGGAAGTCATCCTGAGTTCCGGTTCTTTCGGCAGCCCCCAGACTCTGATGCTCTCGGGCGTCGGACCTGCAGACGATCTTAGCCGCTTGGGGATCGAACCGGTCCTTGATGTGCCCATGCTTGGACAAAACCTGCAGGACCATTTCGAGACTCATATCCAGGTCGAGTCCGACCTCAAGTACAGCCTCAACCAGTATCTGCGGCTCGACAAGATGGTGTCGGCCGGGATCCAGTGGTTCGCCTTCAAGAAGGGACCGGCAGCCGTCAACCAGTGTCATGTCGGAGCCTTCCTTCGGAGCGATAGCGGGATCAGCCATCCCAATCTTCAGATCCACTTCTTCCCGGTATTTTTCGGCCCGAACTGGATTCCCGATCCCCGCGTTGGTGGCTATCGGCTCGGCGTCGGCCCGATGCGTCCAGAGAGCCGCGGATCGGTCCGGCTGCAATCGGCCGACCCTTCGCAGCCGCCGCTCATCGATCCGAACTACCTGGCAACCGAACGCGACAGGCGTGAGACGCTGCGGGGATTGAAGATGGGCCGCGAAATACTCGCGCAGCCGGCCTTCGCTCCATACCGCAAGCGGGAGGACGCTCCAGGCGCTCAATGCGTCACCGATGCCGATCTCGAAGCATTTATCCGGCAGGATGTCTCCAGTTCCTTCCATCCCTGCGGAACGGCGCGCATGGGCCGTACAAGCGATCCACAGTCAGTTGTCGACCTTGAGCTCCGTCTCATCGGCGCGGAAGGCCTGCGTATCGTAGACGCGTCGGTCATTCCTTCCATTCCCAGTGCGAACATCAACGCGGCGACCTTCATGATCGCGGAGAAGGCGTCCGACATCATCCGCGGCCGCAGGCCGCTGGCGCCTCTCGATGTTCCCTATTTCAAAGCCCACACGGAGGCCCACCATGACCGCGCAGTCGGATCGTAACTTCTCCACCGATCGAATCCGCCGGGAGGGCGCGTCTCAGGAAACGAAACGGCAGACCGCGTCGTGGACCACATGGGAGGCGGTCGGGCCTGAGCCGTTCGAGATTCATTATGATCGTCCCGTGTCATTCTTCGTCGCAGGCGGACGTGCCTGGATCGACTTCAGCGACGGCACGAAGCTCGACATCCAGTCCGACGACTTCGTCACAATCACTCCGGACATCAGGGGTGTTTGGAACGTCATCGAGCCGATCACGAACCTCTACATGTACCACGACACCAAGAGCGGGATTTGACCTGTCCCTGACGGCAGTCATCGCGGACGGATCAATGGAAGAAGCAGCGCCGATGAAGTTGGAAGCCCAGCCGAAAGCCTCGCATTTCATCGATGGGGAATATGTCGAGGATACCGAGGGCACCACCATCGAAACTCGTACAACCTTGCCCCGGTCGAAATCCCCTTCGGCGGCTCCAAGCAATCCGGCTTCGGCCGCGAAAATTCGCTGGCCGCGCTCGAGCATTATTCCGAACTGAAGACCGTCTATGTGGGGATGGGCAGCGTCCAGTCGCCTTACTGATCTTCATACGGACGGGCGACCGCGGCTCCCCCAATCCGTAAACACCGCCGCTAATAAAAGGGAACAGAAATGAATAAACTACTAGCCTCAACCACGCTTGCCTTCGGCCTCCTCGCCGGCGCATCAGTGTCGCACGCGGCTGGATGCGGGAGCGTTACCATTGCCAGTATGTCCTGGCAGAGCGCGGAAGTGCTTTCCAATCTCGACAAAGTCATTCTGGAGGAAGGATATGGTTGTGACGCGGAAATAACCGTCGGCGACGCCGTTCCGACGATGACGTCCATGTCGGAAAAGGGTCAACCCGACATCGCACCGGAAGCCTGGGTGGATCTCCTCCCGGAAGTTATCAAGCATGGCGAGGAAGCGGGAAAAGTCATCAAGGTCGGTTCGCCACTGCCCGATGGAGGGATTCAGGGCTGGTGGATCCCGAAATACATCGCCGATGCCCATCCGGACATCAAGACGATCGCTGACGCCCTCAAGCATCCAGAGCTTTTCCCCGATGCTGAAGAACCCAGCAAGGGGGCTGTGATCAACGGTCCGCAAGGCTGGGGTGGAACGATCGTCACCACAAACCTCTTCAAGGCATACGGAGCCGAAAAAGCTGGCTTCAAGCTCGTCGACAGCGGCTCGGCAGCGGGTCTCGATGGTGCGATTGCGAAGGGCTATGAACGCAAGGAGGGCTTCCTCGCCTACTACTGGTCACCGACCTCCCTTCTCGGCAAATATGAGATGGTCAAGCTCGCCCATGGCGTTCCCTTTGATGCAGCCGAATGGAAGCGGTGCAACACTGTGGCCGATTGTGCGAACCCAAAGGAAAATGACTGGCCGATCGACCACATCGTCACGTTGGTGGCAAAGCCATTCTCCGATCGCGCCGGACCGGAAGTCATGGACTACCTGAAGAAGCGGTCGTGGAGCAACGACACCGTCAATAAGCTCATGGCCTGGATGACTGACAATCAGGCGACCGGTGTAGATGGTGCCAAGCACTTCCTGAAGGAAAACGAGGACGTCTGGACCAAGTGGGTCTCGCCCGAGGCCGCCAAAAAGATCAAGGCGTCGCTTTGACATTACCCCGAGGCATGGAGGATTGGCTACCCCGATCCTTAATAGCCGTGCGCTCCCCTCCCGAGCGACAACGGCCGCGTCCTGATCGACGCGGCCGTTTGTATTCCTGCGCGGGTCTTTGCCGGCTGGCTACATCGCTTCAAGACCCCTGTCGCGTGCCCGCTGGCGCATCTGCTGGCGCCTTGTTGCGCTGAGCGCGCTCTTCATGAACCCCGTGTCATCCAACATCTCGGGCGAAACCCGGGAGGTTTTTTGTGTCTCGATGCGCCGATCGCCCGACTGCCATCGTGACCGAGATGATCGTTGGAAGGCAGCGCTCTCATCAAACCGCCGAACCCGAACTTTTCCTCGAGGCACACATCGATGCCTATTTTTCAATACGCCAAGATCCGTCCCAATCTTCGGATGGCGGGTTTGCCTTCAGGTTTTCGATACGAGCAAGCAGAGCCAAGGAAGGTCCGTCATCGGGTACAACCTCTAGCGACGCCTTGAATGCGCGGAGTGCATCGTCCCATCGACGTTCGTGGTATGCTGCGAGTCCTTCCCGATATAGGTCTCGTGATGCCAACCGTTCTGGCGTCAGTTCGCCATTGCGTCCGAGCACTTCAAAAATGACCTCCGCACGGGTTTGGCCCGCGACGATGATCCGATCGACTTCCCTGAACTCGAGTGCGCTGCCCGCCGCGGCGATTGTTCTCTCGCTGACCAGATTGCGGGTGCCGTAAACCTTATTTGCGCCTTCCAAGCGCGAGGCGAGATTCACGACATCGCCCATCACCGTATAACTCATCATGATATCGGAGCCGATACTTCCGACCAATGCTTCCCCCGTCGCGACGCCAACCCGCAAATCGCATTTCTCCATTGGAGTGCCGCGCACACCCAGCAGATCGGGAATTTCGCGACGCAATGTCTCGATGCGTTCAATCATTTCCAGCGCAGCCAGACATGCAAATCGCGCGTGATCGGCCTCGTCGACGAACGGAGGACCCCAATAGGCCATGATGCCATCGCCGACATATTTGTCGATAATTCCACGGTTGGTCCGGATAGGTTCGGACATGAGCGAAAAGTAGCGGTTCATGATGCGAACCAGACCCTGGGGTACCAAGCCTTCGCTCAGGCTCGTAAATCCCCTGAGATCGCAGAACAGCACCGTCATGAACCTGCGCTGACCTTCGGCTGCCGTCAGGTTTGGGCGATCGATAAGACCTTCCACGACGCGGGGATCAATGTATTTGCCAAAAGTTTCCCTGACGCGCTGGTTGTCGCGCAACTGCACGACCATGCGGTTGAACGCGGCGGCCAGTTCTCCAATTTCGTCGCGCGTCGTGATATCGATGGATTGATCGAGATGGCCAGCCTCAACCGCCCGCGTACCCTCCAGCAGTTGCCGGACCGAGCGAATGATGCCGCCGCTTACGAGGTTGGCGAAAATCAATCCGAGGACTGCGGCAAGCAGCGTGGCGATCGCAGAGATAAGCACCGCTTGGGACTGCTGTCCCCTAATCGTCGTGATGGCGCCATGGCTCACTTTCAGCATCTCCTCCCGAAGGTCGTCGATCCTTTGATCGAGCTCGTCACGGAGCGCGTCGACACGCGGAAGGCGGTCTTTCGCGGCCGCAAGGTCGCGAGCTGCGAGGGACGAAATCAGTTCCCCACTTTCCTGACGCAGAAGACGGCGACCGTCGCTCAACAGGCTGCCGATCTGGCTCTCGATGCGCGCCAGCGCCGCATTGTCCGAGGGTGTATTGGTATCTGCAATGATCGCGTTGATGAGATCGCGCGCAGCCTGCGCCTCGCGGTCGACTTCGGCGCCTTTGGCGTCGTATAGTTGTTTGCGAGCCGTATACCCCGCCTCATCAGGCGGATCCTGCATCTTTGCGATCACCATGCGGCGCAGCGTAAGCGCTCTTTCAAGCGACAGAATATGTATCCGCGTCAAATGCTCGTTCGCCGGATCATACCTTGCTGTCAGCTCATCGAGCAGATGGCCAAGCCGCCCAACCATCACCATCGACAGCACGGAAGTTGCCATCATGAGGATGATCAAGCCGGCAGCAATCGAGACGATCCGCCTCCTGATCGACTGCTTGATCATCGAGCCGGAAAGCTTCCTTAAGTTCTGGAAGAGTGAGAACATTTGATATGTCTTTTCCCCCTGATACGCACACTCTATCCCGCCTCGATTGTCGTAGCATAAAGCTGCCTATGGTTGAAGGCGAACCTCGGGGCTACCAGCCCCGGCGATATTTTGGGCATACTTTTATTGGGTCCTGAGGACGGTAGAGATCTCGTCCCGCCGGTTGTCCGGCGGCAGGTTCATGGTGACAATTCGCGTGCTGCGGCCATTCCGCTCTTTCCGTCACGACCAAAGCCGGCATAGGCTGGGCGGACCGAATTTCAGACAAGGCTGACGCTCCATGGCAACACACCGCTTTACCCCAACGGCCTATCACAATGTTATCGGCTCTCTTCCTCCGGCTTTGCACATCGCCGATGGCGACACGGTCGTCACCGAAACGCTCGATGCCGCCGGCTATGACAAGGAAGGCATCCAACKGGCATCAGGCCCGAATCCGATGAACGGCCCGATTTTTGTCGAAGGCGCGGAACGGGGCGATTCACTGAAGGTCGAAATCCTCGGCATGGTTCCGACGCGCGACACGGGCTTTACCCGAAGCGTCGTTGCCGGCAATGTCGTCGAACCGGAAGACGTGCGGACCCTGCCGCCAAGCAACAAGGTCATCTGGCAGATCGATCGCCAGGCGTTGACCGCCCGGCTTGCCGAGCCMGTCGCGGGCCTTGAGGCTTTCGTGTTGCCACTGTCGCCGATGATCGGCTGCTTCGGCGTCGCCCCTTCCCTCGGCCAGGCCATATCCACCGCCACCAGCGGCGAATTCGGCGGCAATATGGATTACCGGCTGCTCGGACCCKGCACCACGATCTGGTTCCCGGTCTCGGCCCCGGGCGCCCTCCTCTTCCTTGGCGATTGCCATGCCGTGCAGGGCGACGGCGAAATCGTTGGGACCGGCATCGAGACCACCTTCGAGGTAACGGTGCGGCTCAGCGTCGAAAAGAAGAAGATCATCTGGCCGCGCGGCGAAACGGCGGAGGATATTTTCACTGTTGGTAATGCCCGGCCGCTCGACCAGGCGCTACAGCATGCGACCAGCGAAATGCTCCGCTGGCTGACCTCCGACTACGGCCTCGACAAGACCGCCGCCAGTCATCTGCTTGGCCAAGTCGTGCGTTATGACGTCGGCAATGTGTTCGATCCCGCCTATACGATGGCCTGCCGCGTCGCGAAAGCCTGGCTGCCGCGGCGATAACGCCGAAGCCCGCTTTTCAACCGCCGAAAGGGATCAACTCGCGTCGAGTGATTGGTCCCGCCTTTGGCGGGATACGTTCATCTCCTGCCGCTCCTGCGCCATGCTGCTGACCGCGGCGCGTAGAGTAGGATGGCGGGACATGAAGAGATTGAAGTCGCGGCGCTCCAGAACCAGGAACTGACAGAAATCGACAGCCACCACGTCGGCGGTGCGGCGCGCGCCCGTCAACACGGCTATTTCGCCGAAGAAAGCGCCGGCGCCGAGCGGAATCTCGTCGTCTTCAAGCTGCACCTCGACAGCACCGGATGCGATGAAATACATGCTGTCGCCCCGGTCGCCGGTGCGGATGACGCGATCGCCCGGCGATGCCGATCTTGGCCGGAAGAGCAGCAGAAGTTCCTCTTGGGCGCTCTCATCGAGCTCGGCAAACATCGGAAACGTGTCGATCAATTGCTCGATCTCCAGGTGATGCTGACGGTCCCTCTCCTCGCGCTGCAGGCTGATGACAGCCAGGTCGCGGCAAAGGCGATCGTGCTTGGCCGCACCATAGCCGGCCATGCGCACCGGCCACCGTGAAAAGGCCAATTTCTCCAACCGCTCGACGCCGATAAAAACCAGCGGGTTGACTGTGATCGACAAAATGGCGCCGGCAAGGATCAGATCCTGCCCTTCACGCGGCAAGAGGCCCAGCGAGACACCGAGGCCGGCCAGGATGAAGGAAAACTCGCCGATCTGCGCAAGTCCCGCGGCGACGGCAAAACCCATCCTGGCGGGATAACGCAGAAGCAGCACGACGCAGAACGCGATCAGCGCCTTGCCAAGAATGATGAGCGCAAGCACCCCGAAGACCATCAGCGGTTTATGTATCAGCACCGACGGATCGAAGAGCATGCCGACGGAAACGAAGAACAAGACCGAAAAGGCATTCTGCAACGGCAGGGAATCGGCCGCAGCCCGATGGCTGAGATGGGACTCGCTCATGATCAGGCCGGCGAAGAAGGCGCCGAGCGCGAAGGAAACGCCGAATATCTCCGCTGCGCCGAAGGCGATGCCGAGCGCGATGGCCAGAACGGAAAGGGTAAAAAGCTCGCGTGAGCCCGTCCGGGCGACGGAGGTCAGCAGCCAGGGCACGACCTTCGGGCCGATAAAGATGGCGACGGCGGCAAAAGCGGCCACCTTGACGAGGGTAATGGCGATGGTCAGCCCGATCGGCCCGCTGCTTGCGTGGGTGCCCACACCATCATGGCCGCCGAGAACGCCGGCAAAGGCCGGCAACAACACGAGCGCCAGCACCATCGCCAAATCCTCGACGATCAGCCAGCCGACAGCGACGCGGCCATTGGCGGAGCTGACCAGATTGCGCTCTTCCAACGCCTTTAGCAGCACCACGGTACTCGCAACGGCAAGGCTCAAGCCGAAGACCAGGCCGGCCCCGATGCCCCAGCCCCATAGCGAGGTCAGGGCAACTCCCAAGAGGGTCGCGATGGCGATTTGCCCGATGGCGCCGGGAATAGCGACCCCGCGCACCGCAAGCAGATCAGCCGCCGAAAAATGCAGGCCGACGCCGAACATCAGGAGGATGACGCCGATCTCGGCAAGCTGCKACGCAAGCGCGGTGTCGGCGACAAAACCCGGCGTCGACGAGCCGATCATGACACCGGCAACGAGGTACCCGACCAGCGGCGGCAGATGCAGCCTGTCGGCGAGATAGCCGAAAATGGCCGCAAACACGAAACCGGCGGCAATCAGTGCTATCAATGCGACGTCGTGCGGCACGGCGGCCCTTCCCGTTTTCCGGCGTTACCGCCTCGTTCCCTCAGATCGATGCTAAGCTACCATTGCTTTTGCGGGAACGTCTACCGATCCGGACACGATCCCGAAAGGCGGATGGTGTTTTCAGACAAGATCATGCGACGCTAGAAAAGCAACCCGCCGCGCCGTTTAGAGGGCGCGGCGGCGGGAGCAGATGCTTACTGATCCAAGACGATCTGCAGCTTGACGTCGCTCGGCCGCGCCTCCACGGCCCGGTCGAAGGCTTCGATCGACTGCTCGAACTTGAAAGTTTCGGAGATCAGCGGCTTCAGATCGACACGGCCGGAAGCGATCAGCGCGATGGAGCGCTCGTATTGATGCGCGTAACGGAAGACGGTCTCGATGCGGATTTCCTTGGTCGATGCCGTCGAGACATCGAAACCGACAGGCGCCACCGGCAGGCCGACGGCGACGATGACCCCGCCGGGACGCGGCAGTTCCATCACCGTTTCCCAAGCCTTCKACGAGCCGGAGCATTCGAACACGACATCGGCGCCCCAGCCATCCGTCAGACGCTTGACCTCTTCGATCAGGTTCTTCTCGCGGATATTGACCGGGATCACGCCCTGATACTGAGCGGCGATATCGAGCTTCGGCTGGGCAAGGTCGGCAACGATGGCGCGGGCGCAGCCGCCAGCAAGKGCGGCGATGGCGACCATGGTGCCGATCGGGCCGGCGCCAAGCACGACAGCGGTATCGCCCGGCGTGATCTTCGCCTTCGTGGCCGCCTGCATGCCGACTGCGAAAGGCTCGACCATCGCGCCTTCGGCAAAGCTGACATTGTCCGGCAGTTTGAAGGTGTAATTGGCCGGATGCACGACAAAGGGCGTCAGCACGCCATGGATCGGCGGCGTCGCCCAGAAGGTCACGGCGGGATCGATATTGTACGTGCCAAGGCGGCTCGCCTTGGAATTGGGGTCGGGAATACCGGGTTCCATGCAAACGCGATCGCCGACCTTCAAATGCGTGACACCGGCACCGACTTGGACCACCGTACCGGCCGCCTCATGACCGAGCACTATCGGCGCATCCACGATAAAAGGGCCGATGCGCCCATGCGTATAATAATGCACGTCCGAGCCACAGACGCCGACCGTATGAATCTTGATCTTCACTTCCCCCTGCCCGACCTCTTGCGGCAGGTCGATATCGCGCAACGCCAGCTCATGCTGACGCTCCAGTACCAGGGCACGCACCTTGCTCATCACGTCTTTCCTCTATTCGGACAGCAAATTCCCGTCCCCGCACAGCCGCGGGGACACCCTCACCCGTTATATAGCCATGCCCTCCGTCGCAAAACGATGTTTCTACAAAACAAGGAGCAGACCGCTCCACACAGCGCGAACTCCTCACCAATCCAATGCATTAGCTGGTACTTGTTAAAGGTCATTCTATTATGAGTATTGACTAGAGTTTGATTTTATTGCCTTTTAGCACGCACGGAACGGGAGGACGTGTAAATGGTATATGACTGGACCGGTCAGCGCACGCGCCGCTTGAAAATGTTGCGTGCCGCAAGCATAGCAGTGTTTCTTCTCCTTTTGATCGCAGTGCCTGCCGTACTCTTGCGCTATAACCTTATCCACTATCCGTATTGAGCCGCCGAGCGGCGATGCATTCCACCTGCACTCTTCTGCCAAGGCGACCGTTCAGGCCGCCTTTTTCGTGTCCGGTTTCGGCTTGCGCGAGACATTGTCGCCGGCCTTCGCATCGAGTGGCAGGCAGTCGAGAACGGCAAGTAGCGCGATAATACCGAGTATGACGAAAGCCAGGCGAAATTCGATGGCGGTGATCCCGTCTATGCCGAGCGGCGCGCTGACGGCCTGGCCGATGCGGATGCCGATGGCGCCGACTGCAATCCCCATCCCCATGGTCACCTGAAAGGCCGTGCTGAACAGCGTGTTCGCACCTGTCATCTGCTGCGGCGGGATATCGGCAAAGGCAATGGTGTTCAGCGCCGTGAAATGCATCGAGCGGCACATGCCGCCGATGAACAGCACTGGGATGATGAACCAGAGCGGCGTATCGGCCGAAAATAGCGCACAGGCGGCAATGAAAATAGCATTGAGGATGCCGTTGACCACCAACACCGGCTTGAAGCCGAAGCGTCGGAGGATCGGCGTCGTGCCCGGTTTCATCGCCAGATTGCCGGCAAAGACCGCCAGGGTCAGCATGCCGGCATGAAAGGCGCTGAGCCCGAAGCCGACCTGGAACATCAGTGGCAGCAGGAAAGGCACGGCGCCGATGGCGATGCKAAACAGTGAGCCGCCTGAAATGGTGATGGCGAAAGTCTGTTGTTTCAGTCCCACGAGATCGATCAGCGGATGATCGGTTCGTAGAAAATGGAAGGTGGCGCCCGCAAGCAACACGCAGCCAACGGCAACGTAACCCCAGGCTTCCAGCCAAACCGGATCGGGACGGCCGACCAGCTCCAGACCATACATGAGGCTTGCGAGCCCGAAGCCGCTGATGACGAAGCCCGTCCAATCGAAGGGAGGCCGGGCGGCAGCCTTGGTTTCCGGGATCAGCATGAGGGCAAAGATGAACGCCACGATGCCGAGCGGCAGATTGAGGAAGAAGATCCAGCGCCAGCTCGCATGATCGGTGATGAAACCGCCGAGCGGCGGCCCCAGAATGGGTGCTACGAGCGCCGGCCAAGTGATGGTCGCGATTGCGGAGATCAACCGATCCTTCGGCGTATTGTTGAGAACCAGGAGGCGGCCGACCGGCACCATCATTGCCCCGCCGATGCCTTGCAGGATGCGCATGGCGACAAAAGAGCCGACACCATTGGCAAAGCCGCAGAGAACGGAAGCCAACGTGAAGACGACGACGGCGGTGGTGAAAACCAGACGAGCGCCGAACCGGTCGCTGATCCAGCCGCTGATTGGGATGAAGACGCCGAGCGTCAGCAGATAGGCGCTCATGCCGATATTGAGATCCACAGGGCGGGCGCCGAAGGAAACGGCCATCTGCGGCAAGGCGGTGGCGATGACGGTGCCATCCAGGTTTTCCATGAAAAAAGCGCCGGCCACGAGCAGCGCAATCTGCAGCGGCCGCGAGCTGGAAGCCTGCGCCCCCTGCCCTCGTTTGCGCGCGGAAATATCAGTCATTCACAAATTGCTCCGAATCCGCCTTTCAATCCTCGCCATCTAAACGGTTCGGAACCATTTCCGATAGACGGAAATCGTCCTACCATTCGAGGAAGTGATCACGTTTCGCTTAACGACCCGATCAGAACTTGATCTGGATCTGCTTGCCCGGCAGTTCGACACTGGGCATAGGCGGTCAGCCCGAGCAAAGCTTCCCACTCTATCCAGAGCCTGATTTCAGTTCGTTTTTACCGAACAAACCGCTCGATTTGGCTCTAGTAGGCATGCGCACACAAGACATGGTAGAGTTATCCGGTCGAGATATGGCGCGATAAGAACGACTGAATCGACACCGACCAATTATGGACCCGCTACGAGTAAACCAAAAATATCAGCATGAAGCCTTCAAGAGCCCGTCATAGGCTGAAGATTTCACTCGTATCGGCCCCTCAACAGGAATGAGAGTCCCGGATAATGAAATATGGCATTGGCGCAACGACTGCCTCTCGGCTGAGCCCGGAAACGAAACTGATCGTGACGCAGTCGCCATTCGATGCCTATGTGCGCAAATACGGTACGATCCCGCGGCGGGGCGTCTTCGGCTATTTCGTGCATGAACTCGGCCGCCGCATCGTTGGCGGCAATTATCCCGTCGGCTMGACACTTCCGAACGAACCGGACCTGGTGGAGCAGTTCGGCATCAGCCGCACCGTGATCCGCGAGGCGATGAAATGCCTGGCCGGCAAGGGATTGGTGGAGATCAAGACCCGCGTCGGCACGCGCGTCAAGGAACGCTCCAACTGGCATCATCTCGATACTGACGTCATGGTCTGGCACTACGAGACCGGCCCTTCGGTGGAGATCATGCGCTCGATCAAGGATCTCCGGCGGGTGGTGGAGCCGGAAGCGACGGCGCGAGCCGCCGTGCGCGGTACCGACGAGGATCTCGCCGCCATCGCCTCGGCCTATGACGACATGGTTTCCACCATCGGCGACGTCAACACCAATGCCGATGCCGACCTGCGCTTCCATACCGCGATCTTCGCCGCTACCCGCAATATGGTCTATGCGCAGCTCATCGATCTCATCGCCGTCGCGATCTATGCCAACCGCGCTCTTGAGAGCCATGACGAAGTGGCGGAAGGCCAGAAGCGTTCCCTGCCCTATCACAAGGACGTCCTGGACGCGATCGTCGCCCGCGATCCCGATGCGGCGCTCAAGGCGTCGCACCGCCTGCTCGATGCCTGGCGCATCGATCGCTACGATTTCTGAGGCGGCAAGACGGCAGAAGCTAGTGTGTCATCGCCTCCTGCGCCTCCGTCTTGGGCATCTGCCTGCGGCCCGCATCATGGGCCACTGGAATGAGCCAGGTGGTCGCAAATGTCAGGATCGCGACCACGACGACGCCCCAGAAGCTCCAGTGCAGAGCCGCATCGAAGACGCCGCGGATCGCCGGGTCGCTGGCAAGATCGGAAAGTCCCGTCGGCTGGTTCAGGACGTCATGCAGCTTCGCGGCCAGATCGCCGCTGCCGAAATGGAGGATACCGATATTCAGCACGGCGCCCAGGGCGGTCGCGCCGAGCGTATTGCCGAGGCTGCGCGAAAAGATGATCGACGCCGTGGCGCTGCCGCGCATCGACCATTCCACGCTTTCCTGCACAAGCACGATGCTGGTGAGGCTGATGAGCCCCATGCCGAAACCCATTAGGAAAGAGCCGATGCCGGCCAGAACCGGGCTGCTCTCCGGCGTCAGGAATAAAAGGAAGGCCGAGCCGAAGGGGAACATGAAGCTGCCGACGCGCAGCGTTCTGCGAATACCGAAAGTGCGGAAAAACCGGCTCGACAGCATCACCGCCAACGGCCAGCCGACGATCAGCATCGTCAGTGTGAAACCGGCCACCAACGGCGAGCGGCCGAGCACGCCCTGTACATAGATCGGCAGGATGGTCGTCAGACCGATCAACGCCATGCCGGCCAGAAGTGTGGCCGCATTGCTGGTTGCCACCAGCCGCCGGCCCCAGAGTTCGATCGAGATGATCGGCTCCGGCGCACGTCGCTCTTGCAGGAGGAAGAGTACGCCGGTGACGACGAAGACGATTGCGAGCGGGCCAAGGATGCCGAAGCCGGAATTGGTTTCGGTGAGGATCACCAGCAATGAGATGATCGATATCGAAAACAGAATCGTGCCGAGATAGTCGATCTTCGCCTCGCGCGGCGTGATCTGTTCATGCAGGAAGAGCGTGAAGCCGATGATGGTCAGCACGCCGAACGGCAGATTGATCCAGAAAATCCAGGCCCAGGAGACGTTGTCGACGATGATGCCGCCGGCAAGCGGGCCGATAACGGCCGACACCGCCCAGACGCTGGCGAGCACGCCTTGCACCTTGGCGCGCTCCTCTAGCTTATAGAGATCGCCGACCACGGTCATCGTTACCGGCTGAATGGCGCCGGCACCAAGGCCCTGCAGCAGCCGAAAGGCGATCAGCGAGGCCATCGACCAGGCGAGGCCCGCCAGCGCCGAACCGACGAGGAAGATCAGAATGCCACCGATCAGGATCGGCTTGCGGCCGAAGATGTCCGACAGCTTGCCGTAGATCACGGTCGTCGTGGACTGTGCCAGGAGGAATGCGGAGAAAACCCAGCTATAATAGGTAAAACCGCCGAGTTGACCGACGATACGGGGCATGGCGGTAGCAACGATCGTTGCCTCGACCGCTACCATGAAGGTCGCGAGCATGATCGAGACAATGACCAACGGACGTCTTGAGCGATCGGCCGTACTGGACATGACATTCCTTTCTGACTGTTCCGCCCGGCAGCAAACGCACGCGGACCGTCAAGACGGCCATGGGCGAACGATAAATTTTGGGATCAACGTCGAAGGATCAAACAACTACAGGGGCGTTGGCCTGCTGAATCATTATAGTAAGCATTGCATACTTATGCCAGCATGTGTCAACTGTTTAACAAGGCATGCCTCGTTCCTCGATTGCTCCGGTTTGCAAGCCACCGTGCCGTTCGACCCGTCATTGCGCTCTGCCATATCCGCCAAAGGACTTAGGTCATTTTTCTAATTTACTGCAGTTGATTTGTTTAATCGCTAAACTTATCGTCAAGAAAAAATAAGAAGCAAATACCCAGGCGGAACATCAATTGCTCAGCTCTTCGCAGCGACAGCTTCTGCGCGTCATCAGCGAATCCGGCCCGCTTAGCCGGACGGTTCTTGCCGCGTCGATGGGGCTCAGCAAGGCGGCGATGAGCGGTATCGCCCGCGACCTTATCACGCTTGGCATCCTGCACGAAACCGAAATGGTCTATGGCCAGGGCCGGCCGTCAATATTGCTTGATCTGCATCCCGAAGGTGCCTTCTTTGTCGGCATATCATTGCTTGAAGATCCGGCGCCGATGGTGCTCAGTGATCTCAACGGCAAGATCATCGCCCGCGAGAACATGCCGCTGTCGCGCGATCCGGAGATCATAGCGAGCCTGATTGCAGAGGCGCTTCCTAAACTACTCGCCGGGCGGCCGGAGGTGGCGAAGAAATTGTCCGGCTTAGGCGTAGCGCTCTCCGGTTTTGTCGACGAGAAGCAGGCCAATTGCGTGCAATCCACCCTGCTCGGCTGGCAGGACGTGCCGCTTGCCAAGATCATCCGGCAAAAGACCGGCATCGAGACCTTCATCGAAAACGACGCCAAGGCCGTGGCCGTCAGCGAAAAGCTGTTCGGCATCGCCCGCGACATCCGGAATTTCAGCGTCGTCTCCTTTGGCGACGGTATTGGCTGCGCCCATTTCATTCGCGGCAAGCTCTATCGCGGCAATCACGGCGGTGCTGGTGAAATCGCCCATTGCACCATCGAGCCCAACGGCTCGCCCTGCCGCTGCGGCAAGCGCGGCTGCCTCGATACCATCGCCTCGATAAAGGCGATCAAGGAAATGTCCAAGGCCGAAGGGCTTTCCTGCACCTCGCTCACCGAGCTGGAGGAAGAGGCATCCGTCGGCAACGCGGTMGCGATCCGCATCCTGCATCGGGCCGGCGGCGCCCTTGGCCTGGCGATCGCTCATCTCATCCAGTTCAACGATCCCGGCATGATCCTGATAACCCATGTCGAAGGTAGTTTCGACGGATTGTTCGGTACGGTCGTGCAGCAGGCGATCGAAGCCAACGTGTTGCCACGCTATGCCGGCCACACGCCGATCCGCACGCAACGCGTCGACGGCGACATCTGGGCGCGGGGTGCGGCCAGCATCGCCGCCCATAATTTCCTGATTGGTCCCAATCCGAATTGAGGTTTTCCATGCGCATCGCCGTTGGTGGCATTCACATCGAATGCAGCACGTACAATMCGGTCCTCAACGAAGAAAAGGATTTCCGCGTCGTACGTGGCGAGGAGCTGACGGCCGCACCCTATTTCGCATTTCTCAAAGACTATGATGCCGAATTCCTGCCGACGATCCACGCCAGGGCCATCGCCGGTGGTCCGGTCGCCCGCCACACCTATGAAGCTTTCAAGGCGGAGTTCCTGGAACGGCTGAAGCMACTTCTGCCGCTCGATGGTCTCTACCTTGCCATGCATGGGGCGATGTATGTCGAGGGCATGGAGGATGCGGAGGGCGATTGGATCAGCGCGGCCCGCGATCTCGTCGGAGACGATTGCACGCTTTCGGCCAGCTACGATCTGCATGGCAATGTCACCCAGCGCATCATCGACGCTCTGGACATGTATTCCACCTATCGCACCGCGCCGCATATCGACGTCGAGGAAACCATGCGCCGCGCGGTGACGATGCTCACCCACAGCCTGGAGACCGGCGTGAAGCCGATCCTGCTCTGGGCGCCGATCCCCGTCGTGCTGCCCGGCGAGCGCACCAGCACGGTCGATGAGCCCGCAAAGAGCCTTTACGACCTGCTGCCCGGCATCGACGCGATCGAGGGCGTGTGGGATGCCTCGCTGATGGTCGGCTATGTCTGGGCCGACGAGCCGCGCGCCACGGCCGCCGCCATCATGACAGGCACGGACCGCGCCGTTCTCGAACGTGAGGCAAAACGGCTGGCGCAAGTCTATTGGGATGTCCGCAAGGATTTTGTTTTCGGCTGCGAGACCGGCTCGATCGAGGAATGCGTTGCCAAGGCGATCGCCAGCCCGACGGCCCCTGTGGTGCTTGCGGAATCCGGCGACAACCCGACCGGCGGCGGTGTCGGCGACCGCGCCGATGTGCTGGCGGAACTGATCGCCAAAGGCGCCACCGGCGTCGTTTTCGCCGGCATCGCCGATAAGGACGCGACCGAAGCCTGCTATGCAGCCGGCGTCGGCGCCAGACTCGACCTTACCGTCGGCGCATCGCTGGACACCAAAGGCAGCAACCCCGTGACCGCTGCCTTCACCGTCAAGTTCCTGTTGCAGACCGACGACGTCACGGACAAACAGGCGGTCGTCTCAATTGGCGGCATCGATCTCGTGCTGTCGGCAAAACGCCGCCCTTATCACAACATCGCCGATTTCACGCGTCTCGGCCTCGATCCGCATCGCGCCAAGATCATTGTCGTGAAGTCCGGCTATCTTTCTCCGGAACTTGCTCCAATCGCCAATCCGAACCTGATGGCGCTGTCGCCGGGGGTCGTCGACCAGTTCGTCGAGCGCCTACCGCGTCTGCGCAAACAGAAGCCGACCTATCCCTTCGATAAGGATTTTGCTTTCACACCCGAGGTCGCGATTTCAGCCCGTTCGGTACGCCGCTGCTGATTGTCGCGAAGCCGCGTCACGCAATCGTGCGGTTGACTTCAACCGCTTCGCACGTTGATATCGGCGACCTGTTTTCAAGATGATTTGGAGTGATTGTGATGACTGACACCGTGCTCGATATTCCCGTAAAGCGGATCGATGGCAGCGAGACGACGCTTGCCGACTATCGCGGCAAGGTCATCATGGTCGTCAACGTCGCCTCCAAATGCGGCCTGACGGTGCAATATGAAGGGCTGGAAAAGCTCTACGAAGACAAGCGCGACGACGGTCTCGTCATTGCCGGCTTTCCTGCCAATGATTTCAAGGGCCAGGAGCCGGGCACGAATGACGAAATCCTGAACTTCTGCACTTTGACCTATGACGTGCAGTTCCCGATGTTCTCCAAGATTGCGGTGACCGGCGAAGAGCGGCATCCGCTCTACAACAGCCTGATCGCCTCCGGCGTCGAGACGACCGGTGACGGGCCGATGCGGGAACGCCTGGCAAAACACGGCCTCGAAACCGGACAGGGTGGCGGCATCGTCTGGAACTTCGAAAAATTCCTGATCGGCCGGGATGGCAAGGTTGCCGCCCGCTTCGCACCTGACGTTACGGCAGACGATCCGCGCTTGCTCTCGGTTCTGGAAAAAGAGCTCGCCAGCGCCGGCTGAGGCGTGACATAGATTCTAGAAAATACAGCTTTATCTCAATAGGTTACGCTTTCTTCCGGGCGCAGCATGAAGCATGCTTAGCCCGGTCGTATCATTGCCTCCCCCTACGGCCGGGAGTATCTTCCGGCTTTCGAATATATCGGAACGGAACGCTGCATCGGTTCCGATGGGAGGAAGATGTCATGCGCGAACCTGATATGCAAAAACTCGACGCCCTTGTTGGACGCCTTGTCGGCGATGTCGGCGCGGCGGTCTCGGGTGTGTTGGTGACGCTCGGAGACCATTTGGGTCTGTTCAAGGCCATGGCGGACGGGACGCCGATGACGTCGACGGAACTGGCCGACAAGGTTGGCGTAAAAGAGCGTTATGTGCGCGAATGGCTGTCGGCACAGGCCGCGGCCGAATACGTCAGCTATGACGACAAGACCGAACGCTTCTACCTGACGCCCGAGCAGGCCATGGTGTTTGCCGAAGAAAACAGCCCCGCCTTCTTCAACGGTGCCTTCGATGTCGTGCAATCCATGTGGATGGACGAGCCGAAAATTGCCAATGCTTTCAAGACAGGAGGCGGGCTGGGCTGGCATGAACACAGCGCCTGTCTGTTCCGCGGCACGGAGCGGTTCTTCCGCCCTGGTTATAACAGCCATCTCATTTCGGAATGGATACCAGCGCTGGAGGGGATGCATGAAAAGCTTCAAGCCGGTGCGGCTGTTGCCGACGTCGGTTGCGGTCATGGCGCCTCGACCATCCTGATGGCTCAGGCCTATCCAAACTCGACCTTCTTCGGCTTCGACTACCACCTCCCCTCCATTGAGCGGGCGAAAGCTGCGGCGCAGGAGGCAGGCGTTGCCGGCCGCATCACCTTCGAGCAGGCGTCAGCCAAGGATTTCCCGGCTGCCGGCTATGATCTCGTGGCGATGTTCGATTGCCTGCACGACATGGGCGATCCCGTCGGCGCCGGCAAGCATGTCAGGGAAAGTCTTGCGGACGACGGCACCTGGATGATCGTCGAGCCTTTTGCGCATGATTGCCTGAAGGACAATCTCAATCCGGTCGGCCGTGTCTTCTACGGCGCCTCGACGATGATCTGCACACCGGCTTCATTGTCGCAGGAAGTCGGGCTGGGTTTGGGGGCGCAAGCCGGCGAGTTGAAGCTGCGCAAAGTTGCCATGGATGCGGGCTATTCGCATTTCCGCAAGGCGACCGAAACGCCGTTCAACATGGTCTTCGAAGTCAGGGCATGAAAACCGCGCTGCGCCTTCATCGAACGCGCGGCGCGGTTTGATCTCATAGACGCTGACCATCCTCGCCAAACAGGGACGCGAGCGCCGGCTGGAAGTAAACCGGCTGCTCGCTCTCCAGCGCAACCTCCTCATCGGCATCGATGCGTACCGACATGGTTTCCTTGCCGATCTGACCCCAGACCAGATTGTCCGAGCCCATGGGTTCGACGATGCTGAAGGTTGCCGGCAAGCTGGACATGCGACCGTTAGCAGCGGTGAATTGAATCTGTTCCGGCCGCACACCGAGCGTTGCGGGCCGGCCGTCGCCCGGGGTGCCCGAGAATTCATAGCCATTCAGGTCGATCTTGCGTCCATCGGGCAATATGAACGCGGGTGTCCCGCCATTACTCGCCACCTGCCCCGACAGGAAGTTCATGGACGGCGAGCCGACGAAACCGGCGACAAAACGGTTGACCGGGCGACGATAGATTTCCTTCGGCGCGGCAAACTGCTGGATAACGCCGCCGCTCATGACAGCGATGCGATCGGCGAGCGTCAGCGCTTCGATCTGGTCGTGTGTGACGTAGATCATGGTCGAGCCGAGCCCAGCATGCAGACGCTTCAGCTCGACACGCAGCTCGGTGCGGAGTTTGGCGTCGAGGTTGGAGAGCGGTTCATCGAACAGGAAAACATCGACATCGCGCACCAGGGCGCGGCCGATGGCGACGCGCTGGCGTTGGCCGCCCGAAAGTTCGCCCGGCCGTCGTTTGCGCAGCGGATCGATCTGCAGGATCTGCACGGCGCGATTAACGCGCTCGGCGATCTGGTCCTTGGGCATGCCGGCGATGCGCAACCCGAAGGAAAGATTCCCCTCGACCGTCATCGTCGGATAGAGCGCATAGGACTGGAACACCATGCCGATGCCGCGGTCCTTTGGCTCCTCCCAGGTGACGTTCCGGTCGCCAATCCAGATCTGGCCGCCGCTGATGTCGGTAAGGCCGGCGATGGCGTTGAGCAATGTAGACTTGCCGCAGCCGGACGGCCCGAGGAGAACGATGAACTCGCCCGACTGGATTTCAAGATTCAACGATTTCAGAACGCTGACGCTGCCGAAATCGATTGCAAGTTCGCGAATGGAAACATTGGCCATGGATTATCCCTTGACTGCGCCGGCGGTAATGCCGCGCACGAACCAGCGACCCGAACCGAAATAGACGATCAGCGGAACCAGGGCCGTAAGGATGGTTGCCGCCATGTTGACGTTGTAGAGCTTCTCGCCTTGGGTGGAGTTGACGATGTTGTTGAGCTGAACCGTCATCGGGAAGTTTTCCCGCCCGGCGAAGACCACGCCGAAGAGGAAGTCGTTCCAGATGCCGGTCACCTGCAGGATGGCCGCCACCACCAGGATCGGGATCGACATGGGGATCATCAGCCGGAAGAAGATCTGCCACAATCCGGCGCCGTCGACGCGTGCTGCCTTGAACAACTCCATCGGCAGGCTGGAATAATAATTGCGGAACAGCAGCGTCAGCACCGGCAGGCCGAAGACCGTGTGGGTGATGATGATGCAGGGCAGCGTCGAATAGATACCGACGCCGCGGTAGATGAGCACCAGCGGATAGATGAACACCTGATAGGGAATGAAGGCGCCGAGCAGCAGGACGGCGAAGAGAACATTGGCCCCCTTCACCCGCCAGAAGGACAGCGCATAGCCGGTCAGCGACGAGATGAAAATGGAGAGTATCATGCTCGGGATCAGGATCTTCACCGAATTCCAGAAACCGACGCTGATGCCGCCGCATTCGAGACCGGTGCAAGCCGTGCTCCACGCCTGCACCCAGGCTTCGCCTGTCCAGACCTGCGGAAAGGCGAAGATATTGCCTTGGCGGATTTCCGGCATGGATTTCAGGGAGGTGACGATCATCACATAAAGCGGCAGCAGGAAGAACAGAGCCGCGATGACGAGGAAAGCGTAAAGGCCGATGCGCGCCGGAGATAGATGCTGCGGCTTACGCCCGGTCGGCCCACCCGCAGCGACTGCGACGGAAGAAGGCATTGTCATCAGTTCCCCCTCGGTTTTTCACGGAAATATTCGTAGTAGAGCCACGGCGTGACCAGGATGACCACGGTGATGAACATCACGGTCGAGGCCCCGGTCGCGAGACCGATATTGCCGCGGCCGAAGAGGTAATCCATGATGAATTTTCCCGGCACCTCGGTCGATATCCCAGGCCCGCCGCCGGTGGTCGCCAGCACCAGCTCGTAGACCCTGACCACGGCGATCGCCAGAAGCACGCTGGCGGTGATGATGGTCGGCCTCAGGATCGGAATGACGATGTGGAGATAGACGCGCCATGCCGGCACGCCGTCGATGCGTGTTGCCTTCCAGAGCTCGCGATCGACGCCGCGCAATCCCGCCAGCATGATCGCCATCACCAGTCCGGACGACTGCCAAATGCCGGCAAGCACGATGACGTAGAGCGCGAGATCGCTTTGGACGATCCAGTCGAAACGAATCCAGGTGAACCCGATGCTGTCGGCGACCTTCTGCAGGCCGAGCGTCGGGTTCATGATCCACTGCCAGACAAGCCCGGTAACGATGAAGGACATTGCGAAGGGATAGAGAAAGATCGTTCGGAACGTATTTTCGAACCGGACTTTCTGATCGAGCGCGACGGCCAGAAGAAAGCCAAGGATCAGGCAGCCGGCGATGAAGAGTACGCCGAAGACGACAACGTTCTGCAGGGATAGCAGCCAGCGCGCCGTCGTGAACAGTCGTTMGTACTGCTTGGTGCCGACAAAGATGTTGACCGGCAGCACCTTGCTGTCGGTGAACGATATCCAGATGTTCCAGACAACCGTCACGACATAGGCGAGCAGGACGATGATAAAGGCTGGAAACAGGGCAACATAGGCGGAAAGATGCCGCTTCTTCCTAGTGGCAGTCGTCCCGGCGCCGGCCCCAGCAATGGCTCCGGCAGCAGTTTCGGGGATACTCATGGCGTCAGCTCCTCCTCATTCATGGAAACCGGCGGCAGGTAGGCCCTGCCGCCGCATGGATGTCGGATGAGGCTTACTTCGCCTGCTCGATGACCTGTGCGAACTGGGTTGCGAACTGGTCGGCTGTCATGCTCGGGGTCGTCCAATACTGGGCAACGAGGTCCTGTTCGGTCTGAACGATGTCCTGAGCCGTGAGCACGTCCGGCGCAAGGATCTGACGGGTCGGATCCTTGAGCGCGGTCAGGCCCTTCTGGGCGCAGGCGTCAAGCTTCGACGTATCAACGTCGAGGCGGACCGGCACGGAGCCCTTCTTGGAATTGAAGGCGAGCTGGCCTTCCTTGGACATGATKACCGTTGCCAGCAGCGTCTGTGCATCGGTCGCCGTCTTGTCCTTCAGGACCGGGAAGACGAAGATATCGCCGCCCATCATGAAGTTGGATTCACCCGGTCCGAGGATGCAGCCGAAATCCTTGTCGGCGACCATGTTGGCATGGATGAATTCACCCTTCGCCCAGTCGCCCATGAACTGGATGCCGGCCTTGCCGTCGATCAGCATGCCGGTCGCCACGTTCCAGTCGCGGTTCGGGCTGCCCGGGTCCTGATAGTTGCGCAGCTTGGCGAAGACTTCCGCTACGTGCTTGAACTTGTCGGACTTGACGGCGTCGGTATCGAGATCCTTCCAGACCTTGCTGTAAAGCTCCTTACCGCCCTCCCCGAGCAGGATGGAGTTGAACATCGACTGAAGCTGCCAGGGCTGACCGCCGACGGCGACAGGGATCAGGCCAGCGGCTTTGATCTTGTCGAGAGCGGCAAACATCTCATCCCAGGTTTTCGGCTCTTCGGTCACACCGGCTTTCTGGAAGACGGCCTTGGAATAGAAGATCCAGTTCTGGCCATGGTCGTTGATCGGTGCGCCGTAAATATGACCTTGATACTGGATAGCATTGTAGAAGGCCGGCGTCAGTGCCGATTTCCAGTCCTGTTCCTTGGCGAGATCGTCGAGCGGACGCAGCAGGCCCTGCTGAGCCAGATCGTTCATTTGCGTGCCGGTGTTGAACTGCATAGCTGTCGGCGGGTTGCCGCCGATGATGCGATTGATGCCGATCGGACGTGCGGTCGAGCCGGACCCTGCGATCGCGGTGTCCACCCATTGGCCACCGGCGGCGTTGAATGCATTGGCCAGTTCGCGCACGGCGGCAGCTTCGCCACCGGACGTCCACCAGTGCAGGACCTCGGCTCTCTTCCCCTCAGCCTGAGCGCCGGTAACGCCGACTGCGATCAGCGCCGTGGCGCCAACCAATGCCATTAACAATCCACGCATATGCTCCTCCTCTTTTGATGGCGTTCTTCTGAACACCTGTATTTCAGCCGCCGCCGTCCGAAGACATCGGCTGCCGAATGCTGTCGTCCTCCAAGATTGCGCCGCCGGGCCTCCATTCCCTGCGGCGAACGGGCAATGCTTCCTCGACATCGCCCCTTCGTCAAGCATGCAGTCTGGAAGGACTGCCAATTCTCCTAACTCTCTATAACGCAGCCTATGCGAAACGTCCCTCATTAATTGTGCGCGGGATCGGATCTGGCCGGCCACAACTGCTGCGAATTGCAACCGCCTTGCGCGACTGTGCCGAACGTTCGAAGGCCATCATCACCTCCAGCGCGTGGAAGGCGAGCTCCGAGGATACGCGATGCTGGCGCCCTGCGCGAAGGGAATCTACCATTTCGGCCGCGCCCAAACCACGCAGGCCCAGATGGCCCGGCACACCTTCCGTGTAGGGATGATCGACCGGGATTTCTTCCCAATCCTCACCGCCATCGCGGAATATTTCAACTTTGCCGGCAAAGTTGTTCGGGTCCGGTGTTACCATGCTTCCTTCGGAGCCGTAAATCTCGATCTGATTGTGCTTATGCTTGATGACATCGAAGCTCGTGGCAATGGTGATCGTCGCACCGTTGTGAAACTCCATAACGCCAGTCAGATGCGTCGGCACCATCACCTTGATCGTCTCACCTCGGCGCGGATCGGTCTTCACCGTGCGTTCGATGCGGGTGATCTTGGCGGTGCCGAAGACTTCGCGCACGGGACCAAGCAACGCGATGAGATTGGTGACGTAATAGGGACCAACATCGAGCATGGGGCCGCCGCCACGGCCATAAAAGAAGGCCGGGTTCGGATGCCAGTGCTCGTGGCCGGGGAGAAGCAACATGGCCGTGGCCGACACCGCCTTGCCGATACGGCCTTCATCATATAGCCGGCGCGCCAATTGATGCCCGCCGCCGAGGAACGTGTCGGGCGCGCAGCCGAGACGCAGGTCGCCGGCACGAGCGACCGACATCAGGTCTTCGGCCTCCGCCATGCTGATGCCAAGCGGCTTTTCCGAATAGACATGCTTGCCGGCGAGAAGCGCCTTCTTGCTGATCGAATAATGCGAAACCGGTGTCGTCAAGTTGATGATCAAACCGATTTCCGGGTCGGCAAGCATGGTATCCAGCGAGACGACCGCGATGCCGAATTGGGCGGCGAGCTTTTTTGCCGGCTCCTCATAGAGGTCATAGATCGACTTGACGCGGATGAAATCGAACATGTGCAGGGTAGCGACATAGGTGGCGCTGATATTGCCGGCGCCGACGATGCCGACTTTCATGGGTGCGGTGCTCATGAATATGGCCTCTAAGAGATGATGATGTTGAGTTCAGCAGCGGCGTCGCGCAGATAGCTCATGCCACGCCGCATCTCCTGATCGAATTCGGGCGTCGCCTCGCGGAAGTGCGTCCAGTGCGACGCGCCTGGCGCATCTTCCAGCTCCAGCGTGATCGGGCCGGAATAGCCGATCGCCCGCAGAGCGGAGAAGATCGCCTTCCAGTCGATCTTGCCGCGGCCCGGACGCCAGTGGGCGTTGGTGTGGCCTTCATTGTCGGAGAAATGCGTGTTGAAGATGCGGTCGCCAAGCGCCAGCACGACATAATGCGGCATATCGCCGGCCGGGAAGAGATGGCTGGGGTCGAAGTTCAGGCCCAGGTTCGAAGCACCGGTGCGCTCGATCAGCCGGAGCATGCCCTGGCCGGAGCTGACCCAGCGATAGGGATGGGGCTCGATGGCGACGCGCAACCCGGCCGAGCCCGCAATTTCGCATGCCTTGGCGAAACCATCGACGACGACGTTATATTCCGCCGACCAGTTCCATTGCGGCTCGACGGCGGCCGTCCACTCCTGCGAGATCGGCCGCTGCAGGATCGGCTTGACGTCGGATTGGAATGGATAGGGCGTCATGCTGGTCATGATCGGCGCGCCGATCTCGGCCACGACTTCGACCCCGCGCTTGTAGCCGTCGAGATTGACGGTGGAAAAGGCGGCGCCCGCCTGACGGCTAAAGGGCAGATTGAAGAAGAAATTGGTGAGCGTCAGTCCCTCGCCCTCAGCGATCGCCTTCAGACCCCGGATCGTCGCCGGGCTATAATAGTCCAGCATATCGACCGACCAGGAAGTGAGCTCGAAACCCTTGCAGCCGGTCCGCGCCAGCCGCCTCAGCGGCGCCTCATAAGGCGGGTTCCAGTTGAACGTCCAGATTGGTGATCCGAAGAAAAGCGAGCCTGTGCCCACGGCATCCTCCCATGGAATGCGGTCGCCTGCGAGATACGAGGCTCCCGTTCTCTGCTGACATTGCCTGCCGCACAGAGCCTCAAACCCCTCCGATCGGCAATACGTAACGTTACGAATGATAGATAAGCGCAATCCTGTCAAGCAGCCACTTTCAAGGCATTACCTTGGGATTTTGCGGCATTATCTGAAATAATAACGTTACGAATAGCTTCGACGGATAACTTGACGTTGCGAAGCGAATTGAAATTACGAAGAGAGCGCCTGACTGTCGTGATCTACGAATTCGGCACGGACGAGTTCGCGCAGGTCGCTAGGATCGTCGCCGCCAATCGCGCGGAGCAAGAGGGAGGCCAGGCGCTCCCCGATGATATAATTGGAATAAAAAAAGGCACTGAGCGGCGGATTGAAGAAATCGTGCAATCGCGTACCGCCATAGGTGACCAATCCGAAATCCTTGCCCGTATGCCGGCCGGCCTTGCGCAGCCCGGCGAGGAAACCGAGAGCGGCTTCTTCACTGGCGACGAAGGCGCCGGTCGCCTCCGGATGCCAGGCGGCGATATTTTTGGCCAGCTCCTCGCCGCTGTCCGGCGTCGTTGCGGCAAAATGGATGAGTTCATCAGGAACGGGGAGATTGCGCGACGTAAACGTTTTGCTCCAGCCTTTGACGAATTGCAGGCTGTAGGTGAACTGGCTGGACGGCGCGATCAAGAGGGGCCGGCGATGGCCGGCATCAAGAAGCAACCGCGCCGCTTCCGCACCGATCGTCTCATGATCGAGGTCGACGCTCGGGTGGACGCTTAGGAGCTCGGTGCGCCCAAAGGTGACGAAGGGCGTGCTGACCTCCAGCAAATATTTGACGCGGTCGTCCTGCGGTCTCGTATGGGTGATGATGATGCCGTCGACGGAGCCCTCTTCGACGAGATCGCGAACCGTCGCCAAAGGGTCATCCGCCTGTAGCTGCGGCACCACGGTGGTCCGGTAGCCGCAGCTCTTCATATGGCGCGACACGCCTTCCACAAGCGATGCGACGACGATGTTCATCTCGCCTTCGCGCTCAAAAGGCAGCACGATGCCGATCGCATGGGTCTTGCCGGTCCGAAGATTGAGGCCGCCGAGATTTGGGCGATAGCCGAGTTCGCCGGCGACCCGTTTCACCAGCTCGATCGTTTCGCGATTGACTTCAGGGCCTTCCTTCAAGGCGCGGCTGACCGTGGTGATCGACAGGCCAAGTGCGGTTGCGACCGTGCGCAACGTCACCCGCTGACCTGCATCACGCCGCAAGCCACGCCCTATCGCCGATCCCTGCATGCTGGACAAATCCCTTCGCTTTATATCGTCCGCGCGACAATGCCCGCTGCCGAATGCGCGTGCAAGCACTCTTGGGTCGTCGGTTAGGCACTAATCTCAATGCATTTCCTTTGCGCGCCATATGCGAAATGTCGAGCGTGGCGCTGTGCTGGTGTTAGGATCGCGCTATTTCATTTCTCTCATCGGTCAGTACGAAAGGCGGGTTACATGTCGCAGGCTGTGGTTTTCAAACTTCTCGGCAGGCGAGTGCGGCTCGGCCTGATCGGCGGCGCACAGGGCTCGCTTATTGGTCCGGTACATCGCACGGCCGCCCGCCTCGACGATTGCTTCGATCTCGTTGCCGGCGTCTTTTCCTCCGATCCGGAGCGGTCGCTCAACTCCGCCCATGCCTTCGGCATCAAGCGCGGTTATGTAGACGTCGCAAGCATGATCGAAGCCGAAACCGTGCGGGCCGACGGCATCGACGCCGTCGCCATCATGACGCCGAACGACAGCCATTATGAATACGCTGCGGCCGCGCTCGACGCCGGTCTTGACGTCATCTGCGACAAGCCGCTGACCAACGACTACGACAGCGCGCTGGCGCTCGCCCGCAAGGCGCATGACCGCGGCCGTATCCTGTCGCTCACCCATAACTACTCCGGCTATCCCATGGTGCGCGAGGCGCGCGCCACCGTCACCAGTGGCGAAATCGGCGCTCTCCGTCTCGTCAATGTCCGCTACGTGCAAGGCTCGCTTAGCCGACCCGTCGAGGCCGAGCCGGATAAGATGGCGCCACGCACCAAATGGCGGCTCGATGCGGCCAAAGGCGGCAAGAGCCATGTGCTTGGTGATATCGGCGTGCATGCGCATCAATTGATGAGCTTTGTTTGCGGGCGCCGCATTGCCGCTGTTCTTGCGGATGTCGGCCCATCGCTGCCCGGCCGCATGGCACATGACACCGCGCAAGTGATCCTGAAGTTCGATGACGGCACGCGGGGCCAGATGCTGGTGAGCAAGGTGGCAACCGGCGCGCAGAATGTCGTCAGCATCGAGGCTTATGGCGAAGACGGCGGCATCTCCTGGAACCAGGCCGAGGCCAACGATCTGCGTGTCATGCGGCTGAACCGCGCCGACGAGCTACGCACACGCGGCCTGCCGAGCCTGCACCCGCACGCCCAGCGAGGCACCCGCCTCCCCACCGGCCATCCTGAAGCCTTCTTCGAAGCCTTCGCCAATATCTACACAGATTTCGCCGAGCTGGTAGCCGCCCGCATTGCCGGCGCCGAGCCCGATCCGCTGGCCCACCTAACGCCCAATGCCTGGACCGGCGTCGACGGTCTGGCCTTCATCGATGCTTGCCTGGAGTCGACGGCGACAGGAACCTGGGCTGAAGTGGTCTACGAGCACGATCGGTTCTGATTTCCGGACAGCAAGTCTGGGCGTCAAATTTCTTCGTCAGCTCGGCACACCGCAGATTTCGATACGCATCCATATCACCTCTCGCAACCGCACAAGAATCGGACTAGATATATCCGCATAGGTTGTATATTGGCGGCTTTCATGGATAAGTATACGAAGACGATTTTGCCTGTAATAGCGGCTGCACTGGTAGCCATCGCGTTGCAGAATTTTACTACGCCCGCCCAAGCCGTCGGAAATGGCTGCGGCTTCAACATGTATAATCCCTGCTATGTCAAAACCGCCCCTTAAGGGGCGCCGGCATCGGAAATCTCGGCCAGTCTTTTCCGTCTGGCGTCTTCCTCAGTACCAGGAAAGAGAGTCGGCACCTACAGTGCATTGAAGCCAAGACCGGCAGCCCATTCGCGTAGGTCGTGCAGTGCCCGACCGCAAATGAGGCTGCGCCTGATTTGGCTTCAATTCCGTCGATATGTCAGGAAGCAGCAACCTTCCGGGCGGCTGCGATTGCGGTGCGAGCACCGGCGCGGAGCTGAGCTGTTTCGGCGCCGGCAATGACGAGATCCAGGCCGAGCTTCAGGAATTGACCGGCGCGTTCGCCGTCAGTGCCGAAAGCGCAGATCAACTTGCCATGGGCGCGGCAACGCGCCACGGCATGTGCCAATGTCTGATCGATCGCAGCGCTGTCGGGCGCGAGACGCGCACCATTCGAGAGCGCGATGGAGAGATCGGATGGGCCGATGAAAATGCCGTCAATGCCGTCAACCGCGAGGATTTCGTCGATGGCATCGAGCGCGGCCCGGGTCTCGACCATGGCGATGGTGACGGTCAGTCCATTGGCACCCTGCAGATACTCGTCAGCGGCGATGCCGAAATGATTGAGCGCGAGCGACGGCCCCCAACTGCGTTCACCGAGCGGCGGATATTTCGTTGCTTTCACCAAAGCGCGGGCGTCATCGGCAGAATTGATMATTGGCGCGATAATGGCGGAGGCCCCGGCATCGAGCAGCCGCGAAGCCGACGCGAAATCGCCGACGGGGATGCGCGCGATGGCCGGCTTGCCGGCGAGGCGCACCTGCGAAATGCCGTTCGCCGCAGAGGCCATGTCCCACATGCCATGCTGCATATCGAGGACGATCGCGTCGAAAGCCTCCTGCGACAGGTGATTCACCAGAAGCGGATCGGGCGTGCCGATCCAGGCTGAGATCATGCCTCCATTTTCCCGGCGCTTCAGGCGGCCCGCGAAACCGTCGATATCAGTGGTCATAGTGATTTTCCTCGATTGCCAAGCCCGCCAAGGGGAGGCCGAATTGCTTCATGCCGCCGAAGGGGCGACGGCCCTGGAAATAAGATTTTCGTCGCTGCCGACAATAGCGAATTCCAGCGCCTCGGCTACCCGAAAGATACGGCCGATGGGTATCGGCTATCCGACGACGGCGACCGCGACAAGCTGAGGGAGCTTGCCGCGGTCCAACTCAAGCCTTCGAAGGAAGGATAGATGCAGTATCAATGAGCCCCTGCCCCGCCGCCGGCCTGCGGCTTGCGGGCAAAAAGGGTAGCGATCGCCGCGGTCGCCAGCAGGATGCCGATGACAGCGAAGGTGTCGCTGAAGCCCATGATCAGGGCCTGCCGCTTGATGACGCTGCCAAGAGCGACCGTTGCCTTCTGCGCGGCAAGTGCGTGATCCGAGACGCCATGCGCCAGGAAATAGTTGGTCGTCTGCGTCAACCGCTCCCTCACCTCGTCGCGTGCCAGCGTCACCGACTGGCCGATGATATTGGAGTGGAACTGCTCGCGCTTGGTGAGCACGGTGCCGAGCGTCGCCGTGCCGACTGCACCGCCGAGATTTCGCAGCATGTTGGTCAGGCCGGACGCGGCGGCGGCATCGGCGGGTGCGATACCGGCCGTGGTGATGGCGGTGATCGGGGTGATGACCATGGCCTGGCCGATGGCGCGCACGATATTCGGAATCCAGAACTGATCACCGGCGGTGTCGGCAGACAGCGTCACGTTCATGAAGCAGCTTATGGCAAAGATGCCGATACCAAGGAAGCCGATATAACGGACGTCAAAACGCTTCATCATCATCGGAACCAGCGGAATGAGGATGAGTTGCGGCAGGCCGGTCCAGGCCAGCACGTTGCCGATCTGCTCGGCATTGTAGCGCTGCACCTGGCCGAGATATTGCGGCAGGATATAGACCGAGCCGAAGAGCGCGAAACCGACCAGCACGTTGACGAGAACGCCGATGCCGAAATTGCGTTGCTTCAAAAGCCGCAGTTTCACCAGCGGGCTTTCAACGGTTAGCTCTATCCATATGAAGGCGCTCAGCGAAACGACGGCGATAGCGCTGAGTTTCAAGATGAAGGGCGAGGAGAACCAGTCATCCTTATTGCCCTCCTCGAGCACGGTCTGAAGCGCTGAAAGCCCGATTGCCATCGTCACAATACCGGCCCAATCGCCCTCCTTCAGGAGGCCAAGACGCATCGGCCCCTTCTCGAGCGTCAGTGCAAGCGCGATCGCCATGATGGCGCTCGGCAGGGCATTGATGAAGAAGATCGTCTGCCAGCCGTAATTCTCGGTCAGATAGCCGCCGATGGTGGGGCCGATGGCAGGGGCGACCGTGACCGAAAGCGCGAAGATCGCAAGCCCGGTCGGCTGCTGCACTTTGGGCAGCTTGGTGAGGATCATCGTGAAGGCCATCGGGATGAGCACGCCGCCGGCAAAGCCCTGCAGCCCGCGCAGCACGATCATTGTCCCGAGGTCATGCGCAAAGGCACAGGCAATCGAGAACAACGGAAACAGGATCGAATTTACGAGTATATAGCGGCGGAACGAGAAGACGTTGCTGAAGAAGGCCGTCAACGGGATGACGACGATTTCGCCGATCAGATAGGACGTCGATATCCAGGCGCCGTTGTCGACGCCCGTGCCAATTCCGCCTTCGATATCAAGAAGCGAGGCATTGGTAATCTGGATATTGAGGATCGCCATGAAGGCGCCGATCATGCCGGCGAGTACGGCGATCCATTCTCTTGTGCTGGCCTTCACGCTTGGCTGCTGGATGGCGGTGGTTGTGATGGTGGACATGGCTCAATACTCCTCATCCTTCACCGTTCACGCGCCGTGGCTCTGATTGGCCGTCTTGATGTCGATGCTCGGCTGTACCGACATGCCGGGGCGCAGATCGCCCGATGTGGCTGTGTCGCCATCAAGGACGATCTTGACCGGGATGCGCTGTACGACCTTGGTGAAATTGCCGGTAGCGTTGTCCGGCGGCAGCAGCGCGAATTCCTGGCCGCTTGCGGGTGCTAAGCTATCGACATGGCCGTGATAGACGCGACCGGGGAACATATCGACTTCGATGTCGACCGGCTGGCCAGCATGGACATGGGTCAACTGCGTCTCTTTATAGTTCGCGACGATATAGGCGGCCGACGTCGGCACCACCGACATCAACTGCGTGCCTGCCTGCACATACTGGCCGACGCGGAGCGTGCGGTTGCCGATGACACCATCGAGCGGCGCGACGATCGCCGTGTAGGACAGATTGAGCTCCGCCTGGCTCTGGACGGCCTGGTCGTGAGCGAGCGTCGCCCTGGCCTGCGCCAGTTGCGCCTTCAACAGATCGACCTGCTTGATCGTCCCGGCGAGCGAAGCGGTATCGCGGTCGATCGCCGCGCGGGTGGCAGCGATCTGCGAGGCCTGCTGTGCGGTCTGCACAGGCGCATAGCCGTTGACTGAGAGGCTTGCATAGCGCTTGTCATTCTGCTCGGCGAAGGTCTCATTGGCCTTGTCGACATCGACGGTCGCCCGGGCGGCCGCGATTAACGATTGCTGCATGTCGATAGAGGCCTGTTTGGCCTCGACATCGGCCTCGGCGGCGGCAACGTCGGCCTTGGCTTGATCGAGCGCCGTCTTGAAGTCGCGGTCGTCGACGCGGGCAAGCACCTGCCCTGCCCTGACCGTCTGATTGTCGTTGACGACGACATCGGTGATATAGCCGGAAATCTTCGGTGCGATGGCGCTGTTGTCGGCCTGAACATAGGCATCGTCGGTCGGTACCTGGAAGCGGCCAACCGTCCAGTAGTTATGACCGTAGTAGGCAGCAGCAGCGATGACGGCGAGCAGGAACGACTTGCCCCGCTTTTTCGCCGCCGGCTTTTCCTCGGCGGCAATACGTACCAGTTCGACCGATACATCCGGCTTGCCGGCGTCCATGGCCGGTGCCTCGGCGACCGGCGCCTGCTTGCTGGCATTCAATACATGAACCTTATTTTCCACTGTCGTCTCTCCTGATGGCCGATTGTCTTGGTAGGGCGGAAGGCCCGCTAAAAATTCTTGGCCGCGCATTTAGGAAACGTGTTGTTTTCCAAAATATGCACTGTAGAATGGAAGTCAACAGGATTTTGGAAAATTACCATGGTCGAAAATCAATTAATTGAGAAGCGCGCACGCGGCCGACCGCAACTTCGCTGCGACGACGATACGAAAAGTCTGATCATCGAGGCTGCCGACACTCAATTTCGGGAAAGCGGCTATGCGGCCGCGAGCGTCAATGCGATCGCCMAATCCGCTGGTGTCTCGACCAAGACGCTCTATCGGCTGTTTCCGACCAAGGCGGACCTGTTCTCAAGCATTGTCTCCGACCGCATAAGCCGGTTTTTCCTGGCGCTGGACCAATCGACACTGGCGACGATGGATTTGCGGCAGGGCTTGGAGCGGCTGCTGACAGCCTATGGCATGCTGGCGATGTCGGATGACACCGTCGACATCATGCGTCTCGTCATCGCCGAATCGGACCGCTTTCCGGAAATCGCCACGTCCTTCTACGAGACGGCKATCGTCGGCTCGAACGCCATCATGGAAAAATGGCTGACGACGCAATGCGAGCGTGGGCTCATCCGTCTGGAAGACCCACATATGGCCTCCGGCATGCTGCGCGGAATGATGATCATGGAGCCGCAGCGCGCCGCCATCCTGCGCCAGCTCCAACCGCCGAACATCGCGGAGATCAGCCGCCGGGCGCGAATCTGCACCGAACTCTTCCTGAAAGGCTGCCAGGTTTGATTGGCATCAATCGTGGCACAGATCGAACGCGTCTCCAGGCGGTACACAGCAATTTGGCAATAGAGGACGTTGAAAGACATGCAGCAGCGCGATTTTTTCAAGCCGGGCCGTTCGGTCGCAGTTTCCGACAGAGGCATGGCGGCGACCTCGCATCCGCGGGCGACGCTCGCGGCTGTCGATATCCTGCGGGCCGGCGGCAGCGCGGTCGATGCGGCCGTAGCGGCGGTGGCGCTGCAGTCGGTCGTCGATCCGCATATGACGGGTATCGGCGGCGACTGCTTCGCTCTCTATAGCCCGGCTGGCGGCACGCCGATCGCGCTTAACGGCTCCGGCCGCGCTCCGCAAAAGGCGAAGCTCGATTACTTCCTTGAGAAGGGCTTTACCGCTATTCCTGACGATAGTCCGCATGCCGTCACCATTCCGGGCGCAGTCGATGCCTGGTGCCGGCTGATCGGCTCCTATGGCCGCTTCGATATGGGCCGTGTGCTTGCACCGGCAATCGCAGCCGCCGAAGACGGCTATTGCGTTACGCCGCGCGTCGAACTCGACTGGAGCCGCTATAGCGACCGGGTCGCAAAGTACCCGGCTTCCGCCGCCTATTTCCTGCCGCATGGCCGCGCGCCGCGCATCGGCGAACGCGTAGCTAACCCTGCCCTAGCCGCCACGCTGAAAGCCATCGTCAAGGACGGCCGCGATGCCTTCTATCGCGGCAAGGTCGCCGAAGAGATTACGCAGCTTCTACAATCGCTTGGCGGATTGCATGAAGAAAGTGATTTCGCTGACTACAAGGCGTTTGAGACCGTGCCGATCTCCGGCAAATACCGCGGCCGCGATCTATTGGAGTGCCCGCCGAATGGCCAGGGCCTCGCCGCGCTGCTGATCACTCGCATTCTCGACGGTTTCGACCTTCGCGACCCCAAGCTCACCGAAGCAGATCGCATCCACCTGCTCGCCGAAGCAACCAAGGCCGGTTATGCCAAGCGCGATCAGCTTATCAGCGATCCGGACCACCTGACATTCAGCATCGACGAACTATTGTCCGATCGATCGATTGCCGCCATGCGCTCGCAAATCAGCCTCGAACGCGCCGCTGACGTCTCGATCTGGGATGGGCCGACGCACAAGGACACGGTTTATGTCTCCGTCGTCGATCGTGATGGCAATGCGATTTCGCTGATCAATTCGATCTTCTTCGCTTTCGGCAGCGGCATCTATGCGCCGCATGCCGGCGTGCTGCTGCAGAACCGTGGTGCGGGTTTCGTGGTCAAGGAAGGCCACCCGAACGCCATCGGCCCGGGCAAGCTGCCTTTCCACACCATCATCCCGGCCATGCTGATGGAAAACGGCAAGACGCGCATGAGCTTCGGCGTCATGGGCGGGCAATACCAAGCTGCCGGCCACGCCCATATGCTGAGCCAGATGCTTKACCGCGATCTCGATCCGCAACAGGCAAGCGATCAACCCCGCACCTTCTGCTACGACGGCAAGCTCTCGCTCGAACCGACGATTTCGGAAGACATCAAGCGGGACCTTGAGCGCCGCGGCCATGTCACCGAATGGGCAGATGCGCCGATCGGCGGCGCACAGGCGATTTGGATCGATCACGAGCGCGGCGTCCTGCTCGGCGCCTCCGACCACCGCAAGGACGGCATCGCGCTGGGGTATTGAGTTCAGCATTGTAAAGTAAAGGCAATTGCTCAACGCCCCGCAGCATCCGAGGCGCGGGATTGCTGCGTGCGTAATGGAGATCCAGCGACGCATTGACGAAACTTTCAGTCACCCCTACTATAGGACTATAGTAGTCATATAGGTGACCCCATGAAGGAAATTCAGCTCAAGGATGCGAAGGCAACGCTTTCCGCCGTTGTAGATGAAGCTCTCAACGGCAATGCAGCTATCATTACTCGCCATGGCGAACGGACCGCTGTCATCATTTCTTATGACGAATATCAAAAATTGAAGCAGGTTCCGTCATTTGGTTGGTTGCTTACCAATGCACCGCTTGAAGATGACGACCTGCCAGCGCGCAAACCGGGCCGACTGCTACGCGATGATGATATCTAATGTATCTTCTGGATACGAATATCATCTCGGCTACATCGCCACTGCGCGCGCAAGATCTGCTATCGCAGGCGGTTCGGGCATGGATTGCAGCCCATGCCCATCAGTTTTATGTCTCCACCGTGACTGTTGCCGAAATAGAAACCGGGATTGCGAAAGCCCATCGGACAGGCGCCTCCAAGAAAGCTGAGTTGCTTGGCGAGTGGCTTGAACTCACTCTCCATCTTTATGGCGACCGCATCCTGCCGCTCGATATCGCAACTGCCCGCATCGCGGGGCGACTATTCGACCAAGCGGTCGGACGGGGTGGAGATCCAGGTTTCGAAGATGCTGCGATTGCCGCAACGGCGCTGCGATACGATTACACGGTCCTCACCCGAAACCTAAGGCATTTCCGGCTGATGGATGCGCGTTCGCTCGATCCGTTCGCGAATCCACCGGAACTATAGCTCCTCAGATAATTCCGCCACTGCCTGCTGCCGAGGCAGGACGCTCGCCGGCAACTTGTCTGCGGTAGCCGCTTGCCCGATAAGCTGCCACCGGATCGATGGCCCCGCCGGTGCTGCGGCGGGCTTCCGCGAGTATGGGTTCGACGTCGGCGCGGTAGGCACGCTTCAGGGTTTCGGAGGCCATCAGGGCGTCGTTGGAGTCTTGGTAGTCCGCCAGCGCCTTGCGGTCGACGATCAATGCCTGCGCATAGGCGCGGCGGATTTCGTTAGCACTGGAAATCAGGCTTTCGATCGGGTCGGTGACATTGTGCGACTGGTCGATCATGTGGGCCGGATGGAAGCCTTTTACGCCGCGATGCTCTGCCTCAACCAATTCGTTGAAGACGAGGAACAGGCGATAGGGCTCGATCGCGCCAGCATCAAGATCGTCGTCGCCATATTTCGAATCGTTGAAGTGGAAGCCGCCGAGCTTGCCGAACTGGATGAGGCGGGCGACGATCATCTCGATATTGGTGTTCGGGGCATGGTGGCCGAGATCGACGAGGCAGAAGGCCTTTGGCCCGAGGGTTTGGGCTATCAGGTAGTTCGTTCCCCAATCCTGCACGACGGTCGAATAGAAGGCCGGCTCGTACATCTTGTGCTCGGAAAATAGCCGCCAGTCGTCCGGCAAGGCCTTGTAGATTTCCGCCATAGCGGCAAGGTAACGCTCGAATGCCTTGGTGAAATTGCTCTGACCGGGAAAGTTGGAACCGTCGCCGATCCAGACCGTGAGCGCCTTCGAACCGATCGCCTTGCCGATCTCGATGCATTCCAGATTGTGCTCGACTGCCTGGGCGCGGGTTGCGGCGTCAACATGGCTGAGCGAGCCGTACTTATAGGAATGCGCCTGGCCGGGAGCGTCGGAGAAGGTGTTGGAATTCATGGCATCGAAACCGAGGCCGAGCGCATCGCCCTTAGCCTTCAATTCCTTTGCGTCGGCCTTGTCCCAAGGAATATGCAGCGAAACGGTCGGTGTCGCCCGCGTCAACTGATGAATGACGGCGCAATCGTCGAGCTTGTCGAAAATGCCGCGTGGCTCGCCGGTGCCCGGAAAGCGGGCAAAGCGCGTACCGCCGGTGCCGACACCCCACGAGGGCACGGCKACGAAGAATTCGGAGACCTTTTTCGTCACCGCCTCGATATCGACGCCCCGGCGCGCAAGTGTCGCGCCGAGCGCCTCATAATCGGATTTCAGCGCATCGGCGCGCTTGTCGTTTTCCGCAGCGACCAGATCCGGCGCAATTCTGAACTCGGCCATTCTTTCCTCCCAGGTATGTCATTCGAAATATTACGGTGCGATCACCCTGCAAGCCATCACCCGCCCTCGCCCTTCGAGGGCCCTATGGGGCCACCTCAGGGTGAGGGCTGATCTTCCCGTCAGTTGGCGCAATCGCTACTCCATCCTCGTGGTGAGGTGCACTGCCGCAGGAGCGAAGCGAGTGCGGCAAGGCCTCGAACCACGAGGGTGGCCCTGAGGCTGCCACTTCCTTATCAACTAGCGCGTAAAGCTCTGCGCGTTTCCGGCATCAACATTGATGATGTTGCCGGTCGACTTGGCGGAGAGGTCGGAAGCGAGGAAATAGATAGCCTCGGCAATATCTTCCGGGAAAACGTTGAGCTTCAACATCGAACGCTTGCGGTAATGTTCCTCCAGCTCGTCCACCTCGATCTTCGACGAGGCGGCGCGCTGTTCTCGCCATTCGCCATTCCAGATCTTGGAACCGCGCAGGACGGCGTCGGGATTGACCGTGTTGACGCGAACGCCCGCATCCGCGCCCTCGAGTGCCAGGCAACGCGCCAGATGGATTTCGCCGGCCTTGGCCGTGCAATAGGCGGCCGCATTCGGCGACGAAGCAAGGCCATTCTTGGAGGCGACGAAGACGATGTTGCCGCCGAGATTCTGGCGGCGGAAAAGCCGGAAGGCTTCGCGCGAGACGAGGAAATAGCCGGTAGCGAGAATATCGATATTGCGATTCCACATCGAAAGCTCCGTGCTTTCGATCGGCGCGGAAGAGGCAATACCGGCGTTGGACACGAGGATGTCGATGCCGCCGAATTCGACGCAGGCTTCCGCGAAGGAGGAGATCACGCCGTCTTCCTTGGTCACGTCAAGTTTGACGCTGCGCACCGAGTCCGCACCGAATTTCTTGGCAAAATCTTCTTGCGTGTTCTCTAGTGCTGCCTGGTCGATGTCGGCCAGCACCACGCAGGCGCCCTCGCTCACCAGACGCGCCGCCGTCGCGCGACCGATGCCGCCGGCGCCGCCCGTGACGAAAGCAACGCGGCCGGCAAGGCTCTTTGGCTTCGGCATGCGCTGCAGCTTCGCCTCTTCCAGCAGCCAATATTCGATGTCGAAGGCTTCCTGCTCCGGCAGGCCCTGATATTCGGAAACGGTCGAGGCGCCGCGCATGACGTTGATGGCATTGACGTAGAACTCGCCGGCAATGCGCGCCGTCGCCTTGTCGCGGGCAAAGGAGAGCAGGCCCACGCCCGGAACCAGGAAGATCACCGGATTCGGATCGCGCATAGCCGGTGAATTGTCGTGCTTGCAGTCGTTGTAATAACGGGCGTAGTCGGCGCGGTAGTCTTCCAGCGCCTGGTCGAGACCGGCAATGACGGCATCGGCGTCAGGCTTTGCGGGATCGAAATCGACGATCAGCGGACGGATCTTGGTGCGCAGGAAATGGTCCGGGCAACTCGTGCCGAGCGCGCCGAGCGGACGGAGGTCGTTGGAATTGACGAATTCGAGCACTGCATCCTGATCATCGAAATGACCAAGCTTGCGCTCGGCCTTGCCGATGCGGCCGCGGATTTCCGGCATCAGCTTGGCAGCAATCGCGCGGCGTTCTGCCTGCGGCAGGCTCTGGACCGACGCTCCACCGAAGATGGTTTTACCTTCAGTCTTCGCCGCAAACCATTGAATTGCCTTGTTGATGATCGCAAGCGTCAGTTCGTAGCAGCTCTTTGCGTCATTGGCCCAGGTGAAGAGGCCATGGCTTTCGAGAACAACGCCCTTGGCATTCGGATGCGCCTTGACGAAGGCTTCGAGATCGAGGCCAAGCTGAAAACCGGGGCGCCGCCAGGGCAGCCAGCCGATGTCGTCACCGAAGATTTCGCGGGTCAGCTCGCGGGAATTCTTCGAAGCCGCGATCGCGATGATCGCGTCGGGATGCATGTGGTCGACATGGGTAAAGGGCACGAAGCCGTGCAACGGCGTGTCGATGGAAGCGGCGCGGGCATTGAGGTTGAAGGTGCAATGCGGCAGGAAGCCGACCATGCGGTCCTCGTCTGCAACGCCCTTGTAGATACTCTTCAGGCTTTCGAGCTTTTCCTGATAAAGCGTGGCGAAACCGTCGAGCTTGATGGTGCCGACATCGCCGCCGGAGCCCTTGACCCACAGCACTTTAACCTTTTCGCCGCTCAGCGGATCGGTTTCCATGACCTTGGCCGATGTGTTGCCGCCACCGTAATTGGTGATACGCTTGTCAGCACCGAGCAGATTCGACCGGTAGAGAAGCTTGCCCGGCTCATCGAGGCCGGCCGCATATGCATCATCCCAACGGTTTTCCAGAAGCTGAACGCCAGCCGCCATGTCATCCTCCCATAAGATCATGTCTTGCGGACGGTCCGAAACATGCTCAAACCGCCCTTGTTAATCACGATATCGCTCACGCATAGTCGCTTTGTCAATCGAAAACGATCAAATTTGATAATGCTGCGATGCAATATGAAAGTTTTTGAGCGTTTATGATTGACACTTTGTCACATTTGCGAAATAACCCGAGAAGGAGGAGCCGATGCACGAACGTGAACGCCATCGCATTATTTTGAGCGCCGTACAGGAAAAGCCTGTGGTGACAATTCAGGATATTTCCGAATTKACCGAGGCCTCCGAAGCGACGATCCGCCGTGATATCGCGGCCCTGCATGTGCAGGGAAAGATCCGGCGTGTACGTGGCGGCGCGGAATCGATCCACCCTCCGCAGCTCGGCAATTTGGCCGGACGTCCCTTCCGGGTTTCGGAAGGCGTCAATATCGATAAGAAACGAGCAATTGCGCGCAAGGCGGCCGAACTATGCGGCCCGGGCGACGCCATCATCATCAATGGCGGCACCACGACCTTCCAGCTCGTGCATTATATCTCGGCCTATCGGCTGCAGGTGATGACCAATTCCTTCGCCATTGCCGAGCATCTGGTCAAGCATTCCAAAAACACGGTGACGGTTCCGGGCGGCGCGATCTATCGCGAGCAGAGCCTGATCCTGTCGCCCTTCGACAACGACACGACCCGGAACTTCTACGCGCGGCGCATGTTCGTCGGCGCGCAAGGCGTCGGTCCGCTCGGCATCATGGAAGCCGATGCACTGGTAATCCAGAGCGAGCAGAAGCTGATGCGCCAGGCCGACGAATTGGTCGTGATGGTCGATTCCAGCAAGTTCCGTCAGCGCTCCAGCCTGATCCTCTGCCCGCTGGAGCAGGTGACGACCATCATCACCGATGACAGCGTTTCGGCGGAGACTGTACGCATGATCGAGGATGCCGGCGTGTCGCTGATTATCGCGAGCGTCACGGCGCAGGCCGAGAGGGAGGATTCCCCGTCCGTCGCATGAGATGCGCGGCTCAGGCGGGGTGAGCATAGACTATCAACTTTGGGAGGAAGAGACATGAATATTGCAAAGAAATTGGCGATCGGCGTTGCGCTGGCCGTCGCAATGATGGCCGGCACGGCAAGTGCGAAAGACATCAAGATCGGCCTCGTCGTGAAGTCGCTTGGCAACGGCTTCTTCGAAGCGGCCAACAAGGGCGCTCAGGAAGCCGCCAAGGAGCTTGGCGGCGTCCAGGTCATCTACACCGGTCCGACGCAGCCGACCGCCGAAGCCCAGATCGAAGTGATCAACTCGCTGATCGCACAGGGCGTCGACGCCATTGCTATCTCCGCCAACGACAAGGATGCTGTGGTACCTGCCTTGAAGAAGGCAGCGCAGCGCGGCATCAAGGTTATCTCCTGGGATTCCGGCGTGGCTCCGGCCGGCMGCATCCTGCAGCTCAATCCGTCTTCGAACGAGCTCATCGGCAAGATGTGCTTGACGCTCGCCAAGGATCATCTTGACGGCGGTAAGGGCAACTTCGCCATCCTGTCGGCGACTTCGACCGCCACGAACCAGAACATCTGGATCGGCGAGATGAAGAAGCAGCTCAAGGACTTCCCAGGCCTCAACCTGGTCACGACCGTCTATGGCGACGACCTTTCGGACAAGAGCTACCGCGAAGCCCAGGGCCTCCTGACCTCGCATCCGGAAGTCAAGGTTATCGTTGCTCCGACGACCGTCGGCGTGCTTGCCGCTTCGCAGGCCGTCAAGGATGCCGGCAAGATCGGCCAGGTCTATGTGACCGGTCTCGGCCTGCCGTCCGAAATGGCTGGCGCCATCAAGTCGGGCGCGACGAAGGAATTTGCAATCTGGAACCCGATCGACCTCGGCTATTCCGCAACGCAGATCTCCTACCGTCTCGTGAAGGGTGAAACCGACGGCAAGCCGGGTAGCGAAATCAATGCCGGCCGCATGGGCAAGATCAAGGTCGGAGACAATGGCGAAGCCGCCATGGCCGATCCCTTTGTCTACAATGCTTCGAACATCGATCAGTTCTCCAAGGTCTTCTGATCGACCGATCCATTCGCAGCTTTCCGGCGGCTTCGGCCGCCGGACTTGGTTAACTCATCCGGTGCATTGCTGATGACCACAGTCCTTCAACGACCCGCCACGGGCATGCCAAGCTTGGGCAATACCGCCATTCTGGAAATGCGCGGCATTTCGCAGATCTTTCCCGGCGTGAAGGCGCTCGACGGCGTCAGTATCTCGCTTTATCCCGGCAAGGTCACCGCCCTCATTGGTGAAAACGGCGCTGGCAAATCGACCCTCGTCAAGATTCTGACCGGCATCTATCGTCCGAACGAGGGCGAAATTCTCGTCGACGGCAAGCCGACCACGTTCCACAATGCCCAGGCCGCGATTGACGCCGGCGTCACCGCCATTCACCAGGAGACCGTGCTCTTCGACGAGCTGACGGTTGCCGAAAACATCTTTCTCGGCCATGCGCCGCGCACGAAATTCCGCACGATCGACTGGAAGACGATGAACAGCCGCTCAAGGCTGCTGCTGGAATCGCTGGAAAGCACCATCGATCCGTCGATCCGCCTGAAGGACCTCTCCATCGCGCAGCGCCATCTTGTGGCGATTGCCCGCGCGCTCTCGATCGATGCCCGCATCGTCATCATGGATGAGCCGACCGCCGCCTTGTCCCGCAAGGAAATCGATGACCTCTTTCGTATCGTCGAAGGTCTGAAGGCCAAGGGCAAGGCCATCTTGTTCATCAGCCACAAGTTCGACGAACTCTATGAAATCGCCGATAATTTCGTGGTCTTCCGCGATGGGCGCGCCGTTGGACACGGCCGTCTGAAGGAAACGCCGCAGGACGAGATCGTCCGCATGATGGTCGGCCGCGACGTCAAGGATGCCTTCCCGAAAGTGCCGGTCACGATCGGCAACGTCGTGCTCGAGGTCGAAAACTATTGCCACCGCACCGAATTCCGCGACATCTCCTTCAAGCTCCGGCGCGGCGAAATCCTTGGCGTCTATGGCCTGATCGGCGCCGGCCGTTCCGAACTTTGCCAATCGCTGTTCGGTATCACCAGGCCGCTCTCTGGCCGGCTGACGCTGAACGGCCAGGAGGTCCACATTCATTCGCCGCATGACGCGATCCGTGCCGGCATCGTCTATGTGCCGGAGGAGCGCGGTCGCCACGGGCTGGCGCTGCCAATGCCGATCTACCAGAACATGTCGCTGCCTTCACTGGGCCGGACTTCGCGCAAGGGCTTTCTCAAGGCAGCCGACGAATTCGCATTGGCCCGCAAATATGCCGAACGGCTGGATCTGCGCGCTGCCGCCCTTTCCGTGCCTGTCGGCACGCTGTCGGGTGGCAACCAGCAGAAGGTTGTGATCGGCAAATGGCTGGCGACGCAGCCGAAGATCATCATCCTCGACGAGCCGACCAAGGGTATCGATATCGGCTCCAAGGCAGCCGTCCACGGCTTCATCAGCGAGCTGGCTGCAGAGGGCCTCAGCATCATCATGATCTCCTCCGAACTGCCTGAAATTCTTGGCATGTCGGACCGGGTGCTGGTGATGAAGGAAGGACTTTCAGCGGGTCTCTTCGACCGTGAAGGCTTGACGCCGGAAACGCTGGTGCGCGCCGCCACGGGCAATGCATAGGGAGAGCCGGATGCTACGTATCCTCAAAAGACGCGAGACGCTGCTCTTCGTCATCATCGCCGTGATGATCGCCGGCTTCGCAACGCGTGCGGCCGGCTTTGCTGAGCCAGCCAATCTTGCCAATATCTTCAACGATACGTCGATCCTGATCATCCTGGCGCTGGCGCAGATGACGGTGATCTTGACGAAATCGATCGATCTTTCCGTCGCCGCCAATCTCGCCTTCACTGGCATGGCGATCGCCATGCTGAATGCCGCCTATCCCGATCTGCCGCTGATCGTGCTCGTCGTCACGGCTGTCGTCATGGGCGCGGTGCTCGGCGCCATCAACGGTTATCTCGTCTGGGCTCTGGAAATCCCACCAATCGTCGTTACTCTCGGTACGCTGACCATCTATCGCGGCATGGCCTTCGTCTTGTCCGGCGGTGCCTGGGTGAATGCACATCAGTTCACGCCGATCTTCCTCAATGTGCCGCGCACGCCGCTCCTCGGCCTGCCGGTGCTCTCCTGGATTGCCATCGCCATCGTGCTAATGATGTATTTCGTGCTGCGCTATACGCGGTTCGGCCGCTCCACCTATGCCAGCGGCGGCAATCCGGTTGCGGCGGTTTATGCCGGCATCGATGTCGGCTGGACGCGCTTCCTCGCCTTCGTGTTGTCGGGTGCCCTCGCCGGCCTCAGCAGCTATCTCTGGGTATCGCGCTATGCGGTCGCCTATGTCGACATCGCGAATGGTTTTGAACTCGACAGCGTCGCGGCTTGCGTCATCGGCGGCATTTCTATTGCCGGCGGTGTCGGCTCGGTCGCCGGCACCCTGCTCGGCGCGCTGTTTCTCGGCGTTATCAAGAATGCCCTGCCCGTCATCGGTATTTCGCCGTTCACGCAGATGGCGATCTCCGGCACCGTCATCATCCTCGCCGTCGCCTTCAACGCTCGGCGCGAGCGCAACCGCGGCCGCATCATCCTCAGGGATCAGGCGGCGAAGGAAACCTCGGGCAAGGAGGTCACTGCATGAGCACCGTATCCGAAACCGTGCCGGAAAAGCGCAGCATTCCAGACCGTCTCGGCACGCCGTTCAAGCGCGTCATGGCGAGCTGGGAAGTCCTGCTTCTCGCCGTAGCGATTGCCATTTTCATTTTTAATTCACTGGCTTCGCCTTATTTCCTCGACCCATATAACCTCTCGGACGCGACCTTCAATTTCACCGAAAAGGCGATGATCGCCTTTGCGATGGCGCTGCTGGTCATCGCCGGCGAAATCGATCTGTCCGTCGCCGCCATCATCGCGCTCGCCTCGACCGCCATGGGTGCCGCCGCGCAGGTGGGTGTCGATACGGTTGGGCTGGTGGCGATCGGGCTGGGTGTCGGGCTGGTCTGCGGCCTTTTCAACGGCTTCCTCGTCTCGGTGCTGAAACTGCCATCGATCGTCGTGACCATCGGCACGATGAGTCTGTTCCGCGGCATTTCCTATATCGTCCTCGGCGACCAGGCCTATGGCAACTATCCGGATAGTTTCGCCTATTTCGGCCAGGGCTATGTCTTCTGGGTCTTCTCTTTCGAATTCGTGCTCTTCGTCGTGCTGGCGATCGCCTTCGCCGTCCTGCTGCATGCGACGAATTTCGGCCGGCAGGTCTATACGATCGGCAACAATGACTTTGCGGCGCGTTTCTCCGGCATCCCGGTCGAACGGGTCAAATTCATCCTGTTCCTTCTGACAGGCGTCATGAGCGGCATCGCCGCCGTCTGCCTGACCTCGCGTCTCGGATCTACCCGTCCATCCATCGCGCTCGGCTGGGAGCTGGAAGTGGTGACCATGGTGGTGCTCGGCGGCGTGTCGATCCTCGGCGGCTCCGGCACGATCGGCGGCGTCGTCATTGCCGCCTTCGTCATGGGTCTGGTCACGTTCGGTCTTGGCCTTCTCAATGTGCCGGGCATCGTCATGTCGATCTTCATCGGCCTGCTCCTGATCATCACCATCGCGCTGCCGATCGTCGCACGGCGCATCAAAGCCATGAGCTCGAAATGACCGCTCCTCTCGAACGCCACGCCTTCAAGATGACGCTCAATCCCGGTAAGGAGGCCGAATACCGGAAGCGCCATGACGAGATATGGCCGGAACTGGTGGAGCTGCTGCATCAGGCCGGGGTCAGCGACTATTCCATCCATCTCGACCGCGAGACGAACACGCTGTTTGGTGTTCTGACGCGACCGAAGGATCACACGATGGCCAGCCTTCCCGACCATCCCGTCATGAAGAAATGGTGGGCGCATATGGCCGATATCATGGCAACCAATCCCGACAATTCGCCGGTTCAAAGCGATCTCGTCACGGTCTTCCATCTGCCATGACTATAGTGACGACCTATCGCCGCATCGCCGTCCTCGATATTGGCAAGACCAATGCCAAAGTCGTGGTGCTCGACGCACAGAGCGGCGCAGAGATTGCCGCCGTGCGGACGTCCAATACGACGCTGAAGACCGGCCCGTATCCTCACTACGATATCGAGCGGTTATGGGATTTCGCCATCGGCGCGCTGAAGGATTTTGCTGCCGCGCCCGGATTCGACGCCATATCGATTACCACCCATGGCGCCTCTGCGGTTCTTCTTGCTGAAGATGGCAGCCTCGCTTTGCCGGTGCTCGATTACGAGCATCGCTATCCCGAAGCCGTGCAGGAAGCCTATGAACGCCTGCGCCCGCCGTTCAGTGAGACCTTTTCACCGAGACTTTCCGGCGGCCTGAATGTCGGCGCGCAGATCCATTATCAGAAGAGCGTATTTCCCGGCGAATTCGCACGCGTCAGCACGATCCTGACCTATCCGCAATATTGGGCCCTGCGGCTGACCGGCGTTGCCGCCAACGAGGTGACCTCGCTTGGCTGCCACACCGATCTCTGGAACCCGACCACCGGCGCTTATTCCTCGCTGGTCGACACGCTCGGCATTCGTGCCTTGATGGCCCCTATCCACTCTGCCTTCGATGCGCTAGGCCCTCTGTTGCCAGCGATCGTAACGGAGATCAGTCTCGATAATCCCGTTCCCGTCTATTGCGGCATCCATGATTCCAACGCCTCGCTGCTGCCGCATCTGGTGGAGAATGAAGCGCCCTTCGCCGTCGTCTCGACCGGAACCTGGGTGATCAATTTCGCCGTCGGCGGCGACCTCAACCATCTCGACCCGGCGCGCGATGCGCTCGCCAATGTCGACGCCTATGGCCGCGCCGTGCCTTCGTCGCGTTTCATGGGCGGACGGGAGTTCGAAATCCTGGCGAGTGAAATCGGACCCATATCGCAAGAAACGACTGAGGAGACGCTGGCGGCCGTTATCGAAAAGGGCATTATGCTGCTGCCGAACGTGGTCGAAGGCTCAGGCCCCTTCCCCGGCAGGAAGATGCGCTGGATCGGGCAGGCAGACGCGAACCCTGCGGAACGCCTCGCCGCTGCCAGCCTCTATCTGGCACTCATGACGGATGCCTGCCTGGGCTTGATCGGCGCCAAAGGTCCGATTTTCGTCGAAGGCCCGTTCGCGCTCAATCGCGCCTATCTTGCCGCCCTGTCTTCGCTGACGGAATCTAACGTTGTCGCCCTGCCGGGCTCGACCGGAACCAGTCAAGGCGCCGCGCTGCTGACTGGAATTAGGCCGACGGCTGTAGCGGAAAGTCTACCCGTTCGCGTCTCCCTTCCCGCGCTGCAAGATTACCGGCAGGCCTGGCGGACCGCCCTGGAGTGATAGCCATCGCCCAGGCCGATCGCGGGATCAAACGCCTTTCAGGCCCAAGGCCGAACCGGCATGAAGGATCGGGGTTTGCCGCAATCGTTCCACGGCAAAATCGACGAAAGCGCGCGTCTTGGCGGAGACATGTCGGCCCTCGGGATGCATGACGTGAACCGGTAGCGGAGCTTCCTCGTAATCCTCCAAAATGACGCGCAGTTGGCCGTCGGCGACCGGCTCGACGATCTGGTAGGAAAGCGCGCGTACGAGGCCCCAGCCGCTGACCGCCGCCGAAATCGCGGCGGCGACCGTATTGCAGAACAGGCGCGGCTCGAAAACCGCAAGCGGCTTGGAATTCGCGCCGAAACGCCACTCCAGGGGCGTGGATGATCCCGTATTGGCGATGAGCGTATAGTGGGAAAGATCCGTTGGCGTTCGCGGCAGGCCATAGCGATCGAGATAGGCCGGCGCTGCGCAGACGACGCGACGCACAGTGCCAACCTTGATGGCATTGTAGCTGGAATCCGGCAGATGCCCGATGCGTATGGCGACGTCTATTCCCTCCTCCACTAGATTGACATTACGGTCGAACAGCAGCACTCGGCCGGTAACCGCCGGATGCAAGCCCAAAAACTCTGTCATGATCGGCATGACGTGATATTGCCCGAACAGCACCGGCGCGGTAACCGTCAGCATGCCGGATGGCGTTGCATAGGAGCCGCCGGCCGAAGCCTCCGCCTCTTCGATATCGCTGAGAATACGCCGGCAGTCCTCGACATAGTGGCGGCCCTGCGCGGTGAGTTTCACGGAGCGCGTCGAGCGTAAAAAGAGGCGTGCGCCAGTGACTTCCTCAAGGAAGGCCACGGCTCGGGTGACGGCTGGCGGGCTCATATGCAGGGCTCGCGCGGCATCGGCAAAACTGCCGGCATCGGCGACCTTCACCAGCACTTTCATGCATTGCAGTCTGTCCATGGGCACCTAAAAGGCAATTATTCCATATATCGGAATAGTATCTTGCCATCTATCGCACTTCCGTCTTCGGGCGGAAACAATCAATTTATGTCCAGCTCGATTTCTCTCTGGAGACCCTGATGATGAAACTCTATTTCCATCCCCTGTCCGGTCATGCCCATCGCGCCCGACTGTTCATCTCCCTCATCGGCCTCGATGCCGATATCGTCGAGGTTGACCTTGCCAAGAAAGAGCATAAGACCCCCCAGTTCCTGGCGCTCAATCCCTTCGGGCAGGTTCCCGTGCTGGATGATGGCGGCACGGTGATTGCCGATTCCACTGCGATCCTCGTCTATCTCGCCAAGACCTATGCGCCAAAGAGCTGGTTGCCCGAGGATGCGGTCGGCGCCGCAGCCGTACAGCGCTGGCTCTCGGTCACATCTGGCGAAATCGCTTACGGCCCCTGCGCCGCCCGCCTCATCACCGTCTTTGGCGCCAAATTCAACGCCGCGGAAGTCATTGCACGCGCCCATATCATCCTGGCGCGGATCGATGCAGAACTTGTCGGCCGCCAATGGATCGCTGCGGATCGCCCGACCATCGCCGATGTCTCACTCTACGGCTATATCGCCCGCGCCCCAGAGGGCAATGTCGACCGCTTCCAGTACCGCAACGTCACCGCATGGCTTGCCCGCATCGAGGCGCTTCCGGGCTTCCATCCCTTTCAGAAAACGCCGGTCGGACTTGCAGACGTGGCTTGAAGTCCTTCGAAAGGTCGTATCATGTTCATCGCCACTGACATCAAGAAAGTATCTGCCTGGCATGACGGGGAAATTGCGCTGCAGACGAAAGCCGGGGTAGCGGATCGCATGGCCGAGCTCGGCCAGCGCGTATTGCGCGACCACCTGATCGAGCAGCATCGTAACTTCTATCCGCAACTGCCTTTCATCGTCMTCGGCAGCGTCGATGCGGATGGTAATGCCTGGGCAACGCTGCGCGCMAACCGCCCTGGCTTTCTGCTCAGCCCCGATATCCATACGCTCAGAGTCGAACTCGGTCGCGACCCGGCCGATCCCGCTGACGCAGGTATGGAGGACGGCAAAGCCATCGCTTTGCTCGGCATCGAGCTTCACACCCGCCGCCGAAACCGCCTAAACGGCACGATCCGCCGACATTCGGACAAAGTGTTCGACGTTGCCGTCGACCAATCCTTCGGCAACTGTCCGAAATATATCCAATTGCGAGATTTCGAATTTACCCGCGATCCCGCAGCACCAGCGGATCGGCCGACGCAACCTCTTGCTGCGCTGGATGACCGGGCGCAGGCTGTCATCGCTGGTGCCGATACCTTCTTCGTTGCCTCCTATGTGGAGGACCGCGAAGACGGACGCAGACAGGTGGACGTGTCGCATCGTGGCGGCAGACCAGGTTTCGTCCGCGTTGGCGAAGACGGCGTGCTGACCATTCCGGATTTCGCCGGCAATCTGTTCTTCAATACGCTCGGCAACTTCGTCCTCAATCCGAAGACCGGGCTTGTCTTTGCTGATTTCGAGAGCGGCGCGCTACTGCAACTGACCGGCGATGCCGAAGTCATTCTGGAATCGCCAGAGATTGCGTCCTTCGACGGAGCAGAGCGGCTGTGGCGCTTCACGCCGCGCAAGATCATGCGCCGCCCCGGCGCGCTGCCGCTGCGCTGGAAATTCCGCGAGGATGGCTGGTCGCCCCATTTGCTGGCGACCGGACGCTGGGGCGATGTCAGCGGCGGCGTGGGCGAGGCCGGAAGCGATCATAACCCCTGAAATCTGCGGGGCGAGCGACGGGCGCAAATCTCCGAAAAATCGCCAAAATTGTCTCCACGACGGTTATTTTCTTGCGGAATCGCGGTAGTATTTCTACAGAAACTACCCTTATGAGCGCTTTTGAGGTCAAAAATGTCCGAAAGCGATCATCGGCCTCGATGTCACTTCCTGTCTCCATTTCAAGGCGCCTTACGGCAGTTCGCGCTTAACGACAGACCATTGCGGCGGGTTCAAAGGGCGCTGCCGCGCCCATCCAAGGAGAGAAAAAATGAGTCTGAAGACATTGACGGCTGCGACGTTCGTCGCCTCGCTGGCCTTCGCGCCGCTTGCGCATGCGGATATCGTGATCGGGCTGATCGCACCGCTAACCGGCCCCGTGGCCGCTTACGGCGATCAGGTCAAGAACGGCGCCCAGACCGCCATCGATGAGATCAACAAGAGCGGCGGTATTCTCGGTCAGAAAGTAGTCCTGAAGCTTGGCGATGATGCTGGCGATCCGAAGCAGGGCGTATCCGTCGCCAACGATTTCGTCGGCCAGAGCATTCGTTTCGTCGTTGGTCCGGTAACCTCGGGCGTTGCCATCCCGGTATCGGATGCGCTCGCCGAAAACGGCATCCTGATGGTCACGCCGACCGCGACTTCGCCGGATCTCACCAAGCGTGGCCTGACCAATATCCTGCGCACCTGCGGCCGTGACGACCAGCAGGCCGATGTCGCCGCGAAATACGTGCTGAAGAACTTCAAAGACAAGAAGATCGCCATTCTCAACGACAAGGCCGCCTACGGCAAAGGCCTGGCCGATGCTTTCAAGGCGACGCTCAATGCCGGCGGCGTCACTGAAGTGCTGAACGACTCCCTGACTCCTGGTGAAAAGGATTACAGCGCGCTGACGGCGAAGCTCAAGTCGGCCGGCGCCGATGTCGTCTATTTCGGCGGCTATCACCCGGAAGGCGGTCTTCTCGCTCGTCAGTTGCATGACATCTCTGTCAAGGCGCAGCTCATCGGCGGCGACGGCCTGTCGAACACCGAATATTGGGCAATCGGCAATGAAGCCGCCGCAGGCACGATCTTCACCAACGCCTCCGACGCTCTGAAGAACCCGGATTCCCAGACTGCCGCAGCCGCACTGAAGGAGCGCAACATCCCAGCTGAAGCCTTCACGCTGAATGCCTACGCTGCCGTGCAGGTTCTGAAGGCTGGCATTGAGAAGGCTGGCGGCGCCGACGACGCGCAAGCCGTCGCAACCGCACTGAAGAGCGGCGAGCCGATCCAAACCGCCATCGGCAAGGTCACCTACGGCGAAACCGGCGACCTCACCTCGCAGAGCTTCTCGCTCTACAAGTGGGATGCCGGCAAGATCGTCCCGGTCGAATAAGCCGCTTGGTTCACGTCTTCAAACTTCGCCGGGCCATTCGTGGCCCGGCATTTTTATGCCTAGCTTGATTGGCCCCATGATACCTATCAGCAAACAGTGTGGAAGCGCTCGACGCAGGTGGACAGCACCTCGTCACCGGGCCTTTTCCACCAATTCGCTTCTGAAAAGATCTCCACTTCCTGCGGACCGAGAAAGCCGGCCTTCTCGATCGCGGCGCGGATGCGCTTCAGATCGATGATGCCGTCGCCCATCATGCCGCGATCGAGCAGCAGGTCCTTGGTCGGCACCAGCCAATCGCAGATATGGTGGGCGAGGATCTGGCCATTGGCGCCGGCACGGGCGATCTGCTCGTAAAGCTTCGGGTCCCACCAGACATGATAGACATCGACGGCGACGCCGATACCCTCGCCTAGTAGATCGCAGATATCGAGCGCCTGTTCGAGCGTATTCACGCAGGCACGGTCGGCGGCATACATCGGGTGCAGCGGCTCGATCGCCAATGGGATGCCGGCGCTACGCGCATGCGGCAGGATCGCCGCAATGCCATCCGCCACCATTTCGCGAGCGCGAACGATATCCTTGGAACCCTTGGGCAGACCGCCGACGACGAGAACAAGACAATCGGCATTCAGCGCCGCCGCTTCGTCGATCGCCCGTCTGTTGTCATCGATTGCCGCCCTCAAGCCCTCCGGATCCGCCGCCGGGAACATGCCGCCACGGCATAATCCCGTGACCTTCAACCTGTTATCGGCAACGATCCTTGCCGCTTCCGCCAGGCCAATCGCATGCACCTGATCACGCCATGGCGCGATCGCGACGATATCCTGCTTCAAGCAGGCCTCGACCGCCTGGCGCATATCATATTGCTGGCGCACGGTCGCAAGATTGATGGAAAGGCCGGACACAGCCATTCTGATGATCCTCCCAGACCCTGTTTCCGATTAAGCGACGCCGACCGTCGCAAGGATCGTCTTCATCCGCTGCACGGCAAGATCGGGGTCTCTGAGCACACGCGCCGTATCGGCCAGACGGAACAGCTCCGACAGATGCACGATGGATCGCGTGCTTTGCTGGCCGCCGAGCATCTGGAAGTGGTCCTGGAAGCCGTTGAGATAGGCGAGGAAAACCACGCCGGTCTTATAGAAGCGTGTCGGCGCCTTGAAGATGTGGCGCGAGAGCGGAACGGTCGGCGCCATCATCTGGTGGAAGGCGTCGAGATCGTTTTCGGCAAGCTTCGCGAGAGCCGCGCTCGCCGCCGGCGCAATCGCGTCGAAAATGCCGAGCAGCGCATGCGAATAGCCCTGGCTATCCCCGGCGATCAGTTCGGCATAGTTGAAATCGTCGCCGGTATACATCTTCACCACTGGATCGAGGCGGCGGCGCATGACGATCTCTTTTTCCGCCGACAGCAGCGAGATCTTGACGCCGTCGACCTTCGCGGCGTTGTCGTTGATGATCGCAACCGCCGTCTCCATCGCGCGCATGTCGTCCGACGAGCCCCAATAGCCAGCCAGCGCCGGATCGAACATCGAGCCGAGCCAGTGGATGATCACCGGTTGCCGGACTTGCCCGAGGATGCGGTTATAGACGCGAATATAGTCGTCCGGGCCTTTGGCGGCGGCGGCAAGTGCGCGGCTTGCCATCAAAATGATGCGCCCGCCCTGGCTTTCCACGAAAGCAACCTGCTCCTCATAGGCGCGGATGACATCATCAATGGTGACGTCGGGACCGGGTGCCAGTTGATCGGTGCCGGCACCGTAGGCGATCAGCGAGTCCGAGCGATTGCGGGCGGCCGATTGTGCATGCGTGATCAGCTCCTTGGCGCCGGTCCAGTCGAGGCCCATGCCGCGCTGCGCCGTGTCCATGGCTTCCGCGACGCCAAAGCCGAGATCCCAGAGATATTCGCGGAAAGCGATCGTCCGCTCCCAATCGATGTTGCGGTCGAGCCATGGATCGTTGTCGGCCAGGGGATCGACGACGACATGCGCCGCGGCATAGGCGACGCGATTGAAGCGATGGCCACCTGCCGGGCGCTCCGGAGGGCTAAGCGGCGAATTGACGACCGTGAATTCGGTAAGCTTGCCATCGGCGCCGGGCAAACGAAGGGTCTTTGTCATGATCCTATATCTCCTAGCGAGCGGAAAGCGAGGGAACGTCGACCCAGCGGCGCTCCGCCCAGCTCTTTTGGGCGAGTTCGGCGAGTTGAACGCCCTTGGCGCCCTCGCGCAAGGTGAATTTCCACGGCGTATCGTCAACGACGTGGCGCAGGAAATCTTCCCACTGCGCCTTGAAACCATTGTCGAAGGCCTGCGTGTCCGGCACCTCATCCCAGGTCTCGAAGAAGTTGATCGGCTGCGGCTGGTCCGGATTCCAGACCGGCTTCGGCGTATTGACGCGATGTTGCGTCCAGCAGCGCATCAGCCCGCAGACCGCAGACCCATGCGTTCCGTCCACCTGGAAGGTGACGAGATCGTCGCGGCGGACGCGCACGGCCCAGGAGGAATTGATCTGCGCGACCACGCCGCCGTCGAGTTCGAACGTGGCATAGGCCGCATCGTCAGCGTCAGCGACATAGGTCTTGCCGTTCTCATCGACGCGGCTCGGAATATGCGTCGCGCCGTAGCAGCTCACGGCTTTGACCTCGCCGAAGAGATTGTCGAGCACATAGCGCCAGTGCGGCAGCATATCGAGGATCATCCCGCCACCCTCGGCCTTGCGGTAGTTCCAGGAGGGACGCTGTGCCTTTACACCCCAATCGCCTTCGAAGACCCAATAGCCGAACTCGCCGCGAACGGAGAGGATCTTGCCGAAAAAGCCGCTGTCGCGGAGCATGGCGATCTTGCGCAGACCCGGCAGATAAAGCTTGTCTTGAACGACGCCATTCTTGACGCCGCGGCGCTCCGCCGAGTCTGCGACCGAAAGCGCTTCGTCCAGCGTCTCGGAAATCGGCTTTTCGCAATAGACGTGCTTGCCGGCCGCAATGGCCCTCTCCAGCAGCGAGACGCGCATCTGCGTCGAGCCGGCGTCGAAGAAGATCGTGTTGTGGGGATCGGCGAGGGCGCTGTCGAGATCGGTGGTCGTTTTCGTAAGACCGTGCTTGCGGGCGACGTCCGCGATCTTTTCGGCGTTGCGGCCGACCAGGATCGGGTCCGGCATCAACCTGTCGCCATTGGCAAGCAGCACGCCCCCCTGCTCGCGGATCGCCAGAATCGATCGCACGAGATGCTGATTGTAGCCCATACGGCCAGTGATGCCGTGCATGATGATGCCGATCGGCTTCGTCACCATATCCCACTCCTCCCGTAAATAACTATATAGTTACATGACTGACACGACGAAGCGACACTGTCAACGGCCATCATCGACAGCCGCAGCGGCAATTGCGCGGATTCGGCGGAGTTGCKAGGTACTAAGGACGGAGGTAGGCGAAGATCACGTCGACGATATGCTCGCCCCAGGCATCGATCTCCGACTTGTCGGAGAGGTTCCGCCGGAAGATCGTCGACAGCGTCCATCGGTTTGTCAGGAAAAAGGAACCGAGGGCCGCGATGCTCATATAGATCTTGACCGGATCGCAGCCGGGGCGGAAATCACCGGCCGCAGCGCCACGATCGAGCAAACCGGAAATCTCTGAAACCAGGGGCGAGTGCAGCTCGAAAATCCGCGCCGATCGCTTCAGAAAACGGGCCTTATGCAGGTTTTCCGTGTTGAGAATGCCGAGAAACTCAGGGTGATCCAGAAAATATTTCCATGTAAAAACAACAAGCTCCCGCATCCCTTCGCTAGAGCTGCGGTGCGAGAGATCAAGCCTTGCCTCCGCTGAGCGGATGGCAACGTAACTGCCTTCCAGAACAGCGACATAGAGCGCGTCCTTGCCACCGAAATAGTGATAGAGCATGCGCTTATTGATCTTGGCGCGCTCGGCTATGGCGTCGACGCGGGCTCCGCCATAACCGCGCTCGGCAAATTCCTTAGTCGCCGCAGCCAGAATCGCCTTGCTCGTGCGTTCCGCATCCCTGAGGCGCGGTCGCTCAGTGGGTGAACCCGATGCCGGCTGACCGGTGGGCTCGACCACAGTTTCAGCCTCCGGGCTCTTTGATCGGCCCTTTGTGATTTTGGCTTCGCTCATCGCCGCCCCCGATTGCATCTGGCAAGGCCTGTGCGGCCTCTTAACCGCCGACAATTACTCGATCATGGCACAAGTTGACAGTCCTTCGAAAATCGAAGGCGATAGTAACTATATGGTTATATAAAACCACGACAATGGCAATACGAGTTTAACGCGCAAGCTTGAAGCGCCGCGACGGTCACCGATCATGCTTTCGTGGAACATGGGCGAGCGGAGCGGCGGATTTTCGGCAGCTCCGCTCGCAGCCCGCACTTACATCGGTAGTGCCTCGCCGGCTTGTTCCCGGACCATGTACTCGGCGTACCAGTCCGGCCAATTCTCATCGCGTTGGCCCCCGGTTCGCCTCTCGTGTTCGCCATGCGCCTCCGCCGCCCGTCGGAGCGCAGCCGCAAGCTCCGTTGGCGAGGTGAATGACGTGACATTCGTGTCCACACGGCCGGGCAATCGCGCGGTCACCTCCTGCAGCAGCCAGGTGTTGCCGTCCGGATCGTTGAATGCGGCGAGCGAAGCGTAGCTGCGGCGCTCGGGATCCGTCCCGCTCACACGGCCCGGCCCTTCGCCGCGATGGAATATCTMGCTGACCTCGACGCCGTGTCTGGCGAGCTCGGCATGGGCCATTTCGATATCGGATACGACGAGAAAAAGGGCCGGTTTCTCTCCCAAATGGATCGAACATGGCGAGCCGGGAGGCGTGAATTGGACGGCGCGAGATCCATCCTTTCGAACAAAGTCTGCATCCAGCCGCCAGCCGAGGTCTCCATAAAAACGTTTGGCACGCTCGACGTCCGCGACGGGAAGGACGGCGACCTCAAGCTTCAGCGCGACCGTCGGTGTTGTCGAGGCCTCCCTCGCCGTTGTGCTTTGTGCCTGAATGTTGCTCATGCTGGGCTCCCTAGTTTAGAGGTTTAAGACGAGGTCGGGGATTATGAAACTGCACGAGTAGCGATGACTTAGAACAATCGTTCGGCTGATAGATAGCCAATCAGTGATCTAGGCGGCATGGCGGCCTTGGCTAGAGAGGCAGCCACTCCATAGTTGATGATCGGACACGCGTCAGACACCTTGCTTTCAACGCCGGCTCGGCTCAAGAGAACGAAAACAATTCAACACCGGGCAGCTTCATGACAGGAAAGCAAATCGCGATCATCGGTGGCGGCCCAACGGGCCTGATGGCGGCCGAAGTGCTATCGCTCTCCGGCCATCAGGTCACCGTCTACGACAGCATGCCGACGGTCGCGCGCAAATTTCTGCTGGCAGGGAAATCCGGCCTCAACATCACGCATTCGGAAGAATACACCCGCTTCGCCGGTCGCTTTGGCCAAAGCTCCAATCGGCTGCGTTCGGCGCTCGACGCTTTCACCCCTGACGATATCAGGACGTGGGCCTCTGGGCTTGGCACGGAGACATTCACCGGCTCCTCGGGCCGCGTCTTTCCAAAGGTCATGAAGGCCTCGCCGCTGTTGCGCGCTTGGCTCGGCAGGCTGGAGGCGCAAGGCGTAAAAGTTCTGACACGGCATCGTTGGTCCGGTTTTGCCGAAGGCGGCTTTGCCTTCGAGACGCCGGAGGGACGGACGATCGTTCAATGCGACGCCGCCCTGCTCGCGCTCGGCGGTGCGAGTTACCCCCGGCTTGGCTCGGACGCAGCCTGGACTACCCGGCTTCGCGATAAGGGCGTCGATATCGGCGACTTCGAGCCCGCCAATTGCGGCTTCGACGTTGCCTGGCGCGCGGTTTTTAGAGAGCGCTTCGCCGGCGAGCCGCTGAAGGCGGTGACGGCGACGTCCGATGCCGGCACCTTTCCCGGCGAATTCGTCATCTCCCGGCACGGTATCGAAGGCAGCCTCGTCTATGCCCATGCCGCCAGCCTGCGCGACCGGCTTGCGAGCAACGGCAAAGCCGCGCTCACAGTCGACCTCGCTCCCGGCAGGACAGTAGAACGGCTATCGCGCGATCTGGCGCGGCAAGATGTCAAAGCCAGCTTTTCCAATCGCCTGCGCAAAGGCGCGGGGATCGATGGCGTCAAGACGGCGCTACTGCGAGAACTCGCGTCGCCTGCCAATCTGGCAGACCCGGAGCAACTATCGCGGCTGATCAAGGCCTTGCCAATCCCGCTCCTGAGACCTCGGCCGATCACGGAGGCCATCTCGTCGGCCGGCGGCATTCGCTGGAGCGGCATCGACAATGGATATATGCTAAGAGCCCTCCCCGGCGTGTTCGTCGCCGGAGAAATGATCGATTGGGAGGCGCCAACCGGCGGTTATCTTCTCTCCGCCTGCTTCGCCACCGGACGCGCGGCAGCGAGAGGAATGGAGGCTTGGCTGCAGTGATGAGGATTTCGGCCTCTGTTGAAGTGAAGGCCGGTCACCCAATCCGCCCGTTCGCCATCAGCCAGGTCACCGACTCCTGCACAGCCTGCAGCGAAGTGTAGCGCGGTGCATAGCCGAGAAGCCGTTCGGCCTTGGCGATCGAGCAATTCGGGCTGCGGGCGATATGCTCCCATGTCGCCTCCGCATCCTCCGGCGTCTGGCTTTCGGCCCATTTGTCATAGGGAAGAAATTCCAGTTTCGGCTCATGGCCGAACCAGCGCGACATTGCCTCGGCATAGCCTCTGAGCGTCAGTGCGCCGCTCGATACGGCATGGAAACTCTCGCCGGTCGAGGCACGCCAATTGGCAATTGCGCCCATGAACATCTGGGCGACATCGTCCGCATGCACATGATGGACCGTTTCCAGGCCGAAATTCGGCAGTACGAGCGTTTCACCCCGCGCCAACGTCGAAAACGCAGCGAGGTTGAAATGGCCGGCCGGATTGAGCGGCGCCCAACCGGGGCCGACGATATGGCCGGGGTGGATCAATGTCGCAGGGAAACCTTTTGTGCGCGCTTCTCCGAGCAGATAGCTTTCAATAGCGGCTTTCTGCGTTCCGTATTCGCMGAACGGACGCTTCGGCGCCGCCTCCAGCGTCGGCACGACGGTCGGAAAGCCATGCGTCCAGATCGTGCCCGTATGCAGGAAGTGGCCGACATGGCCGGAGAGAGCCTCAGTCAGATGTCTGGCGCTTTCCAGGGTGAAACAGATCATGTCGATGACGATATCGACTTTCAGCGCCCGGATCGCCGGCCCGAAACCGCCGTCCTTTTCCATCGCCGCGCGATCCATCGTCAATTGCTCGACGGCATCCCATGTCCGGTTCGGCGAATAGGGTTTTGCCTGGCCGCGGCTCACCGTCACCACCTCATGCCCGGCCTCCACCAGCCGCGGCACGAGATACGTGCCGACATGGCCGGTTGCTCCTATKACCAATACGCGCGTCATGATGTCCTCCCAAGGATATTTTCAAAATCGGGTGATGTCGGAATCTGGAACGAAGAGAATGATCCCCCAAAGAATAGGCGCATACGTCGCCTTGTCATCCCTACGGGAAGGAACTTTCTCGCTGCTAGGCGCCGCTGCGCAGCCTTAACGGTTCAAGCTCGCCGTCCTCATCCTCGGACTTGATATAGACCTGCAGCGTATAGCCTATGTGCTCGGTCATCAGCGCTCTGGCACGCTCGATATCGCGGTCGAGGGCCGCTTCCATCAGCTCCGTGTGATGCTCGATCGCCATCGCGTCGCGCAAGGCGGCGACCGCCGTCTCGTAGCCGATGGTCAGGCCGGCGGCGGCGCGCTGCGTTGGCGCCAGACCGAGAAAGCGGTGATGACGGCGGAGCTGGTCGGAAATCGTGCTCTGAAAGCGCAGGAGCCAGCTCGATGTCGCAGCACTCAAGAGAGCGGCATGAAACGCCGCATGCTTTTCATCCCATTCGTCCGCCATCTCCTCGGAGGCGGCATCGGGTACGATCTTGCAGCGGGAGAGGCGGTAATGCGCGGTKACCACAGCGGATTCCCAGACCGGTCCGCCTTTCTCGATCGATTCCAGCAGCAGCGGCAGCTCGACAACCATCCGCGCCCGCATCAGGTCTTCCAACTCCGTGCGGGAAACCGGCGCGACGGCAAAGCCGCGATTGCTGATGGCCGTTACCAGCTTTTCGGCCTCCAGCCGCGACAAGGCTTCGCGCAGCGGAGTCCAGCCGACCCCATAGGCATCCCGCAAGGCGCTGAGCTTCAACGCGGCACCCGGCCGGAGCTTCGTGTTGAGAATATCCCGCCGCAGCAGCCAATAGGCCGCTTCCGTCTTCGTAAGGGGTTCCTTGTCCTGCATCGCGTCGTTCCCGGTCTCCGCGGTAGGATTATATATAAATCGCGCTCTACGCCAAATTATATATCAAACGCGTTGATGGGGCATATCATATATCGCAAATTGACAGGGACACCGTAGCCGCTATGATCCCTGGTAACAAAGCTGAGAGAGCTAGGCTCTCTATAAAATCCGGGAGGAAATCATGAGGAAGTCCACATCCAGATGGTTGTCGGGGCTGGTTGTCGCCGGCGCGTTCATGGCGAGCGTCGTCACGGCAAGCGCCGAGCCGATCAAGATCGCGATCGCCAATTTCGGCGAACATCCGCAGCTCAATGCTTCGATCGCCGGCTTCAAGAAGGCGCTGGCCGACAATGGCTTCGTCGAAGGCAAGGATGTGGTCTATACCGAGAGCAACACCAGCTTCGATGCGTCGCTGGTGCCGCAGATGATCGCCAAGCTGCAGTCGGACCATCCGAAACTGATGTACACCATCACGACGCCGGTCTCGCAAATCGCCAAGAAGGCGCTCGCCGGCTCCGGCATTCCGATCGTATTCTCGGCCGTGACCGATCCGGTCGCCGCCAAGCTCGTGCCTTCCTGGGACGCCGGCGATGAGGGCATCACCGGTGCAAGCGACCTGCAGGACATCGCTGCCATCTTGACCTTCACCAAGAAGCTGCTGCCGAATGCCAAGCGCATCGGCGTGCCCTACAATCCGGGCGAGGCCAACGACGCCGCCCTGATCGAAAAGGTCAAGCAGGCTGCTCCGGCCGCCGGATTCGAAGTGGTCCCCGTCGGCGTCGACAACGTCAACGATATCCAACAGCGCATCGCATCGCTCGCCGGCAAGGCCGACGTGATCTACACGCCCGCTTCGAACCTGTTGCAGCCGGCAATCACCGCCGTTGCCGCGGCCGCTCGTCAAGCTCAGATCCCGATCGTCAATTCCGACGATGCAGCCGTTCGCAGCGGCGTCGTCCCGGCAAGCTTCGCGGTCAACTATGAGCAGGTCGGTGAAAACGCAGGCAGGATCGCGGCAAAGATCCTCAAGGGTGGCGATCCCAAGACCATCGCGCCGTCGCGTCCTGCCTATGAGGACCATGCTCCGTTGATCAACAAGACGGTCCTGAAGGCTTTCGGGGCCGACGTTCCGGCCTCGCTTGCCGATTGCAATTGCTTCACGAAGTAATAGGCGGCATCTTCGAAGGATCAATCTGATCCATGGCGGCGTTCAAAGCGCCGCCATTTCATAACCCTACAGTACAGGGGAGGCACGGATGCTGGACATCAAATCCGCGCGCAAGGTTTTCTATAGAGGCCAGCCCGACGAAAAGATCGCGCTCAACGGCCTGACACTCTCCCTCAACAGCGGCGAATTCGGCGTCGTCATCGGTTCGAACGGCGCTGGCAAGAGCAGCATGCTGAATGCGATTTCCGGTGCTCTCAGCCTCGATTCCGGTCAGATCCTCATCAATGGCAATGACGTTACGAACATGCCGGTCCACAAACGCGCCGCGCGCCTCGCCCGCGTGTTCCAGGATCCGATGAAGGGCACCGCCGCCAGCATGACCGTCGGCGAAAACATGCTCCTGGCGGAGCTGCGCGGCAAGAGCCGTGGATTTCGCCCCGGCCTGAATGCCGCACGTCTCGCCGCCTATAAGGAACGCCTCGCCGTTCTCGGGCTCGGCCTCGAAAACCGGCTGGATACCAAGGTGGAGCTTCTTTCGGGCGGCCAGCGTCAATCGCTATCCCTTATCATGGCGGTCGGCGGTTCGCCCGACGTGCTGCTGCTCGATGAGCATACCGCCGCCCTCGATCCGCGCACGGCCGACATCGTGATGCAGGCGACGGTGCGGACCGTCGAGGCGCTGAAGCTGACGACCCTGATGGTCACGCATAACATGCAGCACGCCGTCGATTTCGGTGACAGCATCATCATGCTTGATGCCGGCCGCGTGCATCTTGAAATTACCGGCGACGGAAAGCGGCGCATCACAGTGCCCGAACTGATCGGCCACTTCGCCGTCAAGACCGACCGCATGCTGCTGGTGAGCTGACATCATGATGGATTTCATTCAGACAACCGTTTCGAGCTTCGTCTCGCTCATCCCGGTCACCCTGGCGCAGAGCTTCATCCTGAGCTTCGTCGTGCTGGGGATCATGGTCCCCTTCCGCATGCTGAGCTTTCCGGACCTGACCAGCGAAGGCGCATTTCCGCTGGGCGGCTGCGTCTGCGGCATCCTCTTGGCCGCGGGCATCGCACCGCCGCTGGCGATCATCTCGGCTTTCGTCGTTGGTCTTGCCGCCGGTTGCTGCACGGCTTTCATCCACCTGCGCTTCCGCATCCATACGCTGCTCGCCGGCATCTTGATGTCGACGATGCTCTACAGCATCAATCTCGGCATCATGGGCAAATCGAACCTTTCGGTCTTCGGCTCGCCGACGGTGTTCGATTGGGTGCCTCTGACCCAGCCGGGCTTTCCGGCCAGCAAGATCGTCATCGCCGGCATTCTCGCTGTTATCGTGTTGATCGCCCTCAATCTCTATTTCAAGACGGAAAAGGGCACGGCCATGCGCGCCGTCGGCTCCAACCCGGATATGGCCGAAGCACAGGGCATCAATGTCTGGGCTGCGACCATCGGCGGTGTCGGCCTGGCCAGTGCCTTTTCCGCCTCCAGCGGCGCCCTAATGGTGCAATCGCAAGGCTTTGCCGATGTGAATATGGGCATCGGCATTTTGATCAACGGTCTCGCGGCGCTGATGATCGGCGAGGCCTTCACCGGCAAGCAGACCGTGCTCAGGCAGTTACTCGCGCCCTTCGTCGGCTCGATCATCTATTACCAGCTCGTCTCGCTCTGCCTCGCGGCCGGCATGCCGCCGCCGAACCTGAAGCTCGCTACCGGCCTGTTCGTCCTCCTGATGCTGGCCCTGCCAAGCATCAAGCGCAGCCGCGGCGGCGCGCCAGCCCGGGAAACCATCCGCGAATAAAGTGAGAGCCGACGTCATGACCAGCCTTCCCGATCTCGCTGCTGTCGAGGCCATGGATGCGGCCGATCCGCTGCGTTCCTTCCGCAGCCGCTTCGCCCTGCCCGAAGGTGTCATCTACCTCGATGGCAATTCGCTCGGCGCCGCCTCGCATGACGTTTTCGCCGAATTGCAGCAGGCGGCGACGGAAGAATGGGGCAATGGTCTGATCCGTAGCTGGAACAGCGCCGGCTGGTTTCATCTGCCGCTCGACCTCGGCGACAGCATCGGCCGGCTGATCGGCGCCGCACCCGGGCAGACCGTGGTCACCGACTCGACCTCGATCAACATTTACAAGACCCTGCATGCCGCGCTCGCCATGCGTCCGGGCCGCAGCGTCATCGTCGCGGAAGGCGACAGCTTCCCGACCGATCTCTACATGGCCGAAGGTGTGGCCTCGACGCGGCCAGGCGTTACCCTTCGCCTCGAAGGCCGGGATGCGGACACCATCGAAGACCTGATCGACGATCAGGTCGCGGTCGTCCTGGTCAATCATGTCAACTACAAGAGTGCCGAGCTGCGCGATATGGCAGCGCTGACGCGCCGGATCCACGAGGCGGGTGCGCTAGTGATCTGGGATCTCTGCCACAGCGCCGGCGCATTGCCGGTCGATCTCGACGGCGCCAATGCCGATTTCGCCGTCGGCTGCACCTATAAATACTTGAATGGCGGCCCCGGCTCGCCAGCCTTTATCTACGCCGCCCGCCGTCACCATGATGCGATCACCCAACCGCTCAGCGGCTGGTGGGGTCATGCCCGCCCCTTCGCCTTTGAGCAGAATTTTGCCGGTGGCGAGGGCATCAAACGCTTTCTCTGCGGCACGCAGCCGATCCTGTCGCTGCGGGCGCTGAAGGGCGTGCTCGGCGTTTGGGATGAGGTTGACATGGGCGCGCTTCGCAAGAAGAGCATCGCGCTGACCGATCTCTTCATCCAGTTGGTCGAGGCCAAATGCGGCCAACATGGCGTCGTCTTGGAAACCACGCGCGACAGCGAAAAACGCGGAAGCCAGGTCTCCTTCATGCACAGCAACAGCTACGAAGTGATGCAGGCCTTGATCGAACGCGGCGTGATCGGCGATTTCCGCGCGCCCGCCACCCTGCGTTTCGGCTTTACGCCGCTTTATGTCGGCTATCGCGATGTCTGGCGGGCGGTGGAGGTGCTGGAGGATATTCTGCGCAGCGGTTCATGGAAGGATGCGCGTTTCGCTGTGCGGTCGACTGTGACCTGATATCGGATTGGCGCTCGCAAAGCTGGGAGATGGGGCGATGAGCTATTTCAGCATTACCGACTGGGAAAGTGCCTATACCAGCGACGCCTATGTGGTCGGCGGTGACCGCTGGCCGGCAGCCTGGGTGGAGCCAGCACAGGCCTTCCGCGATAGCCTGGCCACGACCGGTCGCGCCAAACTCGACCTCGCCTATGGGCTTGGCGAGCGCAATCGCTTCGATCTCTTCCTGCCCGCTAGGAGCCCGAAGGGATTGGTGGTCTTCATCCATGGCGGCTATTGGCTGGAACTCGACAAGAGCTATTGGTCGCATCTCGCCGCCGGCCCGATCACTAATGGTTACGCGGTCGCCATCCCCTCCTACACGCTGTGTCCTGAAAATCGCCTCACGGTCATCGCCAAGGAGGTTGCGGCGGCGATCGGCGCTGCCGCCGATATGGTCGATGGCCCCATGATGCTCGCCGGACATTCGGCCGGCGGCCAGCTCGCAACCCGCATGGTCACCGCGACCTCTCCGCTCGCGGCCTCCATCCAGGCCCGCATTCGCCATGTGGTCTCCATCTCCGGGCTGCACGACCTGCGCCCGATCATGAAGAGGGCCATGAACGAATATCTGCGCATCGACGCCGCCGAAGCCATGGCGGAAAGCCCGGCCCTACTGGAGCCCGCGGAAAATGTCCGCCTCACCTGCTGGGTCGGCGGCGCCGAACGCGCCGAATTCATCCGCCAGAATGCTCTGCTTGCCAATATCTGGACCGGCCTCGGAGCTGCAACCGCCGCTATCGTCGAGCCGGATCAAAATCACTTCACAATATTGGACGGCCTAACCGACCCCATACACCCGCTGACGCGAACCCTGCTCTCTGATTAGGCTGACGTCGACAACGCGGACTGGACATAGCCATCACAGCGGGTAGTTCGAATAGATCATCCTGAGATTCGGATCATCGGCGATGCTCACGGGTGTCACGAGGTTCTGATTGAGGATGTATTGATAGCACTGATCGAAATCGTAACCGCGCCCAGTACATTCGCTGTCGCGCTGCCATCGTGATTGCACCAGGTTTCTGACAAGCATGTTGTCGATGTGTAGCTCAGATATTTTCTGCACTTTGCCAATCTCAATGCCCATAGCTTTGTACGCGAGATAGGGCAGTTCGCTGCAGTAAATCGCATCGTTATTGAACGAGAAAAAGAGGTCGTAGGGTTTGCCGTAGAGTGCCTGGGCGTGGGACAGAAGCTGCCGTGCGGTTTCGGGCGTGAGGCGTGGATCGCGATAGATCGCTACCCGTCCCAACAAGCCGCGATTGACCCAGGTTTTCAGCGGTGTTTCCTTGACCTTTGCCGCGGCCTCGATGACCGTGACTACGCCATTGTCGTTTTTGATGATGCCCATATGTGAAAAGGCGGAGCCAGTGGCGAATATGATCGCGCTTGATTGCTTGCTGGTCGATGTCTGAAAAATMAGATCGCCGTCTTTGAGCGGCGGATAATCGCCGCCCGCAATGGCATAGAGCGTTCCTACGACAAGACAAACGCACAAGATCGCAATAGCCATCAGCTTCTTCACGCCATCTCCAGAACCGTATGAAAAACTTCGTTCAAGTTGTCTTTATCAAACGTCTTTTGCGCTGAAAGATGGCACCCAGAAGGCCGATCATAAAACTCACGGTCGCTATCGCGGCACGTCTTCGAGAAGACCAGGGTTCGCGCTCTTCGAACCCGGGCCTTGCTCTGCAGAGTTTATTTCTTAACCGGCGCGTTCATGGACCAGATGACGCCAAAGGGATCGCGAAGCTGGCCCCAGCGGTCGCCCCAGAACATCACCTCAAGCGGCATGACGACCTCGGCGCCAGCATCGGCGGCGCGTTTCCACCAGGCATCGATGTCATCGACAAGCAATTGCAGAGTAAAAGCCTGCGGTTTTTCCAGCGCGTGACCATGTTCCGGATAGGCGTCGCAGAGCATCAAGGAACTGCCGTTGATATAGAGATGGATATGCATCGTCCGGTCCTGCTCGTCGGCCGGATACATGAAGGCCTGTTCGGCACCGAAGGCGCGCTTGTAGAACTCGGCCGCCTTCACGGCGCCGCCCACGGTCAAATAAGGCACCAGGCCGCCGAGTACCGGCACCTTGGGCTGCTGTGATTGCGTTTGTTCTGCTGCATCGGTCATGATCGTCTCCTCGGAACGGATTTGCGGGTTGGCCCAAAAGGACGGGCTGTTCCAAGGACGGTCGTCGATCCAACTTTCCGACATGCGATATGAGGATTTTTCGATAGATCATTTTGTGGCAAACGCACCTGGCATTCTCACAAGGACAAGAGGCTCATGAACCGATGGCGAACACCGTTTCTCTTCCTATACCTGTTGGCTGGAGCCGCGCCGAATTGTTTGGCTTCCGGCACCAGCTATCACGGTATAGAAGACGACAGGACGAACGGCGTGAAACACGGTCTTTTCGAGATAAGGGAAAAAGCGAGGCAATTCATCGCCAGCGAAAATATGTCTGGCGGCACCCATTGGGAGGTGCTTGACCCGAATCTGAAGATTCAGGTGCCGAGATGCGCCGTCCCGTTGACGGCCAAATGGGTTCCCAAAACCTACGGCCTGTCCGCGCCGAATGTCGCCGTGACCTGCAGCAGGACGATCGACGGCAGTTCCGAAAGACATTGGGATGTCTTTGTTCCCGTCAGTTCAAAGCGATGAAAGCCGCTTCACCCAACTTCTAAAAGTTCTTCCAATGCTTTGATAATTCGTCGGTTTTGCCAATCGCGTGGATGACGCCATGCAGTTCCGCCAGGCCTTTGAGCCGCCCGATGAGCGAATAGCCGGGATTGGTCGGCTTATCGACATCGTCGCCGATCAGGTGCCCGTGGTCCGGGCGCATCGGAATCAGTTGGTCCGGCCGGCCATCGGCGCGGCGACGAGCCTCCTCCGCCAGAAGCGTGCGAAGGATCGCGTACATATCGCTGCGCCCCTCCAGATGGGCGGCCTCGACAAAGGAACCGTCCGGCTCAATCGCCACATCGCGCAGATGGGCGAAATTGATGCGCGGCGCAAATTCGCGGGCGATGGCGAGCACATCATTGTCGGCGCGCGAACCGAGGGAGCCGACGCATAGCGTCAGGCCGTTGGCGGGATGATCGACGCTGCTGACGATACGGCGGAGATCCGCCGCCGTCGAAACCACCCGTGGCAGGCCGAAGAGCGAAATCGGCGGATCGTMGGGATGGATGGCGAGCCGCGCTCCAACTTCGGCGGCGACCGGCACGACCTCGCGCAGAAAATTGTCGAGGTTCGCCTGCAGATCCTCCGCCGTCAGTCCCTCAAAGGATTCGATGGCGGCACGGATCGCCTCTCGCCCGTAGCTGTCCTCGCCGCCCGGAAGTCCGGCAATGATATTGCTCTCCAGCCGGCGAACCGCCTCCTCCGAAAGCCCCTTCAGCCGCTCTTCGGCACGCTGCAAAAGCTCTGGCCCATAGCTCGTCTCGGCACCTTTTCTGCGTAGGACGAAAATGTCATAAGCGACGAACTCCACCATGTCGAAACGCAGGGCAAGCGCCGTTGTCGGCATCTCGAAGCGCAGGTCCGTGCGCGTCCAATCAACCACCGGCATGAAGTTGTAGCAGATCGTCTTGATGCCGGCTCGGGCGAGATTGACCAGCGTGTCCTTCCAGACGCCGATCGCCTGAGTAGCGCCGGCACCACCGAGCTTGATGGCGCTCGGGACAGGGATCGATTCGCAGACGCTCCACCGCATGCCTGCCGCCTCCACGAGGGTCTTGCGCGCCTCGATCTCCTCGGGCGTCCACACGCGGGAATGGGAGATTTCGTGGAGTGCCGTGACAATACCCGTGGCGCCGGCCTGACGCGCGTGAACGAGTGGAACGAAATCCTTCGGCCCGAACCAACGCCAACAGCTCTCCATGCCATGTCTCCCTTATTTGTTGGTCAACATATCCATAAACCCGCGAAAGTCTATTATCTCCCGTGCTTGACATCCTTTATTGACCAACAATATCCTTTCGGCAGTTGGAGGACGCATGGCAATKGAAACCGCTGAGATCGAGGATAAGGGATCGGCGGTAGACCAGGTGGTCGACGCGATCCGGCGGCTGATGCGCGAGCGCAATCTCGGGCTCGGCGACGCCCTGCCCTCGGAAATCGAGCTGGCGGCGATGTTCAACAGCAGCCGCAATACCGTGCGCGAAGCGATACGCATCCTGAAGGCCTATGGCATCGTCGAAAGCCGGCAGAAGGTCGGCGCCGTCATCACCGACCGCCGCCAACAGGCGCTGATGGAACTGTTCTCCTTCGCCATCGACATGTCCGCCGAAAGCTTTTTGGACATCCAGGGGTTTCGTCGGCTGATCGAGGTCAATCTCTCCGATCTTCTGTTTCAGACCATCGACGAAGCCGCCATTGCGCGGCTGGAAGCCATCAACGACGCCATGAGACTTGCACCGGAACTGTCGGAAGCGGCGGAATTCGATTTCAAGTTCCACGCCGAGCTGATCAGCTTTGCCGACAACCGCACGCTGTCACAGGTCTATGGTATTCTGCAGCCGCTGCTGCAGCGACTGATGGAGGCCGGCAAGCGCTCCCGCGCCGCTGTGGAAAGCGCCCATGACGAACATTGCGATATCATCGCTGCCTTGAAAGAGCGGGATCGCATCGCCTATGCCTATCATATGAATCGTCATCTTCATGCCGGGCTGCAGTTCATCCAGCCTCCCAAAGAGCCACGGCAGATTTGACACAATCCATTTCATGACGGACCGCAAGCATGAAGAAACTGGCACTCGACACGGGCTGGACCGTTTCCCGCCTTCGCGCACCGTCCACGGCCCCCTCCCTGCCCGCGACGATCCCGGCCGCCGTGCCTGGAAATGTACATCTCGATTTGCTGTCGGCCCGGCTCATCACCGACCCTTATCTGGATGTCAACGAGATCTCCCAGGACTGGATCGGCCGCTCGGCCTGGCGCTATCGGGTAGCTTTCGACTGGGACGACGAAGAGGCGGATCGCGTCGATCTCTCCTGTCTCGGGCTCGATACGGCGGCGCGTCTGGAGCTGAACGGCACATTGCTCGGCGAGACCAGCAATATGCACCGCGGCTATCGGTTCGATATTCTCGAGCATCTCAAAGAGGGCCGGAACGAGCTGATCGTCGACTTCGATTCCGCCTATGCTCATGGCGAGGCAGTCCGCAGCGCGCTCGGTTCGGCCGCCGATATTCCGGCCAACTATCCCGGACCCGGCAACCTCATTCGCAAGATGGCCTGCAATTTCGGCTGGGATTGGGGGCCGAGCGTCGTCACCTCAGGCATATGGAAGCCGATCGCCATCGAGAGCTGGTCGAAGGCGCGTCTCGCCGTTGTCCGTCCGGAAATCGCTTTGCAAGGCAGTGACGGTGTCGCGCGCCTGCGCATCGAGATCGAATGGGCCGCCGAAGGCACGGATAGCGCCGCTCTCGTGATGTCGATCCGCGGCAAGCGATCCGAGGTCCGAATAGCGCAGGGCGAGACACATGCCCTCGTGGAATGCCGCATCGACAATCCGGAAATCTGGTGGCCGCATGGGCTCGGCGATCAGCCGCTTTACGATCTCGATCTTCAGCTTCTGGGCTCCGACGGAGCGACGCTGGATCGCTGGCAACGCCGCGTCGGCTTTCGCTCCGTGCGGCTCGACACCGCGCCTGATGACATCGGCTCCGCCTTTACCCTCGTCATCAACGACGTGCCGATCTTTGCCCGTGGCGCCAATTGGATTCCGGAGGATTGCTTCCTGCCGCGCGTGACGCGCGAGCGCTATCGCGTGCGGATCGCCCAGGCACGCGACGCCAATATGAATATTCTTCGCGTCTGGGGCGGCGGCATTTACGAGACCGATATCTTCTACGAAGAGTGCGATGCCGCGGGTATCATGGTCTGGCAGGATTTCCTCTTCGCCTGCGCCGCCTATCCGGAGGAGGAACCGGTCTATGGCGAGATCGAGGCGGAGGCGCGCGAGGCGATCACCCGGCTGATGCCGTATCCCTCGCTGGTGCTCTGGAACGGCAACAACGAAAACATCTGGGGCTATTTCGACTGGGGTTGGCAGGATGTGCTCGCCAATCGCCCCTGGGGCGCCGGCTACTATCTCGACCTGCTGCCGAAACTGGTCGCTGAGATCGATCCGACGCGGCCCTATTGGCCCGGGAGCCCCTATTCCGGCTCGATGGATATTGCGCCGAATGCCGACGAGCATGGCTGCAAGCATATCTGGGATGTCTGGAACGAGGTCGGATACGAGACCTACCGCAACTATATTCCGCGCTTCTGCTCAGAGTTCGGCTGGCAGGCACCGCCGACCTACGCGACACTTACCGAATCCGTGCGGGAGAAAAATCGAGCGCCCGCATCGCCCGGCGTCCTGCATCACCAGAAGGCGACCAGCGGCAACGACAAGCTGATCAAGGGATTGGAAGGTTGGTTTCCTGCCCCGGGAAACTTCGACGACTGGCTTTTCGTCACCCAGCTCAACCAGGCGCGAGCCATCAGCGTCGGTGTCGACCATATGCGTTCGCATCGCCCCGCCTGCATGGGAGCGATCGTCTGGCAGCTCAACGATTGCTGGCCGGTGACCTCCTGGGCGGCGATTGACGGTGCGGGTCGCAAGAAGCCGCTCTGGTACGCCCTGCGTAACAGCTATGCGCCGCATCTCCTGACGATCCAGCCGCGCGGCGATGGTCTCGCCGCGATCGCCGTCAATGATGCGACCCTGTTCTGGCGCGTCCCCTTCGCCATCGAGCGCTTCGATTTCAACGGCACGCTTCTCGCCCGCCACTCCGTCTGGCGCATCCTCTGCGACCGCTTCGAAAATGCCGAAATCCCGATTCCCAAGGATGTTGCGACGCCCGGCAATCCTGAGCGCGAGTTCCTGCGTGCCCGCCTCGGCGATACTGAAGCCTGGTGGTTCTTCGAAAAGGATATGAAGCTGCAATATCCGGAGCCTCGCTTCGAGCTTCAGGCCGAACAGATCGCCGACGGCATCGCCGTCACGATCACGGCGCAATCCTTCCTGCGCGATCTCTGCCTATTTGCCGACCGCATCAGTCCGAATGCCGAGGTCGACGATATGCTGGTCAACTTGATGCCCGGCGAGAGTAAGACGTTTCGCATCAAGGGCGTGTCGAAAGAGGCTTGGGACGATGCCGATCTTTCCTCTGTTGTTCGCACGGCCAATCAGGTTGCAGGTACAGCCCGGCCTCGATGATGCCGGTCACGGACCGAAAAGGGCGTTGCGAAACATTGCGATCGGAAACGGCAAATTGCCTCCTATGATCGAGCGGCGGCTTATGATCTAGTGTCGCTCACCCGACCCATGAATCAGCGAGACACCGGTTATGTCCTTGGAATCCAATCGCAGCTTTCAGACGCCACGGCGCGAAGAACTCGGTCTTTCCACGCTTTCCAATACTGCCGGCCTGTCGGTATCGGCGCTGCCGAACGGCACGCTGTTTGCCATCGACTTCGCTGACAAGCAGGGTGGCGTGATGATCAACCAGGTGCTGGGGTCGCCTGTCTATGGCGGCATCGGGCGCCTCTATCTGCGCGTCGGCGGCTCGCAGCCCGAGGTCGCCGAAATCGTTGGTCCGAAAGCTGCGGTGCGTTTCGGCCAGGACGAGGCGAGCTTTTGCTGGGGCGGCGAAACCGCTGGCATCAGGCATACGGTGCGGTTGCAGCTCCATTCCAACGAAAGCGCCTGGTTCTGGCAGGTTTCGCTTGAAAATACGACCGGCGACGCGCTTTCGGCCGATCTCGTGTTGGTGCAGGACGTCGGCCTCGGCGATCGCGGTTTCCTGATGAACAGCGAGGCCTATGCTTCGCAATATATCGACCATCATATTGCCGAGCATTCCGCCTTCGGCCCGGTCGTGATGAACCGACAAAATCTCAAGCAGGGCGGCGGGCGCAATCCTTGGCTGGCGCAAGGCTGCCTCGATGGCGCGGCCGCCTATGCCACGGACGCGATCCAGTTGGTGGTGCCTGCCCCAAGCGGCGATGCGCAGATGGTGCCAGGCTTTGGTGAAAGCCTGCCGAGCACGCGCCGACAGCACGAGGTCGCGTGCCCGGCAATCCAGTCGAAGCCGCTCACGCTCACGCCAAAGACTGCGGCAACCACAACATTCTTCGGCCTGTTCGTTGCCGATCATCCCGCAGCTTCCAGCGATGCCGACCTTGCAAGGCTTGATGTCCTACCGCAGGCCCCGAGCGAACTGGTAAAGACCGATATTGCCGGCGAAACGCCGGTTCGCAGCCTCGTGCAGGACGCGCCGCTGTTCGTGACCGAGCCTTTGGACGAAGCGACGATCGAGCGGCTTTATCCCAAGCGGATGCTGGAAGAACGCATCGATGGCCAGCTTTATTCCTTCTTCGTGCCGGAAGGCACGCTGAACCGCCATATCGTACTGCGTGAGAAAGAGCGTGTCGTCGCACGCCGTCACGGCGCCATCGTCCGCAGCGGCCAGAACATGCTGCTGGATGACCAGACGCTGGCCGCGACCTGCTGGATGCAGGGCATCTTTGCCGCTCAATTGACGATCGGCAATACCTCCTTCCACAAGCTCTTCTCGGTCTCCCGCGACCCCTATAATCTGACGCGGGCGAGCGGCCTGCGTATCCTCGTGGATTTCGGCGAAGGCTGGCGCCTCCTCAGCGTTCCCGCTGCTTTCGACATCGGGTTGAGTGATGTCCGCTGGATCTACCGGCTCGCCGGCCGGACCATCACGGTGACTGCAATTGCTTGCGGCGACGACCCGTCCATGCAGTGGAATGTTGCGGTCGAAGGCGCGGCCTGCCGTTTCCTGGTATTCGGCCATATCGTGCTCGGCGAACGCGACTATGAAGCCGTTGCAAACATCGAGATCGACGCTGCGGCCAAGCAGATCTCGTTCCGGCCCCAGCCGTCCTGGCTTTGGGATCGCTATCCGCAAGCCGCATACCACCTCGTCACCTCGACGCCGGATGTTTTCGAGGCGATCGGCGGGGATGAGCTTCTCTACAGCGACGGCACGTCTCGTAATGGCCCCTTCATCGCGCTCAAGTCGCGCCCGACCCAAAGCTTCAGCTTTGCCGTCACCGGATCGATGACCGACACGGCGGCGGGTGAGCGTCTTGCCGCACGGTATAAGGCTGGCGTCAGCAGTGAAGAGATGCTCGCTCCTGCACAGCGCTTCTGGAACCATGTGACGCGGGGCGCCCGCATCGACGGCGATGGGCCGGACCTTACCGCGCAGGCGGTGATGCTGCCCTGGCTTGCGCATGATGCGATCGTACATCTGAGCGTGCCGCACGGCCTCGAACAATATACGGGTGCCGCCTGGGGGACGCGCGACGTCTGCCAGGGACCGGTGGAATTCCTGCTCGCCTATGAACACGATGTCGAGGTGAAGCAGGTTCTGAGCACCGTCTTTTCCGAGCAATATCGCGACCGGGGCGACTGGCCGCAATGGTTCATGCTGGAGCCCTATGCCAATATCCGCGCCGGCGAGAGCCATGGCGATATCGTCGTCTGGCCGCTGAAGGCGCTCTGCGATTATATCGAGACGACCGGCGATCTTGCCTTCCTGGCCGAAACCGTGCCGTGGCGCGCCGACGACACGATGCAACGGACCGAAGAGACAGCGACGATTTCCGCGCATATCGATAAGCTGCTCGACACCGTGCGCAGCCGTTTCGTGCCCGGCACCAGCCTGATCCGTTATGGCGAAGGCGATTGGAACGACAGCCTGCAACCGGCTGATCCGCATTTGCGCGATTGGATGGTCAGCAGTTGGACCGTCTCTCTGCTTTACGAGCAAGTGGTGCGGTACGCCGCGATCCTGACGCTGTGCAGCCGCAGCGGAGAAGCGGAGGCGCTCGAGGAAACGGCCGCCGCCATGCGCAGCGATTTCAACCGCCTCCTGATGCGCGACGGCGTCGTCGCGGGCTACGGCGTCTTCGATCCGAGCCATGATGGCGTCGAGCTGCTGCTGCATCCGCAGGATACGCGCACCGGCCTGCATTATTCGCTGATCGCAATGACGCAGCCGATGCTGGGTGGCCTCTTTACGCCGGAACAGCGGCATGCGCACATGAAGCTGATCGAGGACAATCTCCTTTTCCCGGATGGCGTGAGACTGATGGAAAAGCCGGCGACCTATGCCGGCGGCCCCGAGACTTTGTTCCGCCGCGCCGAATCCTCGTCCTTCTTCGGACGCGAGATCGGGCTGATGTATGTGCATGCGCATCTGCGCTATTGCGAGGCGCTGGCTATCGACGGGGATGCCGAAGGCGTCTGGAACGCGCTGGCACTCGCCAATCCGATCGCGGTCAGCGGCCGGCTCGACCATGCATCGCTGCGCCAGCGCAACACCTATTTCAGCAGCAGCGACGCCGCGTTCGCTGATCGCTATCACGCGTCCGATGATTGGGGTCGCGTCAAGGCCGGCGACATCGCCGTCGATGGCGGCTGGCGCATCTATTCGAGCGGCCCCGGTCTCTATACGAAAAGCCTGATCAACAATGTCTTCGGCTTCAAACGGCACTTCGGCAAACGTAACCGCCAGCCGCTATTGCCGTCGTCAATTGCCGTTTCCAAGGTCGAACTAGATTTCGAAGCGTAATCGCGAAAGGAGCCGCTTGTTGCGGCTCCCTTCGAATTTTGCGGTAGGGCAGTCTTAGAGCAATTCCAGGAAAAGTGCGTAGCGGTTTTCCGTCCGGAATTGCGTGAAAACAAAGAGATAGAGCAGTTCCGCGATTCCGTGAAGCGCGGAACTGCTCTAGGCGATAGCCCCACCGACCTCTCAATAGCCGCTATCGTGCACTACGCCCATAATTTCGCCTCCTCGAGATACGCTCACGAGGAGATTATCGTCGCCGCGCGTCGCCTCAACCAGATAACGGACCCCGACGTCCTTTAAATTTCTGACTTGATAACCGCGCCGTTCCAGGAGGCGTATAACATCATCCGGACCGAAATTGTCGCGACGCTCGCCCCATCTGTTGGCTGCATCGTGATGTCGGTTCCAGGCATGAAGAAAATCGGACTCCGTTTGGTCCCGATCAGAGTAGTCGTCGCTCGACGATTGATCCTCGTGAACGACAACTTGAGCAATAGCGGGACTGACAAGGCCCATCGTAATTGCAGCCGCCACACTCAAGGCGATGAAGGTAACCCTCATTGGCATTTCCTCTGTCGTTTCTTTCCAATAGGAGAGCGATCTAACGCGCTCCCGGCACTGGTCCCTTCAGCTTATGTGCAGGCCTCTTGCGATGAGGCGCTTGGAGTTGGCTTGGCAGCAGACATGGCCTTCCGGCTCGCGCGCTGCATCCAACTCGCCCACTATGCTCACTGGTATTTTGCGTTGTGTTCTTATTTGTTACGAAATTTAACGGTCGCTGTGACTGAGCCATCAGGCGGCGCAGGAGATAGGCTGCGCCACAGAGGCAGAGCGGCGGTCGAGCGCGCCGCTCCAGAGGGTGAGGCCAAGGGCAGCGGCGACCAGGATCGCACCGACCCAGGGCGTGGCGCCGAGGCCAAGCGAGGATTCCACCACCAGGCCGCCGATCCAGGCGCCGGCGGCGATACCGAGATTGAAGGCGGCAATGTTCAGCGCCGAGGCAACATCGACCGCGGCTGGACGCACCTGACGGGCAAGCTGGACGACATAGAGCTGCAAGCCCGGCACATTTGCGAAGGACAGGAAGCCGAGAGCCGCCAGTGTCGGAATTGTCAGCCACGGCGAAACGGCCGTGAAGCTGAAAAGCACGAGTACGATCGCCTGAGCGATGAAGAGTCCCGTCAGCGCCTTGACCGGATTGCCGTTGGCAAGGCGGCCGCCGACGACATTGCCGATCGCGATGGCAACGCCGTAGAGCACCAGGATCAGGCTGACGGCGGAGGCCGCAAAGCCTGTCACTTCCTGCAGTATCGAGGCCAAGAACGTAAAGGCGACGAAGGTGCCGCCATAGCCCAGCGCCGTCATGGCGAAGACGATCAGCAGCCGGCCGCTTCCGAGAACGCGGATCTGCTCGCCKATACCGGCCGGCGGCGCCTTCTTCAGATTTGACGGCAGCAGCAAGGCAATGCCGGCAAAAGCGATGACGCCGAGGACGGCGACGGCGGCAAAGGTAGCCCGCCAGCCGAAGGTCTGGCCGATGAATGTGCCGAGCGGCACGCCGGTGACGATTGCGACCGTCAGCCCCATGAACATCATGGCAATCGCCGAGGCTCGGCGGTTTTCCGGCACGAGATCGGCCGCGATGGTCGATCCGACGGAAAAGAAGACGCCATGTGCGAAGGCCGAAAGCACGCGGGCGACAAGCAGCGGCTCGTAACCGGGGCTCAAAGCCGCCATGCCGTTGCCGGCGACAAACAGCGCCATCAGGCCGAGCAGCAGCGGCTTGCGCTCGATGCGGCCGGTAAGCGCCGTCAGGATCGGCGCGCMGAAGGTGACGCCAAGCGCGTAGACGCTGACGATGAGGCCGGCAAGCGGCAGGGTAATATGAAGATCGGTCGCGACCGTCGGCAGCAGACCGACGATGACGAATTCGGTTGTGCCGATCGCATAGGCCGCGATCGTCAAGGCAAAGAGAGCTGATGGCATGGGATGACCCGATCGAAAAAGGCAGTCGGCAATATCCGGCGGCACTGGTTCTTGTTCGGACAGAATATGGCCCCAAGACATTCGATCGATAATTAGCTACATAAACTCAACACTTGTGAATTGAATTCAAAGATAGAGGGAAGCGTGGATAATCGAGCCGGTGAAATGGACGTCTTCGCGCAGGTTGCCGAGCTTCGCAGCTTCTCGGCGGCGGGACGGAAATTGCGCCTGTCGCCGTCTGCCGTCAGCAAGCTCGTCACGCGCCTGGAGGACCGGCTCGGGACGCGCCTGCTCGTACGCACCACGCGCTCGCTGCAATTGACGCCGGAGGGAGAGGTCTATCTCGAGCGGGCTCAACGTATCCTCGCCGAAATACAGGAGACGGAGCGCATGGTGACTGCCGGAGGTGCCGCGGTCCCGCGCGGGCGTCTGCGCGTCAGCGCCTCCGTTGCCATCGGGGTGCGCTGCATCGTGCCGCTCATCCCGGATTTCCTGGCGCTCTACCCGGAGGTCGAACTCGATATTTCGCTCAGCGACAACATCATCGATATCGTCGGCGAACGGGCCGATGTCGCCATTCGCTCCGGACCATTGCGCGACAGTTCGCTGAAAGCCCGCAAGCTGCTTGAAAGACGACGCGTCATCGTTGCGTCACCGGCCTATGTGGCAAAACACGGCATGCCGGCGACACCGGACGATCTCGACCACCACAATTGCCTGACCTTTAATTTCCGCCCGACCGTCGAAGGCTGGCCCTTTCGCGATCCGGCCACCGGATCGGAATTCGTGAAACCGGTCTATGGCAATCTGCAAGCCAACAATGGACCGACGGTGCGCAGCCTCTGTCTCGCCGGTCTTGGCCTTGCCCGCGTCGGATATTTTCATGTGCAGCCGGATATCGAGGCCGGCGTGCTGGTGCCAGTGCTGGACGATTTCAATGCGGGAGATGTCGAGCTGATCCACGCCGTTTATGCCGGCCATGACTATCTTGCCGCCCGCATCCGCGCCTTTATTGACTTTCTGGCATCGCGAATCACGTAGAACGCTGACTATAAGATATGCAGAGGGCAGGATTTGGAGACGGCGCTTTATCTTCCGATCAAGAATTTCCTGGAAGCGGCCGGCTACACGGCAAAGGGCGAAATCGGCAGTTGCGATCTTGTCGGCCTAAGTGGCGACGAGCCGCCTGTCGTCGTGATCTGCGAATTGAAGCTGGTCTTTAATCTCGAACTCGTGCTGCAGGCGGTCGATCGGGCGGCGGCAAGCGATGAAGTGTGGATTGCTGCTCGCGTCTCGGCGAAGGGCAAGGGGCGAGAAAGCGACCGCCGTTTTCGCGATCTCTGCCGCCGCCTCGGTTTCGGCATGCTGGCCGTCTCCGACAACGGCACGGTTGACGTCATCGTGAGCCCCGTCTCGCCGATGCCGCGCAAGAATGTCCGCCGGCGGTCACGTCTTGTCGAGGAACATAAGCGGCGCAAGGGCGACCCCGCGCTCGGCGGCAGCACGCGCGCACCGATCATGACCGCCTATCGCCAGCAGGCGCTTGCCTGTGCGATGGCAATCCAGAACGGACAACAGCGTCCTAGAGATATTCGCGCCAACGCTCCCGAAGCCGCAAAGATCCTGCAGCACAATGTCTATGGCTGGTTTGAACGCGTCGACCGCGGCATTTACGCTCTGACCGAACTCGGTTCGGAAGCGTTGAAGCGCTGGCCTCAGGCGGACGGCGCATAAACAATAAACGTGAAGAAATTCGGGCATTTCAACATTAAATTCTAGTAATGTCTTGCAAAATTGTAATATAAACATGATCAATATTTAATTTGTAAATCTCATCGGGCGGATCATATAAACATCCAGCGCCATTTCTTCTTTCTACTGCAAATTCCGCAGTAACTTCGAATAATCGCAGTTCTCCAGAAGGACTAGAAACGGCACTCCGTTCGACGCCTGGTTCCCGGCATGGGCCCAAGTCGCCATATCGCAACGATCTCGTAAGGGACATTTGCCATGTCAAATCTACTTCGCAAGCATCGCGCCGCAGCCATCGTCGGAGCGGCCATCATCGTCGGCGCAGGCGCCCTGCCCTTCGCCTTCAGCACACCCGCTGCCATAGCCGCCGCCGAACCCAGCGGTATCATTGCGCCAAGCGGTTCCTTCGCGTCGATCGTCGACGCCGACAAGCCGGCAGTCGTCACCGTCACCACGACGATGAAGGCCACCGACACCAGCGCGGATGTCGGCGACTCCCCGATGGATGAGCAATTCCGCCAGTTCTTCGAGAACCAGGGCATCCCCTTCCCGCAGCAACAAGCGCCGCAACATCGTCCATCGCAGCGCCCCATGGCACTCGGCTCCGGCTTCATCATCAGCGCGGACGGCGTCATCGTCACCAACAACCACGTCATTGAAAATGCCACCGACATCAAGGTGACGCTCGATGACGGCACCGAGCTGCCGGCCAAGCTCCTCGGCGCCGACGCCAAGTCCGATCTGGCTGTATTGAAGATCAAGGCGCCGAAGCCACTCGCCACCGTTGCCTGGGGTGATTCCGACAAGTTGAAGCTCGGCGACCAGATCCTGGCGATCGGCAATCCCTTCGGTATCGGTACGACCGTCACCGCCGGCATTGTTTCGGCCCGCGGCCGCGACCTGCACAGCGGCCCCTATGACGATTTCATCCAGATCGACGCTCCGATCAATCACGGCAATTCCGGCGGCCCGCTGGTTGACCGCGATGGCAATGTCGTCGGCATCAACACCGCCATCTACTCGCCCAATGGCGGCAGCGTCGGCGTCGGCTTCGCCATTCCCTCGGATGAAGCCAAGGCGATCGTCGCCAAGCTTGAAAAGAACGGCTCGATCGATCACGGCTATCTCGGCGTCGCCATTCAGCCGGTCACGGCCGATGTCGCCGCTGCCGTTGGCCTTTCGCAGCCGCAGGGCGCCTTGGTCGCGAATGTCAGCGATGGAACGCCGGCCGCTGATGCCGGTCTCAAGAGCGGCGACATCGTCACGGCCGTCGGCAGCGAAACCGTCAAGACGCCCAAGGATCTGTCGCGCCTGGTYGCCGATCTTTCTCCGGGTGACAAGCGGTCGCTCACTGTGTGGCGCAATGGCAAGAGCATCGATGTGAACGTCACTGTCGGCGGCAACGACGACAGTAAGCAGGCGGCCAACGACAAGGGTGACGGTAAAGTTCAGCCGTCCAACCAGCCGAGCATCGGCGTCGGTCTCGCCAACCTGACCCCTGATGTCAAGCAACAGCTAAACCTGCCGCAGAATGTCGAGGGCGCCGTTGTCGCCAGCGTCAATCCGGACAAGCCGGCAGCAGCAGCCGGCATCCAGCAGGGCGACATCATCGTCTCGGTCAACGACAAAGCGGTCCATAATGCCCATGAAGTCCAGAGCGCGGTCGCTGAAGCCGGCAAGGCAGGCCGCAAATCCGTCCTGCTCMTGATCCAGCGCGACGGCAACAAGACCTTCGTGGCTGTGCCGTTCGCAGCAGCATAAGCACCTTTAAAGGACAACTGCTGTAGGACCCGCGCCTCGTCTCCGTCATCGGAGGCGGGGCGCCGGCGTGTTTATTTGGCGTGATAGCGGCGGCAATTCTCCAGACATCGCGTTTTAAGCGACGGCGCAGCGAGGGAATTTTTGAACGGGAATATTGTCGTCAACGACTGATTTACGATGTCGCCACAGAAGACCGAGATACCACAGTCCCGCAACGGGACTTTCACTGATACATAACGATTTGCTCACACTGTAGCAAAGCGTGGATTGTGAGGGACAGATGTACAAGGCGGCAAGTGGACAACAGGTTGCGGCTACGGTACCGGCGGATGCCGAAGAACCGGTTGCGCACGCGCACTTGGCGGATGAGCTTCCGCAGTCCAGCGAGCCCAGTCTTGCCGAGCGTTACGACTGGCTCGAGGCCATGATCAACCATGTGCCCGACTACATCTACGCAAAGGATCTGGAAGGCCGATTCCTCTTCGCCAATAGGGCCATTGTCCTGAACAACGGACTTGAGCGCATAGAGGATATGGTCGGGCTGACTGAATCCGATATCCATCCTTCGGCGGCGGCTGATGCCATAGCTGTCATCGAGCGACGCGTCATGGAGACCGGCGAACCCGATCTTGGATTCGAGGAGCGCCGCCTGAGAGGCGAAGGCTGGCTGATGATGTCGCGCGTTCCGCTCAGGGATAAAACCGGAAAAGTGATCGGCGTCGTTGGCGCATCGCGGGACATCTCGGCCCGTAAACGCGGGGAAGCCCTGATGAAGGCCCAGGCGCAGCTCCTCAAAGCGGTMGCAAAGGGAGTACGCCTTGACCCATTCCTCAGCGACGTCGCCGATCTGCTCGAAGAGGTCATCCCCGGTACGGCCACCGTTATTCTCCTGCACGATGAAGGCGCCCAGGAACTCCATATCGCGGCGGCTTCCCCATCCGCACGCACCGCTTCGGTCTTGCCGGCAGACATCCTCGACAATCCGGCATCATGGCGCCGCCTTGCAATCTCGTCGGGTGACGGCGGACAGCACGGCGTACTCGCCCTCCGAATATCCTGCCATGAAGCAAGCCTGTGGGAGTTCCTGACGGGCGTCGCACAGACGGTCGGTATCGCGATCGACCGTCACTATGACGCCGAGCGCATCACCTTCCTTGCGGAGCACGATGCCCTGACCGGATTGCCGAACCGTACGCTGCTCGACCGAAAGCTCGATGATATGCTGCGGCGGGCCAATAAAACGTCGCGGAAAGTCGCGGTCGTCTTCCTCGACATCGACAATTTCAAACTCGTGAACGACAGCCTCGGCCATGCGGCCGGCGACGAGTTGCTCAAGATCGTGGCGAACCGGATCTCCGCGGAGATCGGACACGGCAATATGATATCGCGCATTGGTGGCGACGAGTTCATTCTGGCGCTGGAGCAGACCGAGGAAGACTTCGTCTCGTGGCTGGCGCGGATTCGCGAAGCCGTCGCAAGGCCACTTACTTTGGCGGGAATGAACCTGCAGCTCACCTGCAGCATTGGAATGGCCTGCTTTGACATGCATGGCAAAACGGCCACGGAACTGTTCGCCAACGCAGATATGGCAATGTATCGCGCCAAGGAGAACGGCCGGAACAGCATCGAGGTGTTCGATCCGGCAATGGCGGAGAGTGCACGGCAGAAACTCGGACGTTCCGAGGAGCTTAGGCGCGCAGTGGAACGGGATGAGTTCGTCCTGCACTTCCAGCCGCAAAAAGATATGATCTCCGGCGAGATTATCGGCGTAGAGGCGCTCGTGCGCTGGAACCATCCGACCGACGGGCTCGTCTTCCCCGGAGACTTCATTCCGCTCGCCGAGGAGTCTGGCCTCATCGTTCCGATCGGAGAGGCCGTCCTGCGGAAAGCCTGCAGCCAGGCGAAAAAATGGCAGGAACAGGGGCTCCCTCCTGTGAAGATCGGCGTCAACATGTCCGCCCGGCAGTTCCAGGAACATGGCATGACCCGGCAGGTGGCCGCGGCCCTCGCCGAGAGTGGTCTTGAACCGCAGTGGCTCGAAATCGAGGTTACCGAGAGCCTTCTGATGCGTGACGTGCAGGGAGCGATCATGAAAATGCACGAACTCAACGCCTTGGGCGTCAGTCTCGCGATCGACGATTTCGGCACGGGTTATTCCAGCCTGAGCACGCTGAAACGCTTCCCGTTGTCGCGCCTCAAGATCGACCGGTCGTTTATCGCCGATATTCCGGACGATGCCGACGACATGGCGATCACATCCGCGATCGTCTCGCTGGCGCGATCGCTGGAACTCGATGTGATCGCTGAAGGCGTGGAAACGGAAGAACAGGCCCGCTTTCTATCGCGGGCCGGATGCCATGCCATCCAGGGATACCTGTTCAGCAGACCCATTCCGGCGGAAGAGGTCACGCGCATAATGCGCAAGCAGCCTTAAAGTCTTTGTCTGCCTGATCTAATCTGACAGGAACGACACGCATGGTTTGGGGTCACGAGAAACCCCATGCAAAAATCCTCAAAAGACCTGTGGCTTTCAACAGAAGGAATGTTTCTGCGCCCAGTGCTGACGGTTTTTGTCCAAACTCTGCCCAGGTGATGATAGAGAAGAAACGGGGACGGATACGAAGCGTCCCTCGGCAGGCACCGCGTCCTGCCGAGATCATCGACGGCATCAGGGCTTCAGGACTTTGGACGGTGCTGAGCGGCAGCAGGAGTTGGAGTGACCGATCCATACGAGATTCTCCGCATCGGACGCGATGCGAGCGAAGAGCAGATCAAGACCGCCTATCGCAAGCGGGCAAAGTCGACGCATCCGGATTCCGGCGGCGACGTCGAGGCGTTCGGGCGGCTGCAGAAGGCCTACGAGCTGCTTCTGGACCCGGTACGCCGAAAGGTGTTCGACGATACTGGCTATGACGTCGAACTGACCGACGCCGTCGATCTGCAGGCGCTGGTCGCCATCGAGAAGCTCATCACCGATATGGTTCTGGACGAGCGCGAGCCTGGAACCTTCGATCCGGTCGCCCATATGCGCGCCAGCCTCTTGGAAGAAATCCGCAAGGCACACTTCAGCAAAAGCGAACTGGAGCGTCATTCCGACCGCATTCGCCTTCATCTGGATCGCCTGGGAAAGCGCCCCGGCAAGGATGTCGTCGGCCACATGCTGCGCGCCCGCATCAAGGCCATCGCGACCGCAATCAGCGAAACGGAGGCAAAGATCGACGCCACCGAGCGCGCGTGCGACATGCTCGACGGCTATCTTTATGTCATGGACGCACCGATGCTCGAGAACGAGGAACAGACATCGGAAGTCGAATGGGGTGACACCGCCGGGGTCCGCTCCGCCGCCCAGTGATTCCCGTCTGTCCAATGCCCGGTCGAATGCTGGAACTTTCGATCGGCAATCGGGTTTTCTCCGGCGTCAGGTCGAATTCCGACAGTGCCATACGACTAGGTATCGGCCCATGGAATCGCAAGGGAGAACATCATGATCAACGAAGATGGATATACACCTGCGGCAGAACTGGCGCAGAAAAACGGTGCCAGATTTCCCAACGAGACCAATGAATATCGGCAGGCACGCAACGCCCTGCTGGCGGAAGAGATCGAACTTCGGCGCCATATAGAGCGCGTCGCCGCGCAACGGCGTGCGCTGCCGCCGGGCGGCATTGTGAAGAAGCGGTATCAGTTCATCAGCCCAGACGGTCCGGTCGATTTCGAGAATTTGTTCGACGATAAGGAAACCCTGCTGATCTACAGCTATATGTTCGGCCCGGAGCGGACACGGCCCTGCCCGATGTGCACCTCGTTTCTTTCGGCGCTGGAGGGCGAAGTGCTCGATATCGAACAGCGAATGGCGATTGCCGTCGTGGCACGATCACCGATCGAAAAACTGCTCGATTTCAAGACGGAACGCCACTGGCAGAATTTGCCGCTCTATTCCGACCCGACGGGCGAATATAGCCGCGACTACCGCGCGCTTGGCGCCAATGGCAACGACAATGCCGCGGTGAATGTCTTTACCCGCAGGGATGGGACGATCCGGCATTTCTGGAGCGAGGAGATGGGTCCCGTGACCGCCGATCCCGGCCAGGATCCGCGCGGTGCACCCGATCTTATGCCGCTCTGGACAATCCTCGACATGACGCCCGAGGGACGGGCAAGGGACTGGTATCCGAAGCTCACCTACGGACATGCCTGAACGGACTAACATTGCCCAGCGATGCCTACGCCTCGCCAGCAGCAGTGCCGGCAAGCGGCGCCTCCATCACGGCTTTTGCAATTACTGCGGCAAGCTGGTCCTGATTGAATGGTTTCGGCAGGCGGAGTAGATCGTTGTTGCTGCCAGCCGGAAGCTCGGCATAGCCGGTCGCGAGAATGACCGGCAAACCCGGCCGCCGCTCGGCGAGCGCCGCGGCGAGCTGAGAACCCGTCATCCTTGGCATGGCGTGATCGGTGATGACGATATGGATGTCATTGTGATCGTCCAGCAGCTTCAGCGCTTCCTCTGCGGAATGAGCCTGCAGCACGGTATGGCCGAGATCTTCCAGCATAATTGCCGTGTTCATCAGGACGAGTACGTCGTCGTCGACCGCCAGGATATTGAAGAAGCCTCCGCCTGCGGGCGCGGCTTCCATCGCCGGCTCTTCCTTCCTCGCCTCCGTTTTCGCTGCGACAGGAAGCCAAAGCTCGGCCGTGGTTCCCTCGCCCTTCCGCGATTTCAGGATCAGCTTGCCACCAGACTGCGCCATCAATCCCTCTATCATAGGCAGCCCGAGACCCGTTCCCTTGCCGACACCCTTGGTCGTGAAGAAGGGCGTGGTCGCATTGGCAAGCGTCGCGCTGTCCATCCCCTCTCCCGCATCCTTGACGGAGAGGCACACATAGGCTCCTGCTTTCGGTCCGTCGGGTTCATCCCTCGCGATCTCCCGGGGTTCCGCGGCAATGACGAGCGGTCCACCCTTTGACATCGCATCGCGTGCATTCGCGACCAAATTCAAGAGAGCGTTCTCAAGTTGGTTCGGATCGGAGGTCACTCTCGGAAGGCCGAGGGGGAAACGTGTCTCGATCGTCATCGACGGATTGATGGTGCGCTGCAGCAGGTCAGCCATATTGCGAACCAGCGCGGTTACGTCGAGCGGCTCGATCTTGAGTTCCTGACGCCGCGAGAAGGCAAGCATGCGCTGCGTCAGCGCGGCACCGCGTTGTGCGCCTTGCATGGCATTGTCGATCAATGGAGTGATATCGGGATTGTCAGCGGTCCGCTTGCGCAGAATTTCCAAACTTCCGAGAACGGCCATCAGTAAATTGTTGAAATCGTGAGCCATTCCGCCCGTCAATTGGCCGACGGCTTCCATCTTTTGTGCCTGGAACAGTTCTTCCCGCACCTCTTCCAGCTTGCGCTGGGCCTCTCTCTTCTCGGTGATATCGCGCGTGACCTTCGCAAATCCCAGAAGCGATCCATCGCCATCACGAAGAGCATCGATGACGACGCTTGCCCAGAACCGGGATCCATCCTTTCGGACCCTCCAGCCTTCGTTTTCGAACCGGCCCTCTCTGGCGGCAATATCGAGCGCTCGCCAGGGAAGCTGCGTCGCGCGGTCTTCCTCCGTATAGAACCGGGAAAAATGCTGGCCTAGAATCTCTTGCTGGGTGTAGCCCTTGATGCGCTGTGCGCCGAGGTTCCAACTGGAGACGTAACCTTGGGGATTGAGCATATAGATGGCGTAGTCTGCGACACCTTGAACGAGGATGCGAAACTGCTCTTCACTCCGCCTGAGCTCGGTTTCCACCTTTTTCCGCCCAGAAAAATCACGCGCAATCTTCTCAAATCCCAACAAGTCGCCTCCGCATTTCTGACTGCATCGATGACCAAATGCATTCGACATCGCGGAAGCATGCTTCCGCTGTCTGCTTTTGGTCTTCGAGTCGCCGTTAAACTACGGAAACGTGATTTGGTTCCGCGGAGGGGCGCATTGTTTCCTGTCAGCGAGTGCGGTTCGTCACTTACGAGAACGGCTCGGTCGGCCCTTTGGCTGGATTGGTGAACCAGCGCGGCCCTTCCGCCGTCATGTAGATATGATCCTCCAGCCGAATACCGAATTTGTCGGGAAAGACGATCATAGGCTCGTTGGAGAAGCACATGCCGGCGGCAAGCGGCGTGATGTTGCCGCGCACGATATAGGGCTCCTCGTGGATCTGCAGACCGAGGCCGTGGCCGGCGCGGTGGGGCAGGCCTGGCAGGCCGTAGTCGGGGCCAAGACTGTGTTTTGAAAGCACTTTGCGCGCGGCATCGTCGAGGCTGGAACAGGGTGCGTCGAGCTTCGCTGCGTCGAAGACCGCTTGCTGGGCTTCCCGCTCGATCGCCCAAGCCGCTTCGAATTCGCGGTTGCCGCTTTCGAGCACATAGGTCCGGGTGAGATCGGAATGATAGCCGTCGATCTGGCAGCCGGTATCGACAAGCACGACGTCGCCTGCGCCAAGTGTCTGATCGCCGTCAGCGCCGTGCGGCAGGGAGGTTGCCGTCCCGAAGGAAACGATACAGAAGGTCGAGCCGCCGTCTGCCCCGACCTGGCGATGCCCTCGGTCGATGAAATCGACGACCTCCGAAGCCTTGATACCTGGCTTCATCATCGCATGCGCCTGCTTCTGAATGTCGAGCGTCAGGTTCATGGCGTATTGAATGAGCACGATCTCGGCTGGAGATTTGATGCGCCGCAGGCTCCGGATGATTTGACCACCGTCCTGCAATCTTTCGGAGCCGAACTCGGCGACGAGCCTATGGTAGAAGAAAAGCGGCAGCTCGTCGTCGAGTGCGAGCGTACCGGCTCGACCCAGTTGACGCACTACGAGCCCGGCACTGTTCTCTTCCTCTTCCCACACCAGGATTTCGCCAGGCAGATGCGGTAGCGTTTCCACGCGGCTGCGCTCGAAACCCGGAACGACGTAATAAAGTGTAGCTGGCGTGACGAGCGCGCCGAGGAAGCGTTCGCTTGGATGCCAGACGAGACCGGTAAAATAGCGCAGGCTCTCCGTGGAGCCGAGCAGCATGCCGGCAATTCCGTTCGTCTCCAGCGCCTCTCTCAGGCGTTTCAGCCGGAGCTGCCTCTCGTCATCGGTGATGCGGGGGATAGGATGGGACCATGTCATCTTGCTTGCCAGTTCCTGTTACGCCGGGCTCTTATGCGGCTGATACCTGTTGAATCGACACTAATGCGGTTGTGGGCAATACGTTGACAGCGAACCGCCTCACGAAATCTCAATCGCAAGGGGACGTTCGAGGTCACGTGCGATGTATTCCTGAATCTGGCGCACGATCTGCGCCGCATGATCGATCGCCAGCCGGTCGGCGCGCTCGACATCGCCAGCCTCGATGGCGGCGATCATCTCCTCGTGTTCGTCCACATATTGACGCGGCAGGCGATCGTCGAAGGTCGAATAGTAGAGACGCAGGATGCGCCGGCCCTCGTCCAGCAGCCGCGCAAAGAACGTGGTGTAGTAGGAATTGCCGGCAAGTTCGGCGATGGCGACATGAAAATCACGGTTCGCCTCGATCATGCCGAAAGCATCGCGGGCGGTCACCGCATCGGCGAATTCCTTCTGCCGGGCGCGCACGCGCTGCATGAGTTCGGCATCCTTCCGCCCCGCCGCCCCGCGCGCTGTCACGCGGTACATCAGCGTCAACGCCTCGAAATAGGTGGGCAGGCTGGCAAAATCGATCGTCGCAACGATGGTGTTGCGGTTGGGCAGCGTCGTCACCAGCCCTTCTGCGGCAAGCCGAAGCAGCGCCTCGCGGATCGGCGTTCTCGACATCTTAAAGCGTTCGGAAAGCCGGACTTCGTCGAGCGGGCTTCCCGGCTCCAGCGCCATCGACAGGATTTCGCGGCGCAGGGCCGCATAGACGCTCTGCGTGCCCGAGCCCCGTACCCGCACATTCTCCGCCTCGTTCCGCATCCGATATCCTTCTTCGAAAGAAAGGTTTTTCTATTTCGTTTTGCCGGCTTTCAGCAACAGCGGGCAATCGACCCATCTTCGTMGTCTGGTCATTCTTGAATCTTGTCGACAGTTTGTATATAACGCAAGCACTTTCAATCGAGGATCCAAAATGACGACAGGATGGAAGGGCGTATTCCCCGCCGTAACGACCCAATTCAACGAAGATCTTTCCGTGGACCTCGCGGCGACGCAGCGCGTCCAGGACGCGCTCGTCAATGACGGCGTCAACGGCCTGATCGTCATGGGAACCTGCGGCGAGAACAATTCACTGGACCCGGAAGAGAAGCGCATGATCCTGAAGGCGGCGGTTGAGGTGGTGAACGGCCGCGTTCCGGTCGTCACCGGCGTTTCAGAATTCGATACGCGCCGCGCTGCCGCCTATGCGCGCGATGCCGAGAAGCTCGGCGCCGATGGCCTGATGCTCCTGCCCGCCATGGTCTATGTTCCGAAGCCGGAGGAGCTGATCGCGCATTTCCGCACGGTGGCGGAAGCGACTTCGCTGCCGATCATGCTCTACAACAATCCGCCAGCCTATCGCGTCAATATCGGCGCCGACGTGTTAGAGGCCCTCGCCGAGGTGCCGAACATCAAGGCCGTCAAGGAAAGCGCGCCGGACCCGCGCCGCTTCACCGACCTCATCAACGCCTTCGGCGACCGCTTCGACATTTTCGCCGGCCTTGACGACGTTGCGCTCGAAGGGCTGATGCTCGGTGCCAAGGGCTGGGTTTCCGGCCTCACCAGCGCCTTCCCGGAGGAATCCGTACAGCTCGTTGCCGCTGCCKAGCGTGGCKATTGGGAAGAAGCGCGCCGCATCTATCGTTGGTTCATGCCGCTCCTGCATCTGGATGCCGAGCATGATCTCGTCCAGTCGATCAAGCTCGCCGAGCAGATCATGGGCCGTGGCTCCGAGCGCGTCCGCATGCCGCGCCTGCCTTTGTCCGGCGCCCGCCGCGCCGAAGTCACCGCCATGGTCGAGAAGGCAGCCGCTACGCGTCCCTCGAAGGCTCGCTAAGCCGCCTGATCACGAACATGTTATGGACGGCAATCGCAGAGATGCGGTTGCCGACTTTGCCATTCCAGGCCCGTCGCAAAGAGAAGTTTCGTGGCGCGTGGGTTCTGCGGGCGACGATTGAGGTCGAGAGCTTAGACGCCGGACACGCGTCGCATTGCCAGTTTTGGCCTTTGAAGCTTCTGCGGAATTCTAGTCAGCGTCTTCCGGTATTGCCTGGATATAGCGCACGACAAGATAAAAAATCCCAAAGATAACAAGCACGGAGATCGCATGACGGATGTCGTGTAGCGCTGCATGGTGATGTCTCACCAGCAGGGAAATCGTATTGTACACGGCGATGGCGAGCGCGGTCATGACCGTTGCCAGCAAAAGCGCCATGTTCCGATGAATAAATTTGACCATCGCTCACCTCTTTTCCGCTTCGCCTCATAGAGGAGAAATTAGGGAGGAATTAGGACAGATCGGACGCCTGCGACAAATCTGATCCAACCCACTCGCCGACAGCCCGTTGAAGCAGTTGACACCTGGACGATAGCCCTATGACGAGGCTCCCTTCAAGGGGGATTACAAATTGTCCATGTCAGAAAAACGCCATAATTTCCGAACTTTCCTGACACAATTGCCTGCGAGCGTATCACCTCAGCGGTGATGCGGTGACAAGCGATGAGCCTTTCATTCCAGACCATGGCGGCACTACGGTTCGGTTACGGTTTTCGCCCCGGTGAAACGCCGCCCGCCAACAAGGACGCGTTGCTCGATCCGATGCGGATCGGCGACGGCAATTGCCTCTTTCCGGTGGGCGGCATCGAGGCGCGCCGCCAGGCGATCCGCAACGTCGCCGACCGTCTCCGCGACATCCGCAGCAGCGACATCGATGATGACGCCAAGCGCGATGAACAGAAGGCAATCTTCAAGGAACTTCAGCAGAGCTACCAGCGCGATGCCGATGCGCGGATTGCCCAGGCGGTCTTCTCGCCGAACGGTTTTTACGAGCGGCTGGCCGTCTTCTGGACGAACCATTTCTCGGTGAGCGTCGACAAGGCTCAGCCGATGAAGCTTATCGTTCCCCTCTTCGAGGCAGAGGCGATCCGACCCCGTATCGGCGGGACATTTCCGGATTTGCTGCGCAGCGCCACCCAACATCCGGCGATGCTGATCTATCTCGATCAGACGCAATCGCTCGGACCTAATTCTCCCGCCGGCATCAAACGCGGCAAGGGACTCAACGAGAATCTCGCCCGCGAGTTGCTGGAGTTGCATACCCTCGGCGCAGGCAGCGGCTATACGCAGGACGATGTGCGATCCGCCGCGATGGTACTGACGGGCATCACTGTTGATCGGCAGTCGGTCGAGGTGGATTTCCGCAAGGCAGTTGCCGAACCCGGCAGCCATCAGGTGCTGGGTGTCAATTATGGCCGAACGCAGCGGTCGGAGCGGGATTGTCTGCAGATGCTGGACGATCTGGCGCTGAACCCGAAAACGGCGGCGCATATCAGCCGCAAGCTTGCACTCCATTTTATTTCCGACACGCCGCCGCAAGCGATGATCGACGCGATGACCCAGGCGTGGCGCAAGACGGATGGCGACCTGATGGCGGTCTATGGCGCGATGCTCGATCATCCGACCGCCTGGACGAATGAAGGAAGCAAGGCCCGGCAACCTTTCGACTTTGTCGTGGCCGGGCTGCGGGCACTCGATCTTCCGAGGAATGCGGCGGCAGGTGCAGTCGTCGATCCGCTCGCCGATGACGAGGGTGCCGGCCAGGCGACGGCCGACGACAATCCGCCCATGCCGAGCAATAGCTCTGCCATACCCGGCAAGACAACTGATCCGCCGGATCCGCAGGAAGCAAAGCGTCGGCAGGCCGCAATCGACGCGACTTTCTACGCGCCGCGCGGTCTCGGCGTCTACGCGTTGCAGCGCATGGGGCAGCCGGTCTGGCGGCCACCGAGCCCGGCCGGCTTTCCCGAGGGTTTTGATGCCTGGATCAATGCCGGCGAACTTTCCGAACGGATTTCCTGGGCGCGGCGCGCGATCGGTCGTTATGGCAAGCAGTATGATCCGAGGCAATTTCTCAAGGAGACGCTGGCGGATGCGGCTCGCGACGACACGATCCGGGTTGTGTCGCAAGCGCCGAACAAGATGACGGGCCTGACGCTCGCGTTTGCTTCGCCCGAATTCAATCGTCGCTAGAGCGAGGAGCATTCTCATGGCAGACGACAAGCCCTTCTCGCTTTCCCGCCGCGGTTTCCTCGCTTCCGCCTGTTGTCTCGCGGCTGCGCCGATCTTTACGCCGGTGACCTTCGCGGCCATGCCCGCAGACAACCGCTTCGTGACCATCGTCTTGCGTGGCGCCATGGATGGGCTCGATCTGGTGCAGCCCTATGGGGAAGCATCCTTCGCCGGCTTGCGGCCGGACATCGCTCTTGCTCCCGACAAGGGGCTTCTCGATCTCGACGGGTTTTTCGGTCTGCATCCGGCGGCCGCGGATCTGCTGCCGCTGTGGAAGGCCAAGGAGTTAGCCTTCGTCCATGCCGTTTCGACGCCCTATCGCGACGCCCGCAGCCATTTCGACGGCCAGGACATGCTGGAATCGGGCGGCGGTCACGTCGCCGAGGAAAGGACGGGATGGTTGAACCGCGCACTCGGAAGCATCGCGCGCTCGACGGCGCACAAGGCGATCGACATCAACACCTCGACCGAATTAATCCTGTCCGGCCCCAATATGGTCGACGTCTGGGCCTCGGATTCCGGCCTGGCCATGGGTGCGGATGAGATGCAGTTCCTGACACGCCTTTATGCGAACGATCCCGCTTTCGCCAAGGCGATGGACGAGGCAAGACGTGCCGATCAATCGGCTAAGATGGGCGAGGCACCGGGCACCAAACGCGGCGAGCAGATAGCCGATGTTGCAGCGCTTGCCGCCAAGATGCTGCTGCGCGAATACCGCATCGCCAGCTTCTCCATCAACGGTTGGGACACCCATGTGCAGCAGGCAGCGCAGTTTCGGAAAGCGGCCAGTGACCTGACGCAAGCGGTGTTGACATTGAAGAATACGCTCGGCCCGGATGCATGGAAGACGACTGTGGTTCTGGCGATGACCGAATTCGGCCGCACCGTCCGCCAGAACGGCTCCGGCGGCACGGATCATGGCACGGGCGGTTGCTGCCTGCTGGCGGGCGGGGCCATCAATGGCGGCCGCGTGCTTGGCAAATGGCCGGGAATTAAAGACGAACAGCTCTTCGAGGACCGCGACCTGATGCCCACCGCAGATGTGCGTGAGATCGCCGCCGCGATGCTCTATCGACAGTTCGATGTCGGCGCCGACGACCTCAGCTCGAAGATCTTCCCAGGCCTGAGCTTCGATAAGTCTTCGCAATTCCTGAAGGTGTAATTCGTCGTCGCGGAGCGCCGGCTGCACTTCATTCGACCATCCAGGTCGGCGCAGCCGTCACGGCCGTTTCACCTTCCAGCTTCTGACCTCGAAGGGCAGGATGTCCGGACCGGCATCGCGTTGGGCTGGTTCCTCCATCAGATTGACAGCCTCGCTAACCGCCCAGCCGTTTGTCGGCATGACGGCAAGTCCGCCGCGCCGGCCGGCCGGTTCGTAGACGCGCAGCACGAGACCATCGCCATCCTCAGCCGGCTTGATGGCCGAAAGCGCGACCGGTGTGCCTGTTACGGCAATCGGAGTGAGCGTCGCCTCCGCAAGATTGGTGGCCGCCGCAACGATCAAAGGCTGGTTCAGGTCATCGGCCTCCTCACGCACGCCACCGGAATGCCATTCGCCGGTGTGCGGCAACAACGCGTAGGTGAAGCGTTGCATTCCCTCATCCGCCAGCGGATCGGGATAGATGGGGCCACGCACGAGGCTGATGCCGAGCACGTTGCCGCGGGCGCTGTGGCCGTATTTCGCGTCGTTGAGCAAAGCAACGCCGAAATCCGGCTCGCTGAGATCGATGAAGCGATGGGCGACCGCCTCGAACATCGCGGCATCCCAGCTCGTATTGGTGTGCGTCGGACGGCTGACGACGCCATAAGCGCATTCGAACGTGGCGGTGCGTGCCCGCGTCGCGACCGGGCTCAATGACCGCAGCAGGGTGCGGCGATCATGCCAGTCGATTTCGGTCTCGATGTCCAGCCGCCGCGCGTTGGCCGTCAGCACGTAGTGCTGCACGATGCGGGAGTCGCGATACCGATGCACGACCTTGATCGCGGCCCGACCTGGACCGTTTTCGACAAGCTCGATGCTTTCCGGCTGCGAGAGACGGATACCCTTTGCAGGATAATCGGCGTCGATATCCCAAGCATCCCAATTGCGCGGCTTGTCGACCGGATAGACCCAGAGCTGATTGGCGGGTTCCGCCAGCGCCTCGCGGCCGGTCGCCTTGTGCAGAAGGCTCCGCACCGCCCCATCCGCACCGATGATGACGGCGAGATGCTCATTCTCCAGCCGCCCCGCTTCGGCGCACAAACCACTAACCGGCTTCAATGTGGCTCGGTCGAAGACATGGATGGCAAGCGGCGAGATTATATCGCTGGTGGAAAGAACCGTGCCGTCGGCGAGGACCGCATGCAACGGCCGGGTATCCAGCGATGGATTGACGACAACGAGGGCGTCCGCAATGCCGCCCCTCGGCAGGGCCGAAACGATGGCATCCACAGCGTCCTTTTGAGCGATCTTGGCGTTATCGATGACGCCGGAAAGTTCGCGCTCGGCGTCCTGATAGACCTCGTTGATACTCGATCCCGGCAGGATATCGTGAAACTCGTTCTTCAAGGTGACACGCCAGTCGGCTTCCAGGCTCTGCGGCGCGGGTCCCCCGATCATATGGGCGACCGAGGCCAGGGTTTCGGCGGTGATCAGCGCTCGCTCCGCCCTGCGGTGCAGTCGCTTGACGCTGCTCTGGCTGGTAAGCGTTGCACGATGCAGCTCGAGATAGATTTCGCCGGACCAGGTCGGAAAGCGCTTTTCCTTAGCGGTTCGATGGGCGCTCGCAAAGAAATCGGCGACCTTGCCCCAACGGGCCTTCGGAATGGCAGGGAAATCGCGTAGCTGCACTTCCCGCTCGACCATCTCCGGCGTCACGCCGCCGCCGCCATCACCATAGCCGACTGCAAGCAGCGAGGTATCGCGCAAGGTTTTCGCCCGGAAGTTCTTCCAGGTCGGCATGAGGCAATCCGGCTGAACAAAGCCGTTATAGCCCTGCATCGGATTGTCGAAAGTATGCGCCAGCACCCGGCTGCCATCCAGACCTTCCCACCAGAAGAGATCATAGGGGAAGCGGTTGGTTTCGCTCCAATTGACCTTGATGGTGAAGAAGCTGTCGATGCCCCCCTGACGCAGCAATTGCGGCAAGGCGCCGGAAAAGCCGAAGCAATCCKGCAGCCAGCAGACCGTGTGACGGGCGCCGAAAGTCTTTTCGAAATAGCGCTGGCCGTACAGGATCTGCCGCACCAGGCTTTCGCCCGTCGGCATGTTCGTATCCGGCTCCACCCACATGCCGCCGATCACTTCCCAGGAGCCATCGGCCACCTTTTCCTTGATGCGCGCAAGCAGTTGCGGATCGTCAGCCTCCATCTGCGCATAATAATGCGCCGTCGACTGGTTGAAGCGGAAATCAGGCGAGCGGTTCATCAAGGACAGCGCCGTATGAAAGGTCCGGCGCATCTTGCGGCGCGTTTCGTCATAGGGCCACAGCCAGGCGAGATCGATGTGGGCATGGCCGGTCAACAGCAATTCGCCATTTTGCGGATAGCGCTCCTGCAGGGTCCTCAGCCGGACAATCAGGCCATCATAGGCCGTAACGACAGTCGCGCGCTCATCCTCGGACAGGCCCGGCGGGTTTTCGACCAACTCGGGCAATTCCCAGATCTTTTGCTGCCATTCGGCGTTGGCCGTACGGGAGACATAAGAAGCCGTGGCGGAGGGCCAGTCCAAACTGCGCAGCGCCATCTCGGCGGCATCGAGGAGATGCGGCACCACCTCATGGCTATCAAGCGCTTCGATCGCCTCGACTATCTGCCGCAACAAAAGGTGCAGCCGGTGCACGGGGATATCCAGCCAGGCGAGCCGCGCCCGGTTTAGCTTCGGCTGGCGGTTCGGTTCGCCGAACGGGAAGCGCGCAACGCTGTCCGTGGCGATCGAGAGATTGCGATCCCTAAGCGGAAATTCCTGGTGGAAGGGGTCGAGGCCGAAGCTCTCGCTCTCGCCTCCTTCATACGCGAGCGTGATCAGGCTCTCACCGCCAAGATCGAGCTGCAGGCGGGTTTCTTCGAGCGGCCAATCGCCAGGCACCTTCGCTTGCGAGGCAAAATGCACCACACCTTTGCGATGCGGCCAAGCCTCACCGATGGCGATATCCTCGCCTTCGAATGTCCAGTTGTCGATCGCAAGTACAGCGCGCTCGCGCCAATGGCTGAGCTCTGCGGTGCGTACCTTAAGGCGGTCTAAGCGCTGGGCGATGGTGAGCTGCATGGCATGTCCTACATGGTTGATGTCAGGCCGGACCGGAATGGCGGTCGTGGCGTCGAGAATGAGGCATTGCGAAGCAAGAAGGATGATGACGGTTTGACGGGATCAGGCGAGCACGACCGGCAAAAGCTCGAAGGCAAGGCGGCCAGAGAAAGGTTCCTCGGCCGGGACTTTGATGCTGGTGCTCACTCGACGGTCTCCTCCTCCTGCGTGAAGCAGACATAGACTACGGCGAAGAAGAGGCCGATGACCAGCCTCAAAAAGGCAGCTATTTTTAGGGCTTGTCTCTCCGCGCAGCCGGCGAGACGGGCAGGCGGGGCTGTAAACAACCCCGCCGCCATTGCTCAACGCCTCGGTATACGAGGCAAGAAGATCGTGAACAGACCGAGCAGAGGCAGATACGAGCAGACCGTGTAGACGAACGAAATGCCGTGCGTATCGGCAAAATCGCCGAGGAACGCCGCACCAAGTCCCCCTGCCCCGAAGGCGAAGCCGAAGAAGATGCCGCCGATCAGCCCGACGCGGCCGGGGATCAATTCCTGTGCGAAGACCACGATCGCCGGGAAGGCCGAGGCAAACACCAGTCCGATCACCACCGTGAGTACGCAGGTCCAGAACAGGTTCGCATAGGGCATCATCAGCGCGAAGGGAATAACGCCGAGGATCGAGAACCATATCACGAAGCGTGCACCGAAACGGTCGCCGACCGGACCACCCATGATCGTTCCGACCGCGACCGAACCGAGAAAAAGAAACAGCATCAATTGCGCATCGCGAACGTCGAGATGGAACTTATCGATGACGTAGAAGGTGAAATAGCTCGATATGCTTGCCATATAGACGTTCTTCGTTGCCGTCAGCAGAATGAGGATCGCAAGCGCCCACACGGCCTTGTTTCGGGCTATCGGCAAGGCGCGGCTCGGAGCCGGACGCGCGGCATGCTGTCGGCGATGGCTGACATACCAGGTGCCGACCCAGCTCAGGACGATGAAACCGATCACCGCCAGAACCGCAAGCCAAGCGACGCTCGATTGGCCGTGCTGGAGCACGAAGAAGGCGGCGATCAGCGGCCCGATAGCAGAGCCGGCATTGCCGCCGAGCTGGAAGAGCGATTGCGCCAGGCCATGACGCCCGCCGGAGGCCAGCCGCGCAACGCGCGAGGCTTCCGGATGGAACACGGCGGACCCGAAACCGATGAGGCTTGCTGCGACCATCAGCATCGCGAAGCTGTTGGCATAACCGAGCAGCACCAGCCCTGAAAACGTGCTGACCATGCCGACCGGCAGGGAATAAGGCATGGGCCATTTGTCGGTGACGATGCCGACCACCGGCTGCAACAGCGACGCCGTAATCTGAAACGTCATCGTCAGAAGACCGATCTGAACGAAATCGAGCGCGTAGTTTTCCCGGAACATCGGGTAGAGCGACGTCAGCAGTGATTGCATGATGTCGTTCAGAAGGTGGCAGACGCTGACCGCCACGACGATTGAAATTGTCGTCTTCTCAAATCGGGCTTGCGGGCCCGAAAATGCCGCAACCATTGAGGATTCCTTCCTGCGCCGGCCGATTCTTTTCAGCCATGCCATTGATCAGCCTTGTACACGGCTTGCAGGTGACCTTCTTTCGTGTTTTGGTCCAGTTCTTTCGCGATCGGGCCAAAATGGAAAAGCTCTCTCAAAAGCTGCTGGCAACCCTCGATAAGGACCATGAGCAAAATATGCTCTGGATGGAGGGATCGAACGCCGGCGTACTCGTCCACAGCTCGGAGCCGCCGCAGGGCTACACTGTTCCCTGGCATCGTCATCGCCGCACACAATTGCTCTGCGTTTTCGCCGGCGTCGTCCTGATCCTGACGACCCGCGGCCGTTGGATGGTGCCGCCCGGGCATGCCTTGTTCATCCCCGTTGGCCTGGAACATTCCGTCGAGATGCTGAGCGATGTCAGCATAAAATCGGTCTACGTTATGCCGAACGATCCGACCCCGCCGGAAGAAGCGCCCCGTGTCGTCGAGGTGACGGATCTCGCGCGCAGCCTGCTGCTTGAGGCCATTCGGCTGCGGGAGGCGCCCCTCGGCAATCGCAAGGCCGAACTCGTCCTCTCCCTTCTCATCGAGGAAATTTCGACGCTCGAGGAACGCCCGCTCGGCCTCCCCTTTCCGTCCGACCGGCGGCTGGCGGCGCTCTGCCGCGACTATCTGGCAAACCCGACGCCGAATGCCCGGCTGGACGATTGGGCCGAGAAACTGGCGACAAGCCGCCGGACCTTTACCCGGCAATTTCGCAAGGAGACCGGCATCAGCTTTACCACCTGGCGCCAGCAGGCGAGCGTCTTCGCATGCCTGCCCCAGCTTGAGGAAGGACAGCCGGTAACCAACGTTGCTTTGGAGGCCGGCTATGAGAGCGTCGCCGCTTTCACCACCATGTTCCGCCGCATGCTMGGAACCTCGCCGCGCACCTATATGGTGAACCGCTGGTCTTTCKACCGACCGTAAAAATCGCACAGACATCCGGCCCGCTTACCGCGAAAGACATCCATCCGCGGGCATGATCAAAAAAAATTGAGAAAAGCTTTTCTCATCTTGACTCTCGCTTTGAGAAAAGGTTTTCTCAGCGCAAATAAGTTTGGGAGAGGACATCTGGAAAACCAGCGGATCAGAAACGGTCGGGTAACGATTCACGATGTTGCCGCTGCCGCCGGTGTCAGCATTTCGACCGCATCGAAAGCGCTGAACAATACCGGGCGAATGGGCGGCGATACGCGGGAACGGGTCAAGCGTGTCGCGACCGAGATCGGGTTCCGGCCGAATGCCTTGGCCAAGGGCCTGCTCAGCAATCGGAGTTTCACCATCGGTCTTTTGACCAACGATACCTACGGCCGTTTCACTCTCCCTGTGATGGCCGGGATTACCGAGGCGCTCGTCGACCACGGCGTCTCGGTATTTCTCTGCACGATCGAAGACGATCCTGCGCTCGCAAAGGTTCATGTGGACGCCATGCTGGACAAGAGCGTCGATGGCATCATCGCTTCGGGAAAGAGGATCGACCGCCGGCTGCCGGTGGATTTGTCCAACCTGCCCGTGCCCGTCGTCTACGCCTTCACGGAGGGGACATCCGATAGTGTTACCTTCTGCGCCGACGATTTTCAGGGTGCCACGCTTGCCGTCGAATGGCTGCTGGGTCTCGGCCGCCGCCGGATCGCCCATGTTACCGGCCCGGATAGCTTCGTTTCGGTGCGTGAGCGCACCAGGGCTTACCACGACTTGGTCGGCGACGCGCTGCCAGTGATGTACGGCACATGGTCCGAGGCCTGGGGACATGAGGCCGTCGCGAAAATCTGGGATGCGCCCGGACCGAAGCCGGACGGAATTTTCTGCGGCAACGACCAGATCGCCCGTGCGGTTGTCGACGCCTTGCGTGAGCGCGACGTACGCGTGCCGGAGGAGGTCTCCGTGGTTGGTTTCGACAATTGGGAGATCGTCGCCGCTCAAACACGGCCGCCGCTGACGACGGTCGATATGAATCTCAAGGCTCTCGGTCGAGAGGCCGGGCTGACGGTGCTGGCACTGGCGGAAGGCCGCGCCGTCGAACCGGGAATCAGGACATTGCCGTGCGAATTGGTCGTGCGGCAGTCGTGTGGGGGAAACCCCGAGCATTAGTTGAGGAAGAGGGGCAGAAGGAAATGCCCCATGGGAGGAGAAACATGATGAAGCGACTTCTGGCCGCGACTGGCCTCATATCCTTATGCCTTATGTCCGGCGCGTCTGCCGCCGAAAACATCACGATGTGGGTGCGCTCCGGCATCGGTGATTCCTTCAAGAAGGTCGTCGAGGCTTATAACGCCAGCCACGACGACAAGGTCACCATGACCGAGGTGCCCTTCTCGGAACTCGTGCAGAAATACGCAACCGCGATCGCCGGCGGACAGGCCCCCGATGCCCTGTCGATGGACCTGATCTACACGCCAGCCTTCGCCGCTGCCGGCCAGTTGGAAGATCTGACCGACTGGGCCAAAAGCCTGCCCTATTTCAACTCGCTCTCGCCGTCGCATGTGAAGCTCGGCACCTATCAGGACCATATCTATGGCCTGCCGCTCTCCGTCGAGACCTCCGTCTTCGCCTGGAACAAGGACCTCTATAAGAAAGCAGGTCTCGACCCGGATAAAGCACCGACGACCTGGGACGAGATCACCAGCAATGCCGAGAAGATCCGCGCGCTCGGCGGGGATACCTACGGCTTCTATTTCTCCGGCGGCGGCTGCGGCGGCTGCATGATCTTCACCTTCACTCCGCTCACCTGGGGTGCAGGCGCCGACATTCTTTCGGCCGACGGCAAGAAGGCGACGCTCGACACGCCGCAGATGCGCAAGGCCGTMGATATCTACCGCAACATGGTCAAGAAGGATCTGGTGCCGGCAGGTGCTGCCAGTGACACTGGCGCCAATTTCCTGAGCATCAGCAACGGCAAGATCGGCCAGCAGAGCATCGGCGCCTTCTCGATCGGCACGCTGATCACGCAATATCCCGATATCCATTTCGGTGTAACGCTGATCCCAAGTGTCGACGGCAAGACGTCCTCCTTTGCCGGCGGCGACAACTTCGTCATCTCCAAGGGCACGAAGAAGCTCGATGCCGTGAAGAAGTTCCTCGAATATACCTATTCGCTGGACGGCCAGAAGATCATGGCGAAATATGGCAGCCTGCCGACGCGCGGCGATATCGCCGACCAAGTGCTTCAAGGTCTCGATCCGCGCATGCAGGTGGGCCTGAAAGCCATCTCCATCGCCAAGACGCCCTATACGCTGCAGTTCAACGACCTGATCAACAGCGCCAACGGCCCATGGGCCGGCTTCACCAACGCCGCAATCTTTGGAGACAACGTCGACTCGGCCTTCTCCAATGCGCAGTCGGAAATGCAGTCGATCATCGACAACGCACAGCAGTAATAAACCATCACAGACCGGGAGGCCTGGCCTCCCGGTCCTCCCCACCAAAACATCAGGAGCATTCCATGGCTGGTCCCGAAGCTATCGGAGCACTGCGTCGTCGAAAGCGGCGGCGACATGCCGGTTGGCACGGATTTCTCTACATCGCGCCGGCCATGGCGCTGGTCCTGGTCTTCTTTGTCCTGCCCGTGCTCTTTACCGGCTGGATGAGCCTGCATAACTGGCCGTTGCTCGGCAATCCGCGCTGGATCGGTTTCGGCAATTATACAAGGATGGTGTCGGACGTTCGCTTCATGTCGGCCTTGCGTTTCACCGCCTACTATACGGTGATCGTCACCATCGTCATCTTCGCTGTTGCCTTCCCCCTGGCGCTCTACGTCGAAAAGCAGCGGCGCCTCGTCGGTTTTTACCGCACCATCATCTTCCTGCCGGTCGTCGTCGGGCTGGCGACAGCCTCGCTTCTCTGGGTCTGGCTCGTCAATGTCGACAGCGGCTTTTTTGTACCGGCAGCTCAGGCACTTGGCCTCATCGGCCGCAGGCCGAACCTGCTTGCCGATTTCGACACCGCCTTTGCCACGATCGTCGTGATGGTGGTCTGGAAGATCGCCGGCTTCACCATGATCATCCTACTTACCGGCCTGCAGGCGATCCCTTCGGAGCTGACGGAGGCCGCTCGCATCGATGGCGCCAGGCGCTGGCAGCGCTTCCGCTTCCTGACCCTGCCGCTGATGCGCCGGACGATTGCGCTTGCCCTGATCATCTCCATCACGGGCTCCGTGCTTGCCTTTGACCAGTTCTACATCATGACCAGCGGCGGACCTCAGAACCAGATGATCTCCGTGGTCTACTACATCTTCAACCAGTCCTTCGTGTCCTTCAATCTCGGCTATGGTGCGGCACTATCGATCGCCCTTCTCGTCATTCTCGTATTGATCAGCATCGTCCAGCTCTGGCTGCTGCGCGTCGGGGAGGATCGCCCATGAGCATCACCAACATGAGCACCACGAACGTCAGAACCGTAAAAGAGCGCCGCGCCAGGCGGAAAATGTGGAGTGCCGTCAGCTATCATGGTGTCGGCGTCATCATCGTCATCTTCTTCTTCGCGCCCTTTGCGATCGCGCTGCTGTCATCGTTCCGGCATGGTACGGAGGCGAGTCTTCCACCTCTGCCGCCCTGGCCGACATCGGGCTTCACCTTCGATGCCTATCGTGCCCTCGACGGTTTCGGCGCCGGGGTCGTGCAGCATACGCTGAACTCGCTCTTCGTTTCCGTGACGACGGTCATCTTGACGGTCATGGTTAGCCTACTCGCCGGCTACGGCTTTTCGCGCTACCAGTTCCCGTTCAAGGGCGCCTTCTTCATCCTGATCATCGCAACGCTGATGATCCCGTTCCAGTCGATCCTGACGCCGCTCTTCATCATCCTGGCAAGGCTCGGCCTCAACAACTCGCTGATCGGGTTGACACTGGTCTATGTCACACTGCAGCTACCCTTCTCGGTGTTCATGATGCGCAATGCCTTCGACGCGGTGCCGAAGGAGATCGAGGAAGCCGCTCGTATCGATGGCGCACGCGACCTGAAGCTGTTGTTCCGGGTGCTGCTGCCGCTGGTGCTGCCGGGTGTGGCGACCGTTGCGATCTTCGCCTTCCTCAATGCCTGGAACGAATTCCTGGCAGCACTGGTGCTGCTTTCGAGCAATGAAAAATTCACGCTGCCCGTACTGATGATCGCAGTTCGGACCGGGCGGCTCGGCGCGGTCAATTGGGGCGCGGTTCAGGCCGGCATCGCCGTCATGACCATACCCTGCGTCATCGTCTTCCTGCTTCTGCAACGCTATTACATGCGCGGTCTGATGGCCGGCGCGGTGAAATGAACCTCAAACGAAACGGATGAAAGCCATGTCAGACAAGCAAAATCGCCAATTCCGCCCCCTGCCCGTTCCGAATGTCGAACTTCACGGCCTCTTCGGCGCACGGCAGGACGCGATCTGCAACTCCACGGCCGCCACCCTGCTCGACCGCTGCGTCGAGGCCGGCATGGTCAGGGCAATCGACGTCGACAAGCCGAGCCCCGGCATTATCCTTCCGCTGCAGACCTGGTCAGGTTCGACGCAAATGTTCTGGGACAGCGATCTCGGCAAGTCGATCGAGACCATCGCCTATTCGCTCTATCGCCGCCCGAATCCGGAACTCGAGGCCCGCGCCGACGCGATCATCGACATGTATGAGAAGTTGCAGCAGGAGGATGGCTATCTGAACGCCTGGTTCCAGCGCGTTCAGCCGGGCCGCCGCTGGACCAACCTACGCGACCATCACGAGCTTTACTGCGCCGGACACCTGATCGAAGCTGCGGTCGCCTATTACCAGGCGACGGGAAAACGCAAACTGCTCGACATCATGAGCCGCTTTGCCGATTACATGATCACCGTTTTCGGCCATGGCGAGGGACAATTGCGCGGCTATTGCGGCCATGAAGAGGTCGAGCTGGCGCTGGTGAAGCTCGGTCGCGTCACCGGCGAGAAGAAATATCTCGACCTTGCCAAATATTTCATCGACGAGCGTGGCCAGGAGCCGCATTTCTTCACGGACGAAGCGCTGCGTGATGGTCGCGATCCGGCAAAATTCGTGCAGAAGACCTATGAATACAATCAGGCCCACCAGCCGGTTCGGGAGCAGAAGAAGGTGGTCGGCCATGCCGTGCGCGCCATGTATCTCTATTCCGGCATGGCCGATATCGCGACCGAATATAATGACGACAGCCTGACGTCGGCGCTGGAGACCTTGTGGGACGATCTGACCACCAAGCAGATGTATGTCACCGGCGGCATCGGACCGGCCGCTTCCAACGAAGGCTTCACCGACTATTACGACCTGCCGAACGAAAGCGCCTATGCCGAAACCTGCGCCTCGGTCGGCCTCGTCTTCTGGGCGAACCGCATGCTCGGCCGCGGGCCGAACCGGCGCTATGCCGATATCATGGAACAAGCGCTTTATAATGGTGCGATGGCCGGGCTGTCGCTCGACGGAAAGACCTTCTTCTACGAGAACCCACTGGAAAGCGCCGGCAAGCACCACCGCTGGACCTGGCACAATTGCCCCTGCTGCCCGCCGAATATCGCCCGCCTGCTCGCTTCGGTCGGTTCCTACATGTATGCGGCTGCCGACAACKAAATTGCCGTCCATCTCTATGGCGAGAGCAAGGCCCGCGTTCCGCTTGCAAGCGGTGTGACAGTCGAACTGTCTCAGGAAACGAATTATCCTTGGGACGGCGCGATCCATTTCGGAGTCAATCCGGACCGCGGCGCATGCTTCGCACTGTCGCTGCGCATCCCCGAATGGGCAGAAGGCGCGACGCTTGCCATCAACGGCGCCTCCGTCGATCTTTCCTCGATCACTGTCGATGGCTATGCTCGCATCGAGCGGGAGTGGCAGAGCGCCGATAAGGTCGATCTCAATATTCCGCTGATCCCGCGCACGCTGTTCGCCAATCCCAAAGTGCGCCAGGACGCCGGTCGTGCGGCGCTGATGCGCGGGCCGCTGGTCTATTGCGTCGAGACGACCGATAATGGCCGTGACCTCAACGGCATCTCGCTTGCCGGCAACCCTGCTACGGCGCAGACGACGGAAATTGCCGCACTGGAGGGCGCAGTCGCACTCGATATCCCGGTGAACCGCGATGATGCAGATTGGGGATCGGTCCTCTATCGAACAGCACCGCCAAAGAGCCGTTCCGCCACCGCCCGTTTCGTTCCCTATCATCTGTGGGATAATCGCGAGCCGGGTGAGATGCTGGTCTGGGTCCGCGCCGGCCAGACGCAACACGGAGCCTGACATGGGCAAGAACAGCATGAGATTGACCGGCGTCCGCAAGAATTACGGCGGACTAGAGGTCATTCACGGTATCGATCTTGAAGTGCAGGAAGGTGCATTCGTCGTCTTCGTCGGTCCGTCCGGCTGCGGCAAGTCGACCCTGCTCCGGATGATCGCAGGACTGGAGGAAGTGACCGACGGCGAAATCGCCATCAAGGGCCGGGATGTCACCGATCTCGACCCATCCGAGCGAGGCATCGCCATGGTCTTCCAGTCCTATGCGCTCTATCCGCATATGAGCGTGCGTGAAAATCTCGGTTTCGGGCTGAAAATGGCCCGGACCGATACCGGCGAGATCGAAGCGCGCGTCAAGGCCGCTTCGGCGATCCTCAAGATCGACCATTTGCTGGACCGCCGTCCTGGCCAGCTTTCCGGCGGCCAGCGGCAGCGCGTTGCCATCGGCCGGGCGATCGTGCGAAAGCCGGACGTCTTTCTCTTCGACGAGCCGCTGTCCAACCTCGACGCGGAACTGCGCGTCTCCATGCGCATCGAAATCGCCAGGCTGCACCGTGAGCTTGGCAACACGATGATCTATGTGACGCACGACCAAACCGAGGCGATGACGCTTGCCGACAAGATCGTCGTGCTGAGAGACGGCAAGATCGAGCAGGCCGGCAGCCCCCGCGAGGTCTATGAAGATCCGGCCAATATCTTCGTCGCCGGCTTCATCGGTTCGCCGCGCATGAACATGATCGAAGCCGAATGGGCCGCCGATGGCTCCGCCAAAACTCCCGGCGGCTCCATCAAAACCGATATCGGGCCGGCCGGCATGACGTCGGGCGACAAGCTGATGCTGGGCATGCGCCCGGAACATCTGATCGTCGTCTCCGATAGCGATGATGCCATCCGCGTCACCGTCGATTTCGACGAATATCTCGGCGGCACACGCTATCTCTATTGCCAGACAGAGGACGGTCAGAGCTTGATTGCCGAATATCGCGAAGGTCCGGATATTCAGCGCGGCGATACGCTCTATCTGCGCTGCGCGCCGGAAAGGCGCCGCTATTTCGACGGACAGGGAAACCGGCTCCGTTGAGGCATCAACTCAAGGCGGTACTGCCTAATCATTTGACGAACAACTAAAATTATGACGATGTTTGCGGCTAGCACCGGAGCATCTGTTCGGCGAATAAATTGGGAGGCGGCTGGATGGCAAGACTGACCGAGAACGCCAAAGGCGTCTATGTGATCGCCGTTACACCCTTCACCGACGAAGGCGCGCTCGATTTTGCCAGCATCGACAGCATGGTGGATTTCTACGAGAGCGTCGGGGTGACCGGGCTGACGGTTCTCGGTCAACTCGGCGAGGCGCCGAAACTGACGGCGGAGGAATCGCGTGCCGTCGTCGAACGCGTGCTGCAGCGCCTCGATGGCCGCCTGCCTGTTGTMGTTGGCGTTTCGGCGCCTGGACTTGCACCGATACAGGAACTGGCCGAAGCTGTTATGGACCAGGGTGCTGCGGGCGTGATGGTCGCGCCGCCCTGGACAATCCGGACCGACGATCAGGCCTTTGCCTTCTATCAATCGGTCGGCGAAGCGCTGGGCGATACGCCCTTCGTGCTGCAGGACTATCCGCTGACGACCAATGTCACCCTCGCGCCCAAGGTCATCGACCGGATCATCAAGGAAGTGCCGAACTGCGTCATGCTCAAGCATGAGGATTGGCCGGGCCTGTCGAAGATTACCGCGTTGCGAGCCTCCGGCGACAAGGGCGAAACGCGGCGTATCTCCATTCTCTGCGGCAATGGTGGGCTTTTCCTTCCCGAAGAAATGGGCCGCGGCGCCGATGGCGCGATGACCGGCTTCTGCTATCCGGAAATGATGGTGGGTGTCGTGCGAGCCTATACGACCGGAAATGTCGACCGGGCGCATGACATCTTCGACGCCTATCTGCCGCTGGCGCGCTACGAACAGCAACAAGGCATTGGCCTTGCCGCCCGCAAATATGTTCTCGCCAAACGCGGCGTCATCAAATCCGCCGCCCTGCGCAAGCCCGGCGCCAAGCTTTCACCGCTCGATGTGAAGGACGTGGAGCGTCTGCTGGCTCGGCAGGCGCTGCGGCTTCAGGAGATTGGCGCATGATCCGATCAATTTAAGATAATGAATATCGGCCAGGGGGGCTTTGGTGGCGAAGACCTATGATTTCATCATTGCCGGCGGTGGCTCGGCAGCTTGCGTCGCCGCCATGCGGCTGGTGCGGGATTTCGGCTTTTCCGTGCTGGTCATCGAGCGCGGGCCGCGCAAGACCGCGAAGCTGATGGCCTTTCCCGCCGGCTACATGAAATACCTCGCCCGCGACGATTTTCTTGAAATGCACCATACGGTTCCGCAGCCGCAACTCGGCGGTCGCGGACCGATCGTTCCGGTCGCCAAGGCGCTTGGCGGCGGCAGCGCCGTCAATGCCATGGTCTATATGCGCGGCCAGAAAGAAGATTATGACGGCTGGGCCACCCATCTCGGCCATGGGATCGAATGGTCCTATGCCAACATGCTGCCGCACTTCAAAGGGATCGAAGCCAATACGCGCTTCAACAACCGATATCACGGCATATCCGGCAACCTACGCATCTCCGAGCCGGGGCATATTTCCGGGACGACAGAGGATTTCCTTTTAGCCGCGCAGGGGCTCGGCCATCCCTATAATCATGACTTCAACGGCGTCAGGCAAAACGGCGTCGGCATCATGCAGCACACGTTCGGCCAGTGGAACGGCAAGATGGAACGCTCCGATGCCAAGAAGGCCTTTCTCGATCCGCTTGCCGGCGACAAAAGGCTAGAGATCATCACCGATGCCCGCGTCGACCGCATCATCATCGAAAATGGCCGCGCGACCGGTGTCACCTACGCGCGCAATGGAGAAAACCACACGGTCCGTGCCGAACGAGAAATCCTTGTCGCCGCGGGCACCTACAACAGCGCCAAACTGATGATGCTATCCGGCATCGGCCCGGCCGATCATCTGCGCGAACATGATATTGCCGTTACTCTCGATCTTCCCGGCGTCGGTGCCAATCTGCAGGACCATCATGAAGTCCCGGTCATCGCCACGACCAAAGCCAAATCCGGCTATTTCGGCGAGGACAAGGGTTGGCCCATGCTCCGCAACGGGCTGCAATATCTGCTCTTCAACTCGGGTCCGGTCACCACGACCGGCATCGAATCCTGCCTGTTCTACGATCCGGATGGCAGCGAACGCCCATCGATCCAGCTCTATTGCGCCCCGATCGTCTATCTCGACCGTGACGTCTCCTCCACCAAGCCAACCTATGGCGTCACCTTCACTTCCTGTCTCCTACGCCCGAAAGCACGGGGCAGCGTCAAGCTCCGCTCGGCCAACCCTGCGGATCAGCCGTTGGTCGACTGCAACTTCTTTGGCGATCCAGACGACCTGCGCCTGACGCTCGCCTCATTGAAGGTCGCGCGGCAACTGCTGGAGACGGAACCGTTCAAATCGAAGATAGCGGACGAGGTTCTGCCAGGCCGGGCGCTGCAGGACGATGAGGCCCTCGCCAAATTCGCCGGCCAGACCGTCAAGACGAACTACCACCCTTCCGGCAGCCTGCGCATGGGGCCGGACAATGATCCAATGTCGGTGGTCGACGGAAAGCTGCGCGTACGCGGCATCGACGGCCTTCGGGTCATCGACTGCTCCATCATCCCCTTCATCCCCTCAGGAAATACCAATGCGCCGGCAATGGCGATCGGCTCAAAGGCGGCGGAAATGATTGGGAAGAGTTACTAAAGCCTACCTTGCCGCTAGAATTCCCAGGGCGATATGAGATCGAGGCCCGTTTTTCGAAAGTCTGATAAATTGCGCGTCGCCAGACGGCCGCCATTGATGCGGGTAATAGCAGCAATCATGCCATCAGGAGCCGACATTGGCCGCCCTTGTCGCTCCGCAAGGCCCATAATCTCACCATAGGCGAGAGCCGCCTCTTCGGTGAAGCCGAAAATCCGATCGGCAAATCGACGCCGCCATTCAGATAATCGTTGCTCCAAACGTGCTGCTCGTTGGTCCGGCATAATTTTATGGATACCGAAAGCAATCTCGGCAATCGTGATAGTAGGCAGTGCAATCTCTGCATCATGCCGGCCTAACCAGGCAATGACGGCTGGCTCGGGCTGCTTGCGCAGGGTTTCAGATATGACGTTGGTATCAAGAAATATCACAGATCAACTCCGTGATTGACTTGGCGCCTCTCTCGAATGACGGCCTCCAGATCAATATCCTCGTCCTCGGTCATGGACATTCGAGCATAGAAGGACGCAGCAGGCTCGCGGCCGGCCTCGCGAATTTCATAGGATTCTAGCGCGCGTTCAACGATATCGGCAATGGTTCGGTTCTCGCGTCGGGCAAGTCGATAAGCKAGATCACGCGCCTTAGCACTGCGGACGGACAGTTGTGGTTCAGCCATTTGGTTCTCCTATGCATGAAAGATAAGCCTCCATCGCTAAGCCATCAAGATGGCAGATGATGGCTAGCTGGCAAAAATGAGATATTCGGGATAATTTGCATTGCCTCTCCGGCACTCGAAATAGCGAAATTCAGCGTTCTTTCGTAACGCTGTCCATTGCCATGCTMGATGACAAAAGAACCTATGCATTTCCAACAGTTGATCTTCCAGCAAGACCGCATCATTTTCGAGAATCAGAGACTAGTCCTGCTGCCGATGCCACTTCAATTGCTGGCTGAAGGAGATGGGCATCACCCACGGCATGACGGTTATGGCMGCCTGAAAAGAGCACACAGATGAATTTGCGCAACAAGACGCTCAGCGCGTCGGGATTTCATTCGCCGGAGCGCGGCATCATCGACGTTCTGGACGATGCGCTGATCGAAATTGATGCCGATGGTGCGATTACCGCCGTTCATCGTCACGGTGATCCGAATTACCGGAGCATTCGCGACGCGCGCGATGCGTCCGGCGAACTCGTGACCCTGCCGGCCGGCTTTTACATCTTGCCCGGCTTTGTCGATCTGCATGTGCACGCACCGCAATATCCGCAGCTCGGCGATGCGCTCGATGTGCCATTGGAAGTCTGGCTGCAGAAATACACTTTCCCGCTGGAGGCACGCTATCAGGACGCCGCCTTCGCGCGCCGTATCTACGGTTTGCTAGTCGATGACCTGCTGACCAACGGCATCACGACAGCCCTCTATTTTGCCACCATCCATCAGGAGGCGACGCGGGCACTGGTGGATATCTGCCTGGAAAAGGGTCAGCGCGCCCTGATCGGCAAGGTGGCGATGGACAATGCCGACGAGTGTCCAGACTATTATCGCGACCTCTCTGCGCAAGAGGCACTCGACGGCACGCGGGCATTGATCGACTACGTGCGTGGCCATCCCGACAATCGCGAAGGACGCGTTTTGCCGGTTGTGACGCCGCGCTTTATCCCCTCCTGTACAGACGCGACACTCGAAGGCCTCGGCGCCATTGCTAGGGAATGCGGCTGCCATGTGCAGACACATTGCTCGGAGAGCGATTGGGCCCATGGCTATGTTCTTGCAAGACATGGCATGACGGATACGGATAGCCTCGATCGCTTCGGCCTGCTTGGCCGCAATACGGTCCTGGCGCATGCGAATTTCCTGACGGCGAAGGATATGGAGACGGTTCGCGCGCGGGAAGCCGCCGTCGCTCATTGCCCGCTTTCGAATGCCTATTTCGCCAATGCCGTCTTTCCATTGCGCGCCGCGCTCGAAAAGGGGCTGCATGTCGGTCTCGGCACGGACATTTCCGGTGGCCCGAGTGCTTCGATGTTCGAGAATGCCCGTGGCGCGATCCTGGCATCGCGGATGCTGCAAAGCGGCGTCGACCCGAACTTGCCGCCATCAGCCCGCTCGACGTTTGGCCCAGCCCAGATCGATTTTCGCGATGCCTTCCATATCGCGACGGCGGGCGGCGGCATCGCGCTCGATCTCCCCGTCGGGCAATTCACGCCCGGCTATCAGTTCGACGCAGTGCTCATCCACGCCGATGCCGAGAAAGGCACGGTGCGGCTGTTCGAAGACCGCGACAAGGGCGAGCACATCCTGCAGAAAATCATCTACACCGCGTCGAGGCCAAACATCGCGGCCACCTGGGTTAGCGGCCGCAAGGTTTAGAAGCAGCAGCGCTACGCCGCTTTGCTGATATGCACCGGAACCGACTTGTAAGACGGCGTGCCGCTTTCCTTGTCCTGATAGTCGATCGGGATCAGGCAGTTTGCCTCCGGGTAATAGGCGGCGACGGAGCCCGGCGCGATGTCGTAGGAAATCGCTGTCAGCTTCAACAGCCGCTTGCCACCCGAAGGCAGCGCGGTCTCGATTTCCACGAGATCGCCATGCTCCAGCCCCTTCGCCGCCAGATCACGATCATTCATGAACAAGACGTCGCGGCGGCCGAAGACGCCGCGGTAGCGATCGTCGAGGCCATAAATCGTCGTGTTGTATTGGTCGTGGCTGCGGATCGTTGCGAGTTTGAGAATGCCGGCCTCGGCCACCGCGATATCCTCGTTGAGACCCCGGAACAGCAGGAACTCCGCCTTTGCCGACGGCGTCTTCCAGACGCGTTCGGTCGGCCCCAAAGGCAGACGGAAGCCGCCTGGCACGCGGATGCGCTGGTTGTAACCTTCGAAATCGGGAAAGACGATTTCGATCTTGTCGCGGATGCGGTCATAATCGGCAACGAGCTCCATCCAGGCGACCTTGCTGTCCGGCAACGTCGCCTGCGCCATGCCGGCAACGATMGCCGGTTCCGAACGCAGATGTTCCGAGGCCGGCTTCAGCTTACCGCGCGAGGCATGCACCATCGACATCGAATCTTCGATCGTCACCGATTGCGGTCCGGAGGACTGGATATCCTGCTCGGTGCGCCCAAGCACCGGCAGAATGATGGATTCCCTGCCGATCAGCAGTTGCGAGCGGTTGAGCTTGGTATTCATGTGGACAGCGAGCTCGAGTTTGCGCATGCCGTCGGCGCAAAGTTCCGGATCCGGCAGCGCGATCGAAAAATTGCCGCCCAGGCAGATCAGCACCCTCGACTGTCCTTCCGCCATCGCCTGCATTGCCGCGACCGCATCGTGGCCGTGATGTTCGGGCGATTTGAAGCCAAAAGCGCGCTCGATGCCGGCAAACATCGCCGGATTCGGCCTCTCGCTGATCCCGACCGTACGATTGCCCTGCACGTTGGAATGGCCGCGCAACGGACAGATGCCGGCGCCAGGCTTGCCGAAATTGCCGCGCAGCAGCAACAGGTTGGCGATCTGCTGGACATTCGCGGTACCCTTGGCGTGCTGGGTAATGCCCATGCCGTAGGTGACGATCGTGGCATTCGATTTGACATAGGCCGCGGCGACCCGTTCCAAGTCCGCCCGCATCAGGCCGGATGCTCTTTCGATATCGGCCCATGCGGTTTGCCTGAGATCGGCGGCGAAGATATCGAAGCCGTTGGTGTGTTCGGCGATGAAGGCACGGTCGAACACGTCTTCCGACGTTTCGGCCGCCTCCAATACCGCCTTCATGATACCCTTAAGGGCAGCCGCATCGCCGCCGATCTTGACCTGATAGTAGGAGGAAGCAATCCGCGTCGAGCCGAAAGTGCTCATCTCGATCGCGTTCTGCGGATCGGCAAAACGCTCAAGCGCCCGTTCCTTCAGCGGATTGAAAACGATGATCGGTACGCCGCGCCGCGAGCATTCATGCAGCGTGCCCATCATGCGCGGGTGATTGGTGCCGGGGTTATGACCCATAGAGATGATCAGTTCGCAACGGTCGAAATCGTCCAGCGATACCGTGCCCTTGCCGATGCCGATCGATTGCGGCAGGCCGACACTGGTCGCCTCATGGCACATGTTGGAGCAATCGGGGAAATTGTTGGTGCCGTATTCCCGCGCGAAAATCTGGAACAGAAAAGCCGCTTCGTTGGAGGCGCGGCCGGAGGTGTAAAACTCCGCCATGTTTGGATCCGGCAGGCTGCGCATGACCTCGCCGATACGGGCAAAGGCCGCATCCCATTCGATCGGTCGATAAGTATCGGTTGTGCGATCATACTCCAGCGGATGCGTGAGCCGGCCTTCGTTCTCCAACTCGTAATCGCTCCATTGCAGCAGCTCGGTCACGGTATGCTTGGCGAAGAACTCGGGCGTCACGCGCTTGTTGGTGGCTTCCCAGGTGACGGCTTTTGCGCCGTTTTCGCAGAACTGAAAGGTCGATGTGTGTTCCTTGTCGGGCCAGGCGCAGCCGGGGCAATCGAAGCCATCGGGCTTGTTGGTGCGCAGAAGCAGCAGCGGCGCCTCGGTGACATCCATCTGCTCGCGCACGGCCTTGGCGGTCGCCCTCAACGCGCCCCAGCCACCGGCGGGATTGCTGTAAGCACGGATTCCCGGAACTTCACGCTTCTGCGCCATAGCACGCTCCTTTGGTTCGTCTCCTCACACTCCCGGAGTAAAGCTAGCCGATTGGTGGATATTTTCCATTCACTAAGCGGCAATGGGTGACGGAATCGTTGCGCACTGCATCCCGCAAGCGTTGAGGCCTGATCGAGGCAAGACCTTCAATTCTTGAAAACGAAGCAAACGCCGCCCTTTTGGTGGACCTGGGCGCAAACCGCATCCGCCTCATCACGCGTCTGCCGACCGATGCGGGCGGCATATCGGATGCGAAAGCCGAAGTCGGCGTTGCGCTGGCGCACGATGAGCGGCTTTTCTTCATTCAACGGCGATGGAAGCTTGCTGACGTCTTCGGAAAAAAGCCGCCGAACGGTATCGAGCTGGATATGCTCCGCGAGCTGAGCACCCCAGGGCGCCCAGGGCCGCTCCTGCTCCAAAGCAACCTGCTTTAGCCGGCGGCTGCCGGCAAGCGCCATGCAAGCCTGCGCGAAAGGCTTGCCCTTATCGAGTTCCGGCGCGACCGTATCCGGCGGATCATCCTTCCATTGCTCGACGGTGTGCGCCGTAATCGCAATCACGTAGCTGCGCGTCTCATTGGGCAAATTGCCGGAATTGAGAAAATTTGCGAGGCCGTTTTCGCCGGCATTGTAGGCCGCTGCCGCCAAGCCGAGATTGCCGAAACGGTTGCGCAATTCATCCAGATATGCCGCCGCCTTGCTCAGCGCCTCCAGTAGGTCGTAGCTGTCCTGAACACCGCGCAATCTTGCCGTTCCCGGCATGAATTGCGCAATGCCTTGCGCACCCTTCGGGCTGACGGCATCGGGGCGGAACGTGCTTTCGCGCCAGATGAGCCTGGCCAGATAATCCGACGGCAGATGATTGACGTGGGCAAAATAGTCGATCGCGTCGCAGAGGTCGTGATTGTAGCTTTCCTTGCGGATGCAAAGTGTTTCGCCGGTGTCAGTGATCAAAGGCCCTGAAATGCAGGCCGGTGGCGGCGCGACGCTCCATTCAGATTGGGCCTTCGCGGGGCAAGCGGCCGACGCGACCAAGCCGGACGCAATAAAGAAACCTATGGCCCTTCCGACAAAGCCGGGCCGATTCTGGTTGCCTGCCATCCCCGCGAAACCCGTTGGAAACCGTCAAATCGCTAGATTATTTCTTGATAGCATCGATGCGCGATGACGAAAACCGGGAAGCTGCAAGAGGCTTCCGGATAGCCTCCGTTCGATTGAAGGTCTATGACCTGAATGCGTCGAAGATCAATGCCCGTAGCCATCGATGGGCAGGATCGGCATCCATGCGAGGATGCCAGGTTTGCGCAATGACGAAGCCGGGTGTGGCCACGGGCAGCTCAAACATCTCGATCTGCTTCGCGGCACCCGCTTGGCAATATGAACGCGGTAGCAATCCGATAAGATCGGATGCTGCCGCAACGGCCATCACTGCCGGATAGCTCGGCACCACGAGGTTGACTTTTCGCGAGAGACCGAGTTCGGCAAGGGCTTCGTCAACCGGCCCCTTGATATGTCCTCGCCTGGAGGAAATGACATGTCCGCACGCTGCGTATAACTCGGGCGTTATGGACTCTGCCTTCAAAAGAGGATGCCCTGCCCGCGCGACGCCGACAAAAGAGTCTTCAAACAGTGTCTGGCCACGCAACTCCGCGCCATCCCCCGAGATAACCCCGATGTCCAGGTCAAGCGTTGCATCTCTTAGCGGCTGAATTTCCTTGTTTGGCTTGGGTGCAAAACGCAGCCGCACGCCAGGCGCAGCATTCGTGGCGGCGACGCTTAGACGCGCAGCATGCAAAAGCACGAATGCCTCGTTGGCACGGATCGTGAAATCGCGCTGCAACTCGCGAATATCGATCGCCGGCGGCGGGCTTAGCACGGTCTGCACGGCCGCGGTCAGCGAACGCACTTGATCGGCGATCGCCTCCGCATGCGGTGTCGCGACCATCGCCCGACCCGCCGGAACCAGAATGGGATCGCGCAACGCAATCCGCAGCCTCGACAAAGTCCGGCTCATGGCGGAGGTACTTAGCCCGAGCTTTCGGGCGGCGGCCGATACGCTCCGTTCACGAAGCAAAACGTCCAAAGCTGGCAGCAGGTTCAAGTCTATATCGGGCATGGGTTGAGCTTAACAACGCAAGGCGTTGAATGCAACGGTCAGTTTCCTACGTTGCGTCTGGTGCAAACTATGGCTCCAGGATATCCATGGCTCAAACAAACGTACAAGGTGAGCCCAATGTCCGTAACATCACTCGCTGCCCCTACTTATGACGGCCTACCCTATCCGCGGCGATACCTGGCCGTCGGCGTGCTTCTTGTGACGCTCGTTCTCGTCGTGTTGGACGGCGCCATTGCGAATGTTGCGCTGCCATCGATCGCAGCCTCGCTTGGTGCCGATGCCAGCGACACCGTCTGGGTCGTGTCCAGCTACCAGCTTGCCGTGCTCGTCGCTCTCCTGCCCTGCGGCGCGTTGGGTGAAATTCACGGGCCGCGACGTGTCTTCCTGATGGGTGTCGCTCTTTTCACGGCTGCTTCGGCGGCATGTGCCTTCGCCGAAAATCTTCCCGTTCTGATCGCAGCGCGATTTGCTCAAGGGCTGGGCGCAGGCGCGATCATGGCACTGGGAATAATGAACCTGCGCTTTGCGGTGCCGCAGCGGCTGTTAGGAACCATCATCGGCATCAATGCGATGGTCATCGCAATTTCTTCGGCCGCTGGCCCAGGTGTTGCCGGGGCAATCCTCTCCGTGGCCAGTTGGCCTTGGCTGTTTGCCGTCAACATACCGCTTGGCGCAATCGTCCTCTTGTCCGGCGGGCTTCTCGGTCCTTTGCCAGGCGTGAAGCGACCGTTGAATGTCGCAGCACTACTGGCCAATACGCTGATGTTCATTCTGTTCTTCTCAGGCGCAGACCGGATAGCCACTGCGCCGATCAGCGGCTCCATCCTGATTGGCGGCTCTATTTTGGCCCTCGTCGCGCTGCTGCGCCTTGAGCGCAAGAGCGCTGCGCCGATTGTCCCGACGGACCTCCTGGCCGAACCTGCTTTTCGGGTTGCCGTCATCGCGTCAATCGCGTGCTTTACCGGTCAGATGCTCAGCTATGTCGCGCTGCCGTTCTACCTTCAGCACACCTTGCATATGCCGCCGGTTCTGACCGGGCTCTATATGATGCCCTGGCCCGCTGCGACGATTATCGTGGCCCCGATTTCGGGACGGCTGGCCGGTCGCATCAAGACGGCGTGGCTGTGCACCTCCGGAGGCGCGCTCCTGGCCGCAGGTCTTTTCATAGCCGGCCTCTGCCCGGTCGATCCGAGAGGAATTGGATTCCTGGTCGGGACGGTGATTGCCGGTATCGGGTTCGGTCTTTTCCAGACTCCGAACAACCGCATTCTCCTTCTCTCGGCACCGAAAGCACGCAGCGGCGCGGCGGGAGCCATGCAAGGCACGGCACGCCTTCTCGGCCAAACCTTCGGTGCCATTTGTATGTCGATCATTTTCGAAATCGTGCCGCAGGCAAGCGCGCCTGGCTTTGCGCTTGTTTTGGCCGGTATCTGCGCAGCAGTCGCGAGCTGCGTCAGCCTCAACCGGGCGCGCTATGAGACCGTCGGATAGAGGTCTTTGATACAGCCTCCGGTGCCCAAAACGGCACCTGAGGCCGTCAAACGGCATGTCACGCGCGGAATGTTTTCCCGAGTTCAGTGTCGGACAGGTCGTAATAGTGACGAAAATTATAGACCAAGGGAGACCACTTCTTCGGGTCGATATGGTCACTCTCGTCTTTCAAGAATTCTTCGCTGGCATGCACGCGCAAAATCTCGACGACAGCCACGAGGCCGCCGCCAAGTTCAGCCAGTTTCGTTCCGCCCATTTCATGACGTGACAAGACACGGGCTTCCATTTGGATCGGGCATTCTGCAGCGCACACCGGGCGAACCAACTCACTGTCGAGCCTGGAAAATCCGGCTGCTGCAAATTTGTCTTTCTCTGTCTTGAATTGTTTGGATTTCAGTTCGGGGACAGGGTCTTTGCCTGTCAGCGGCGCAAGCTTCTCGACCATCTGCCACATGGAGGGAGAAGGAAGGTTTACGACGCATTCCGGGTGCCGTGCGAGATTCTCCGCGAGCTTGGCATCATTCAGCAGACCCAGCGCCATCGTCCAACCAAGCGCCCAAAATGATGAGATCGGCGACAAATTTGTCGAACCATCCTCATTCAAGCTACTGATCAATGCGACCGGCGTCCCGAAATACAGGATCTTTGGCTCAACGTTTCTCATTTCATCCTCCTGAGCCGGATAGGTTCAGATCATCAATAGACGAATTTCAGCGAGGATGCTTCGGTTATGATCGAAGTGTGGTGGAATGCGGGATGCTCAAGCCCGCCTATTCCGCAAGGCGGCCACCGCGCATCGGCGTCGGTACGCCCGTCGTGCCGGGGAAGCTGATCGGCAGTCCGCGCAAGACGCGGACGGCTAGAAAAGCGAAGCATTCGGCCTCGACGGCGTCACCGCGCCAACCGAGTGTTTCCGCTGAAATCGGCTCGACGCCAGCACGGGTTCTGAGCATCGACATGATCGTCGGATTGCGGCGGCCGCCGCCGCTGACCACCAGCTTCTTCGGGCGGCGTGGCAGCAGATCCAAGGCCTTGCCGACGGCGGCTGCGGTAAAGGCGGACAGCGTCGCTGCGCCGTCCTTAAGGCCTAGCCCATCGGCCATGGAGGCACCAAAGTCGAAGCGATCCAGTGATTTCGGATAGGGGGCGCTGAGATAGGGGTGTTCCAGCAGCTTCGCAAGCCGCCCTTCATCCACCGTGCCAGCCCGACCGAGCGCGCCGTCCCTGTCCATCTCGCCGGCTCCATGAGATCTAACGAAATCATTGAGCGGCGCGTTGGCCGGCCCGGTGTCGAAGGCAACGAAATTGCCCTCCCCGTCCGACCAGGTAATGTTGGCGACGCCGCCGAGATTGAGGATGGCAGTATCGTCTCCGGCGCCGGCCCGCCGCAACAGGGCGGTATGATAGGCGGCCGCAAGGGGCGCGCCTTGACCGCCGGCGCGCACGTCGGCGGAACGGAAATCGTAGGCGACCCTAGTACCAAGGATGGAACGCATCAGCTCGCCATCACCGAGCTGGCGCGTATCGCCTTGGCGTTCCTTTTGCGGTGCGCGATGCAATACGGTCTGGCCGTGGAAACCGACGACGCCGATATCGGCCATGGTCAGCCCGTAGCCTTCGACGAGTTCCCGGACAGCGGACGACTGCGCCCGTGTCAAGGCTTCCTCGGTTTGCTTAAAGATTTCCGGCTCCGGCCCGTTGAAATTCCAGACCCGGGCCTGCGCCAACGTCTCTTCCAGCAATGTCCTGATCCAATCCGGATAGGGCGCCAGCACATAGGGACCGAACTCCTCGATCCGTTCACCATCCGTCTTKAGCAGAGCGACATCGATATTGCCGTCGAGAACGGTTCCGGTCATCAGACCGACGGCCCAGATTGGTTCCATGATCAAGCTCCTAAACTCTATTGACGAGATCGCCGACGGACTGGCGAAGCGCCACGATGCCGCTGTCGAAATGGCGTGTCGGGTGAATACGGTTGGTGAGCAAGGTCCACGCCCTGCCCTTGTCGAAATCGATCCAGAGACCGGTGCCGGTGAAGCCGGTATGGCCGATCGTGTCCGGAGAGCACAAGCCGCCGCCGGACCAGCCGTCATAGGGCCGCTCCCATCCATGCGTACGCGTGGCGGACAATGGCGTGCGCATCAACGCAATGGAGCGCTCGGACGCGCCGGAACCGGTGAGCAGACCCAAGGCAAAATCGAGGACCGAGCCTGCTGTTCCAAACAAGCCGGCATGACCGGCGCCCTGCAGGGCGGAGCAATTGTCATCATGGACTTCGCCTGAGAGAACGCGATGACGCCAGGTGCAATCCTCCGTCGCGGCAGCCTCATCGGGTGCAGCGGAGAAGGCAAAGCCCGGCCCGGCATCCATGTCGCGGATCGTTTGACCCGTTAGGCGTTCCAGCGCAAGCCCAAGCAAAATGAAGTTGATGTCGGAATAGACAGGCGGACCGGCCTGCCACTCACGCTGCAGAATGAAGGCGCGGAGCAGGTCGGGGTCGCGACCGTAGGTATAAAGCGGCTCGACAGCCGGAAAGGGTGTCTGATGGCCAAGGCATTGGCGGAAGGTCACCTTCCGCTCCCAGGCCGCCGCATCATATTGGTGCAGGTCCGGCAGCAACATAATGAGCGGCGCATCGAGATCGATCGTGCCGGCTTCCGCCAAGGCCAGGATGCGCGGCGTGGTGAAGATGACCTTGGTCAACGAGGCCAGATCGAACCAGGTATCGGCAAGCATTGGCCGCGTGACCGGAACCTTCTGTGCGGAACCGACCGCACGAACCATCCGATTGCCATCGCGGTCGATCATGCCGAGCACGCCGCCGGGAATGCGCCCGGCCGCAACGGCGGCATCAACGGGCTGGAATGCCCGATCGAAGCGTTGCGCGAATTCCGTATTCCCTATCGCCGCCATGCTCCACCGCGCCTTTCTGTCAGGCTTCCGCCTGTGCTATATGATCCGGAGCAAACTGTCGCCATTCGGGAGCGGCCGGCTCGAAACCGAGCGGGCGTACCAGAGAGGGGACCTGGCGCGTATCCAGCGCAAAATTCTCCCGCCGACGGTCGACGGCCGGAACGGCCGATATGAGCCGCCTAGTATAGGAATGCTTCGGCTGCGACAGTACCGATACGGCATCGCCGATCTCGATGATCTGGCCGGCATAGATCACTGCGATCCTGTGTGCGATCCGCTCGACCACCGCCATGTCATGCGAGATAAAAAGGTAGGCAAGGCGGTACTCGCGCTGCAATTCGATCAAGAGATCCAGAACCTGAGCCTGGACGGAAACATCCAGCGCCGAGACGGCCTCGTCCAGCACGAGAACCGAAGGGTTCAACATCAATGCCCGGGCGATACACAATCTCTGGCGCTGACCGCCTGAAAATTCATGCGGATAGCGTTCGAGACTGTTTTCGGGCAGGCCGACACGCTTCAGCAGCATCGCCATCCTGTCGCGTGTTTCCCCTGAGGCACGGCCGCCGGCGGCGATGACGGGTTCGGCCAGAATGCTGTCGATGCGAAGCCTGGGGTTGAGCGAGGCATAGGGATTTTGGAACACCATCTGTACCGCGCTCGTCCGGTTCGCAGCCTTGCCGGCATTCGCCGTGAATGTGCCCCGCGTCGACTTCACCAGACCGAGAATTGCCCGCGCGGTGGTGGATTTGCCCGAGCCGCTTTCACCGACGATCGCCAGTGTTTCGCCGGGCAGCAGATCGAAACCGACGCCTTCGACCGCATGCACGGCGCCGGTCGGGCGGCGAAAGAAGCTGCCCGACACCGGGAAACGCACCGTCAGCCCATCGACCTTCAGCGCTGGCGCGGCTTTTGCGGTGTCGTCGCGGCTGAAATCCGACCGGGTTGCGCGGCCGGCCGAAAAATGCGGCACTGAATGAAGGAGATGCTGGGTATAGGGATGGCTGGGTTTGTCGAGGATCTGGTTCAACTCGCCCTGTTCAACCGCCTGACCAGCCTGCATCACCATCACCTTGTCGGCGATGCCGGCGACGAGGCCGATATCATGGGTGATGAAGATCATCGCCATGCCAGTCTCGCGCTTCAGCTCGGCGAGAAGCGCCATGATCTGCGCCTGTACCGTCACATCCAGCGCCGTCGTCGGCTCGTCGGCGATCAGCAGGCGCGGGTTGCAGGCGAGCGCCGTCGCGATCATCACACGCTGCAGCATGCCGCCGGAGAGTTGGTTCGGGCAATATTTCAGCCGCCGCGCGGCATCCGGGATGCGGACGCGATCCAGCGCATCCTTTGCGGCGGCGGTTGCCTGACGGCCGGTCAAGCCGCGATGCAGGCGGAAAGACTCTTCGATCTGCGTGCCGATGGTCAGTACCGGATTGAGCGAGGTCATCGGCTCCTGGAAGATCATGCCGATCTCGGCGCCGCGGATTTTCGTGAGTTCAGCTTCCGTCGCAGATGTCAGGTCGAGAATGCTGTTATCGGGCCGCTTCAGCCTAATCGAGCCGCCGATGATGCGACCGCCGCCGAAGTCGACGAGACGATTGATCGAGAGCGCGGTGACGGATTTCCCCGAGCCGCTCTCGCCGACGATCGCCAGCGTCTCGCCGGCTGCGAGATCGAAGCTGACGCCGCGAACGATCTTGTTGGCCTCGGGCGTGCGGCCGAAGCCGACTTGCAGATCGGAKACGGAAAGCAGAGGGCTCACGGAATGGACCTCCGCATTTTCGGATCGAGGATATCACGCAGGGCATCGCCGAGCAGATTGAAACCGAGGATGCTGATCATGATGGTGACGCCGGGGAAGATCAGCAGCCAGGGCGCCGTTTCCATCAAGTTGCGGCTGTCGCTCAGCATCAAGCCGAGCGAAGAGGCCGGCGGCTGTGTGCCGAGGCCAAGGAAGCTCAAGCCGGCTTCGGTGAGCAGCGACCATGCCAGCGCCAGTGTGATCTGCACCGTTAGTGGCGCGACGAGGTTCAAGAGCAGATGCCGCGTCAGTATATAGGGTTTGCTGCTGCCGAAGGTGCGAGCGGCATCGACGAAATCACGCGTTTTCAGCGAGAGGGCCGGCCCGCGCACGACGCGAGTGAAGATCGGCGTATAGACGATGGCGATCGCGGCGACGCTGGTCCAAGTGCCGGGGCCGACGATAGCGATAATCAGCAGCGCGAGAAGGATGGCCGGGAATGCCAGCAGCACATCCATCGTGCGCATGATCAGACCGTCCCAGCGCTTGCCGAACCAGGCAGCGGTCAAACCGAGTACGGTGCCGACCAGGCTTGCGAGAGCAACCGAAAGGAAGGCGACGGTGAAGGACTCGCCAATGCCGTTCATTAGCCGGCTAGCCACGTCGCGACCGAGCAGGTCCGTCCCCATCCAGAAGGCGCCACTCGGGGCGTGCAATCGGTTCAACGGGCTCCGCGTCACCGGATCATAGGGGGTGAGCCCCAGCGTGCCGAGAACGGCAAGGATGAGATAGATGAAAACAATGGCGCCGCCAATGCGGCCGCTCGTGTGCCCGAAAATGGCTTTKACAATGCGCATCAGCCTTCCCCCAGGCGAACGCGCGGGTCGAGCGCGACATAGGCGAGATCGACAAGCAGATTGACGATCATGAAGTTGAAGGCAATGAACAGGACGCAGCCCTGCACAAGCGCGTAGTCGCGTTGCTGGATCGCATCGAGCACCAGTCGCCCGAGGCCGGGCAGCGCGTAGATCTGCTCGACCAGCACGGCGCCCCCGAGGAGATAGCCGAACTCCACGCCGCTCAGCGTCACCACCGGAATGAGCGCGTTGGGCAGCGCATGGCGCCAAATGACGCCGCGGGCCGGCACGCCGCGGCTGCGGGCGGTACGGACATAATCATCGCTTAGAACATCGAGCATGGCCGAGCGCACCACGCGCGTGACAGAGGCGGCGAAGGCGAAGCCGAGCGTCAGCGCTGGCAGGATCATCTGGCCGAGATTGCCGAGCGGATCCTGCAGGAACGGCGTGAACGCGCCCATGGCCGGCAGGACACCGAAGCCTGCCGAAAGGGCGTAGATGATGAGAAGGCCGAGAACGAAATTCGGGGTGGACTGCCCGACCATGGCGACGATGCGGACCGCGAGATCGGACAATCTTTCGTTCCGGGTCGCCGCGAAGACGCCCGCCGGCAGGCCGATCAGCAGCGCGATCGCCATGGAGAGCAGTGCAAGCTCGAGCGTCAGCGGAAACCGCTCGAGGATGATGTCGAGCACCGGTTTGCCGTAGGTGACGGAAATGCCGAGATTGCCCTGCAGCACGCCGAACAGCCAATGCCAGTACTGCACGAACCAAGATTGGTCGATGCCGAAATAGGCTGCCAAGGCCTGCCGCTGCTCCGGCGTCAGCAGGCCGGCATTGGTTCCGAGCATCGCCGTGATCGCGTCGCCCGGCACCAGCCGGATGGCGACGAACACGAGAATGGACACTCCCAACATGATCAGCGGGAATGTCATCAGCCGGCGCGTCAGGTAGCCCATGGAACGTCCTTTAGAGCACTTCCAGGAAAAGTGCGAAGCGGTTTCCGTCCGGAATGCGTAAAACAAAGGGACAGAGCGGGAAAGCGATTCCGTGAAACGCTAAACCGCTCTGAAACCCGGTACCCATCACTTGATAGATACCTTGCTGAGACCGAAGAGAGAGCCCGTCGGCGTCGGCACGAAGCCCTCAACGTTCTTCTGCTCGGCCGTGTAGCCGTAAGACGTATAGAGCCAGATCCAGGGCGAGACCTCGGCAATGTGTTTCTCGAAGTCGGCGAAAATCACCTTGCGTTTGGCCGGATCAGTTTCGACACGCCCCTTTTGCATCTGGCTGTCCAGCGTGTCGTCGATATAGTTTGCGACCTTCTGCAGGTTGCCGGTCTTCGTCCAGTAGCGGTTATACATCGAATAGGGATCAGCACTGCCGCCGTTCAGCGCAACCGCCATGTCGAAATTGCCCTTCAGCCAGGCGCCGACATAGACGTTGAGTTCCATCACCTTGATGTCGAGCTTGATGCCAATTTCGGCGAGCTGCGACTGGATGATTTGCGCTTCGGCAGTCGCGGTCGGCGGCTCGCCGGTGGCGGCGATCACGGTTGCGGAAAAGCCGTTGGCAAAGCCTGCGTCGGCCATCAGCTTCTTCGCTTTCTCGACATCGCGCGTGTAGCAGAAGAGCTGACTCGGATCGGTCGCGTAGAGAGGCATGGTCAACGGTCCCGTCACCTTACCTTCGCCGAGCGCTGCCGTATCCAGCACATCCTTCCGGTCAATCGCGCAGGAGATCGCCTGACGCACGGCAAGCTGGTCCATCGGCTTATGTGAGGGGTTGAGCTGCAGGACGTTATAGGAAAGCACCGGCGTGCGGGTCAGTTGCAGCTTCGGCTCCTTGGGAACCAGTGTCGCCACGAGCGGGTCGTTCAGAAGCGCGAAATCGATCTGGCCCGTGCGAAGCGATGCCAGGATCGCTGTTTCGTCCGGAAGGACGCTGACGTCGATGCCATCGACACCGACCGTGCCGCCGGCCCATGCCTTGTTGGCGCTCAGCACTTCCTTGGAATTCGGGACCCAATTGTCGAGCTTGAAGGGACCGGAACCGATCGCCTTCGTGCCGATCGAGCCGGCGGCGATTTCGCTCGCCGGAACGATGGCGGCGTTGAGGCTGGTCATTGAGGTCAGAATAGGAACATCAGGCTGCGACAGATGGAAGATGACGGTCGTCGCATCGGGCGTATCGATGCTGGCGATCGACAGAAAATTGGCGCGAGCAGCCGCACCGGTTGCTTGATCGAGAATGCGCTGGAACGACGCCTTCACGTCGGCCGATGTCACGGCCGCACCGTTCTGGAATTTCGCATTCGGATTGAGCTTGAACGTCAGCTCCTTGCCGTCGGACGAAAACTGCCAGTTCTCGGCGATGGCGGGAACGATCTGCAGATTGCTGTCGAGCCGGACGAGCGGCTCATAGATCAGCTCCAGCAGGCGGATCGAGGAAAAGGCTGTCTGCTTGTGCGGATCGAGGCCGGTMGCATCCTGCGCCCATGCCATGCGCAGGGTCGCCGCATAGGCTTCCGTCGAAATGGCTGCCATGCCGAGACCCGCCGCCACCGCGACGCACGAAATCAGCTTCCTTGCAAAATGCCTTTTCATTCTTTTCTCCCTCGAGCGCTTTGGCGCTTCCCCAGCCGATTTTGGCCCTTTCATCAAAGCTATCGCTGCTGCGGTCTCAGTTCATACTGTCTTTGCGCTGATGGCCTTTCGCAGGAATCCACCAGCGTTTTGCAACGCCGCTCGGGCTTCTTCAATGCCCATCCCGGTAATTTCCATGAGAATGGCAAGTTTGACATCATTGCCCGTCTGATCGAGCACGCGGCGTGCTTCTTCCTGCGTGCAGCCGGTCGCCTGCATGACGATCCTGGAGGCACGCGCGACCAGCTTCTTGTTGCTCGCATTCACGTCGACCATCAGGTTCTGATAGCTCTTGCCGATCCGGATCATGCTCGCCGTCGTCAGCATGTTGAGTATGAGTTTCTGCGCCGTTCCCGACTTCAGCCGGGTCGATCCCGTCAGGATTTCCGGACCGACGACGGGAGAAATCGCAAGATCGGCAATACCCGCGATGACGGAATTGGGATTGCAGGACAGGGCAACCGTGGCCGCGCCGACGCTCTTCGCATAGTTCAGCCCGCCGATGACGTAGGGCGTGCGGCCGCTGACGGCTATACCGACGACAACGTCTGCAGCCGTCAGCTTGACATCCTGCAAGGCTTGGCGACCCTCTTCCGGATCGTCCTCGGCGCCTTCGATCGAGCGTTGCAGTGCGTCGGGGCCGCCGGCGATCAGGCCGATCACCATGCTCCGCGGCACGCTGAACGTCGGCGGGCATTCGGAGGCGTCGAGAACGCCAAGCCTGCCGCTGGTGCCGGCGCCCATATAGATCAGCCGGCCGCCCTTCTGAAAGGCCGCAACGATCTGGTTCACGGCAGCGGCGATCGCGGGAATGACCTTCTCGACCGCGGTGGGGACGGTTTGGTCCTCATAATTGATTTCGCGCAGGATATCGAAGGTCGACAACAGATCGATATGCATCGTGTTCGGATTGCGACCCTCGGAAACCAACTGCTCCAGTTCGGATATCAATCTTTGCTCCGTCATGTGCCTGCTCTCGGAAGAATGCTCTTCGATATCAATAGATCAGGGATGGCGAGCTCGATCGACAAGGATCGGGCCAGCCGCAGCAGCCTTAGATTTTTGAACGCAACAGAAAGCTGGTCATCAGCACAAGCGGCCGGCCTTTATGGCTTCGTTCGCCGCCGTTTCCCTGTTTACCTTCGTTAACATTATGTCCATTTATTCCGTTCGTCAATCGCATTAGGAATAAAATATTCCATCACGGGCAGCATAAAGTCAGGGATGGTCGAGTCATCCTTTCAGCGCCCGCAGACCGACTTTCTGGCAAGAATGATGGCGCCCGAAACGGCATCGCCGTCGATGGGTTTGAGGCGGCGGCGGACATCCGGCGCCAGCCATGGCTCAAGCGGGCTGGAGAGGCCACCGAGCAAGGAGACACGCGGAGCGCCCTTGTCGAACAGCGAGCGGATCAGCGTGTCGATATGCTCTGCCGCACTCTGGACAATACGCCGCCCGGCGGCATCACCCTGATCCGCATGGCGCATCACCATCGGCGCAAGAGCGGCATAGTCGGTTGCGGAGGCGCGGTCCATCCAGGCGACCGCTTCCATGGCATCGTTTTGAAACCGCTGCAAAATCTCGGCGAGCAGCGCAGTCTTCTCGTAGCGGCCGTCTTGCGCGCGCAGTGCAAGCTGCACAGCTTTCAGTCCGAGATCCGCGCCGCTTCCTTCATCCGAGATCGGAAATCCGTATCCTCCGACCCGCAAATGGCGGCCCTCGACGAAACCAAGGCCGATCGATCCCGTTCCCGCAATGACGATCGCACCGTCGCGGCCCGAATGGGCGCCGAGGCAGGCGCCCTCGCCATCGCTGACGAAATCGATGCTGGCGAAGGGATGCTTTATGGAACGCAAGGCCTCAAGCGCGCCCTTCCGCCCGATCCCGGCAAGGCCGACACCGGTATGGACGCGCGCGATCTCGGATGGGCCGAGACCCGCCTCTTCGATCGCGGCTCCGAATGCCCTCGCAATGGAAGCCCAGGCTTCGTCAATGCCGAGCCGCGTGGTCGCGGGGCCGGATAATCCCTGGCCCAATAGGGTGCCTGCGGCATCCTCGATCCTCGCGCGACAACCGGTGCCTCCGCCGTCAATGCCGAGAAAGTAATGCTCACCTTCTGTTTCGCTGCTCATGACGTCAGCCGCTCGATATCAGCGCCGCAAAGGCGGAGCTTGCGATCCAACTGCTCGTAGCCGCGATCGAGATGGTAGACGCGGTTGACGATGGTTTCGCCCTTCGACACCAGCGCCGCCAACACCAGCGAGACTGAGGCGCGCAGATCGGTCGCCATGACCTGCGCGCCCCGAAGAGGTGCGCCACCGCGGACCAGCGCCGTGGTGCCCTGCAGCGTGATGTTGGCGCCGAGGCGCATCAATTCCGGTAGATGCATGAAGCGGTTTTCGAACACCGTCTCGCGGATCAGCGAGGCGCCTTCGGCACAGCAGGCAAGCGCCATGAACTGCGCCTGCAGGTCCGTCGGAAAGCCCGGATAGGGTTCCGTGGTGATGTCGGCGCCCTTGAGTGAACCGTCCCTCGAAACGACCAAGCCCCGATCGCTCGGCCAAACGCTGACGCCCATGGCTTCCAATGCCTGCACGACGGAAGCGAGATTCTCCAGCCGGGCGTGGATCAGCTCAAGCTGCCCGCCGGTGATGGCGGCTGCGACGGCGTAGGTGCCGGCCTCGATCCGGTCGGATATGCCGTGATGCCTGGCAGGCTGCCAATTCGTGTTGCCTTCTATCAGGATGCGATGCGTACCCGCACCCTCAATCCGCGCGCCCATGACACTAAGACAGGCGGCGAGATCGGCCACCTCCGGCTCGCGCGCCGCGTTCAATATCTCCGTCTCGCCCTTGGCAGCACATGCCGCCATCATCGCCGTCTCGGTCGCGCCGACAGATGGGGAACTCAGGACAATACGCGCGCCCTTCAGCCCGCCGGGGGCCGATGCGACGATCAGACCGTTCTCGATCGCGATATCGGCTCCAAGCGTCGCCAGCGCCTTGATGTGCATGTCGACCGGCCGGGCGCCGATGGCGCAGCCGCCGGGCAGAGAGACACGGGCGTGCCCGAAGCGCACCAGCAGTGGCGCAAGCACCAACACCGTCGCCCGCATCCGCCTCACGGTGTCGTAAGAGGTTTCCGTCGAGACGATGGCGCTGGCATCGATGGTGGTTCCGTGCGCCGCGCGGGTGACGATCGCTCCATGAAGGGCGACGACGCCGAGCATGTTCTCGACATCGGTCACGGCCGGCACGTTCGTCAGTTCCAAAGGATGTGGGCTGAGCAGCGCCGCAGCGATCTGCGGCAAGGCGGCATTCTTGGCGCCGGAAATCGTCACAGCACCCTGCAGCCTGTTTCCGCCGGATATCCGCAGTCTGTCCATGATATGAAACCCGTCAAAGAGAGGGGCGAAAGAGCAGACGTCATTTCCTCTGCTTCTGCCTCAAGATTATTCGTCCATTCCGTCCTGTCAATGTGGGTTGGAATTTTTTATTCCAGTTTCTTTGTGGTAAGGTCGGCGGCTGACGGACCGAAAGCGTGGTTGCCCGCCGTCGGCCGGGTGATATCTTGTGGCTCGATTGTGTCGACGCGTGAACCGGCCTCCACGGCCTGAAGGGGCGGATGTCTATCTTAAAGAAAATCAGCGCGAAGCTTGAAGGCATGGCGCCGGCCGATCGCCAGATCGGGCAATTCATCGTCGAAAATCCCGACCAGATGCTGCGGCTCTCATCCGCCGCCCTCGCCGCCGAGACCGGTCGCAGCCAATCGAGCGTCGTCAAGTTCAGCCAGAAACTCGGCTACGCCGGCTATCAGGAACTGAAACTCGCCGTCAGCGAGGCCAAGGCGCAGGAATGGCAGGCCCCGGCCGGCATGATCCACGGTACGATCGAAGTCGATGACGGCTACCTGACCATCCTGCAGAAATTACTCGGCAGCAAGCTGCAGGCGATGCAGCAGACGATCGCCGTCAACAACGAACTGGATATCGGCAAGGCGCTGAAAGCGCTCTACGAAGCCCGCCGCATTCATCTCGCCGGCGTCGGCGCATCTTCGCTGGTCGCCCGCGACTTTTCCTACAAGCTGATGAAGCTCGGGCGCAATGTCCTGCACGACAGCGACAGCCATGTGCAGATGGCCAACGCCTCCACACTCGGCCCCGACGACCTGCTGTTCGCCCTCTCCTATTCCGGCACCAGCATCGAGACTCTCAGGATCGCCGAACTCGCCAGCCAGCGAAATGCGATCGTCATCGCCGTAACCGGCCTACAGGACAATCCGCTGGCCCATGTCGCCGATATCCGCCTTTATACCGTCGGCGACGAAGACCGCGTCCGCTCCTCGGCGATCACCGCACGCGACGCGCAATTGATGCTCACCGACCTGCTGTTCATCCTGCTTGTGCAGAGGCAGCCAGACGCGAACGACTATGTTCACAACAGCGAAGCGGCTGTCTCGGTGCTGAAAGCGAAGCAACTGTCGTAGCCGGGCCTATCAAGCACATTCTGCAACCCAATGCCTGATATCGTCCAATGAGCGCATCAAGATCGAGGGATTGTCGCGGGCCGGAATAAAACCCCAGCTCTGCCAGAATGTCTCCGCCTCGGTGTCTATAGCGCGAACCACCAGGGCACGTCCTGCCACGATATCCGCGCCGGCGACGCAGCGCGTCAACGCGTCCTTCACCAGAGCCGAGCCGATGCCGGGGTAACGACGGTCAACCGCGAGCTGACCGATCAGCAGGCAAGGAATGGGATCAGGTGGACGGCCGGTGCGAATCTTACGTGGGGTAGCATTAGGCTCGATGACGGACGGAGCAAGGCCATAATAGCCAACGACGACATCGTCATCGAGCGCAAACTTCGGGAAGGAAGATAGGTCAATGTAGTGCAAAACGCAATACAAGGGCGGCGATCATTCGTCACTCACGACAGAGATCGCCCCGGGATGATCAAGACGACCAGTCTTTCATCAGCTCCTCGGCTTCAAAGCCACGGCGATCGCTTCAGCGGCAGCAAAGCCGGTTTCGAGAGCGCCATGGGCAGTCGAAAAGCGCGTTGGCGAACAGGCTTCACCGGCGAAGAAGAGCCTGCCGTCGACGGCTTCGCCAAGCACGATGCGTTCAGCAGAGGCACCTGGCTCAGCATAGGAATAGGATCCGCCAATATGCGGCTCGCTGTGCCAAGCCGACATGGCCACGGCCTCGATGCGACGACCGAAAGCGCTTCCGAAATGCTGGGCCAGCTCTTCTTTGGCGAAGGCGAGCGCCGCCTGCTCTCCGGCGGCCTCCAGATCCCTTGCCAACGAGCCACCGTAATAGGCCTCGATCAAGGCGGTGCCGAAGGGGCGTAGCTGGTAGGAACCCGTTCGCGCCTGATCCAGGGAGCCCGTCAGCCTTGTGTCGATCGGCAGATCGTCCGGCGATGTCACGCTGAGGAACAGCTTGTTGGCAAGCCCCAGCGGCAAACGATCGGCCGCTTCCCGCTTTCTCGGCAGCGGCGGATCGAATTTGATCTGATCCTCCGCAATCACATTTGTCGCGACCGTTACCAGGACTATGCGCGCACGCAGCGTTCCGCGTTCCGTCTGCAAAAGGATTTCCCCGGCGCCACGGTGATCGATGGTTTTGACCGGCGTCGAAAGCATCGCGGGGACCGGCTGCGCGTAGGTCGAAATCAGCGTCCCGTAACCCTCACGGACGCGCCAGTCCGGGCCGGGTCCCGGATCATAATGGACATAATCATGAATGGAAGCGGCAGCGAGTTCGACCCCGTTTAGAAATGTCCCGATTGCTTCAACGAGACCATTCCGGGGATTTCCAGGCTCCAGCAGTTCGGCAAGCGATCCATCCTCGCCGGAATCCCCCCGTTCTTCCGCGCGCGCAAAAAAGGCGCTGACGGCCGCTCTGCCTTGCGCTCCCTCGACCGTCCGTCCGCCCTCGCTCCAGGGAGCAGGCGTCGTTTCCACGGTCAACCCAATCTGGCGGGCGATATCGGTCCACCCATTCGTCCTCGCGCCATGGAGCCATCCGCAGCCGAGATCGACAGGCTCATTCTCAAACGACGGCAACCGAACGGTCCAGGCGCGGCCTCCCACGCGGTCCTTCGCCTCAAGGATCAACACCGAAGCATCGGGACGGAGAGACTGCAGCCGCCTCGCCGCTGCGACACCTGCCGCACCGGCGCCGATGATGGCGACATCGACTGTCTGGCCCGCGGACCAAGGATTGCTCAAACGCCCCTCACCTTTCTGGTAGACCGGCGTCCCGCTGGATCCGGCCTCGTGATTTTCGTGAACCGCCTATGGACGACTTATGGCTTCACGCCGTTCAGATGGCTTTCGAGGAAGTGCAGATTATCCTGCCCCCAATAGAGTTCGCCATCATAAAGGAACGACGGAAAACCGAAGACGCCGTTCTTGAGGGCGAACTCGCGATCGGCCGCCCACTTGCCCTGCACGTCTGCATCGCCCTCCCGCTTCGAGAGCACATCGCCGTMGAAACCGGCCGCATTGGCGATCGCCCTGCGTACCTCGGGATTGCCGATATCCTCGGCACGACCCCAGAACGCTTCCTGCAGGATCTTCGTCAGTTCGAGCCAGGGCTTGCCGTCGAGATAGGCGGCGATGACCATAAAGGCGGCGGGTGCCGGATCCGCGAGCGGCGGGCGGTTTTCCAGAAGTAGCGTCTTGCCGCGAAGGCCGGCCCAACGCTTGAGATCCCGCAGCCAATATTGCCTGCGAGCCTCCGGCCGATTGCGCGAGAAAATGCCGCCATTCTCCTCGAGGACAACGGTGAGATAAGGCCGGATTTCCGCACCCGTCTTTTCGACGAGATCGAGAAACGGCGCCAAGCCGATATAGGACCAGGGCGAGCCGATGGAAAAAACGTAATCTATGATCTTGGTCACTGCCTGCCGCATCCATGCATGATGATGAAAACTCACGGAGTTTGATCAGCAAGATGGCAAGTTCGCAAGCGCCAACCGGATGCTGCGGCACAATTTCCATAACGATATCGTGACGTGGTGGGCGCCAATTCCGACCACGCCTTGAAACCGGCCGCTCAAGCTCTGCTCTATGCGACCGCTTTCCAATCGAGCCCGACATCGAGCGTCGGCGCGCTGTGTGTCACCCAGCCGACGGAGATCAGATCGACGCCCGAAGCGGCGATTGCCCCGGCAGTCGAGGGCAGGACACGACCTGATGCCTCGGTGATTGCCCGGCCGGCGACAATGTCCACGGCTTCGCGCAACTGATCAGGCGTCATATTGTCGAGCAGCACGGCGTCGATGCCCTCCGTCATGGCTTCGCGGAGCTGGTCGAGCGTATCGACTTCGACCTCGATCTTGACCATGTGGCCGACGCCGGCCTTGGCGCGACGGATCGCCTCAGCGACTCCACCGGCGATCGCGACATGATTGTCCTTGATCAGTACCGCGTCATAGAGCGCAAAACGATGGTTCATGCCGCCGCCCGCCCGGACCGCATATTTCTCCAGCGCCCGCAATCCCGGCGTCGTCTTGCGGGTGCAGACAATCGAGGCCTTCGTGCCGCTGATTGCCTCAACGATACCGGCCGTCACGGTCGCAATGCCGGAGAGATGACCGAGGAAATTCAATGCAGTCCGCTCTGCCGTTAACAAACCACGCGAGGGACCTTCGATCATTGCGATCACATCGCCGGGGCCAACCTTTGCGCCATCCTGAACATGGCGGGTCATGGTGGTCCTGGGATCGACAAGCTGGAAGGCGAGTTCCGAAGCGTCGAGCCCGGCGACCACGCCCGGCTGGCGGGCCACCATGGCAACAGTGGAGCGATGATCCTCCGGGATGACGGCGGCGGACGTGATATCGCCGGCAAGGCCAAGGTCTTCCAACAGGGCGTTGCGCACCAGCGGCTCGACGATGAGGCGCGGAAGGGGGACGAGGGTCATGTCAGGCGCTCCGGGCGAAGGAATAGGGGATGGTGGATCTGGCGATGTCCAATGCGTCGGACAGGCGCATCGTCCGGCGCTGCGTATTCTTTAGTTTCAACGGAAAATCCGTGCGGGCGTGAGCACCGCGCGACTCCGTCCGCAGGCTGGCGAAAACAGCAATCAACAGCGCCACGATGGCGGGATCGGCGGCCGGACCTTCGCTTTCGACGAGCGGCAGAAGCGCGGCGATCGCTCCATGAATGGCGCCGGCATTGCGAAGCACGCCGAGATGGCGCGAGACGATCGGCCGGACAAGCGAAGCATCTGGGGCAATCGCGCGTGCAAGTGTGGACGGCACGTTCGCAGCGCTACAGGAGACGCCGGCAATATCCCGCGCGGCGCGCATGCCCATGACTGCGGCCTCCAGCAACGAGTTGCTGGCGAGCCKATTTGCTCCGTGAAGGCCTGATGATGCCACCTCCCCGGCCACCCAGAGGCCGGAGACGGAGCTACGGCTGTATACATCCGTTGCAACCCCGCCCATGTGATAGTGAACGGCAGGACGCACCGGGATAAGTTCGCTCGACGGATCGATGCCGGCCTCCCGGCAGAGCGCATCGATGACGGGGAAGCGCGCGGCAAAGCGATTGCCAAGCGCTTTGCGCGCATCGAGAAAGACACGGCCGCCGCGTGCGATTTCCGCACTGATMGCCCGCGCAACGACATCGCGCGGGGCGAGTTCCGCGCCGGAAACCTCAGCCATGAAACGCTCGCCTCTCTCGTTGACAAGCAAGGCACCTTCGCCGCGCACAGCTTCGCTGACCAGCGCTAGCGGCCGGCGGCGAGAATCGAGCGCTGTCGGGTGGAATTGCACGAACTCCATATCGGCAAGAAGCGCCCCAGCACTCGCGGCGAGTGCTACTCCCTGGCCGAAATTGCCGATGGGATTGGTCGTCGCATCGAAGAGACCACCAATGCCGCCGGTCGCAAGGAGGATGCGAGAGGTAGGCAGAACGGCCGTTCCCTTCGGCGTCGCACATAGGAGGCCGCTGATCCGCTCGCCATCCAGGAGCAACCGCCGCGCTTCATATCCTTCCAGCACTGTAATGGATAGCGTATTGGCAACGGCCTGCACCAGCGCGCGGACGATCGCCGCGCCGGAGCCATCGCCTTCGGCATGAACGATGCGCCGCCGCGAATGGGCAGCTTCAAGGCCGAGCGACAGGGCACCGGCACCATTTCGGTCGAAGCGGACGCCGGCGCGCTCCAGAGCGGCAATCGCTGCAGGCGCCTCGGCAATGATGCTGGCCGCGACTACCGGGTCGCAGAGCCCATCGCCGGCAGCGAGCGTGTCGGCAAGATGCAGTTCTGCGCTGTCATCCGCACCCATGCTGGCGGCGATGCCGCCTTGTGCCCAGGCACTCGACGTCTCGGCGCCGAGTGCCGCGCGGGTGACGATGACGGTCGGCTGCGGCGCCAGCGTCAATGCCGCCATCAGCCCGGCGAGACCACTGCCGACGATCGCGACATGGCCGGCAAGATCGTGAAGAACCTCGGTCATATCGCCAGCATCCTTTCCACCGCGCGACGCGCGGCAACGGCAATCGCGGGATCGACGGTCACTTCATGCTGGTTTTCCTCAAGCGCCCTGCGGATATTGCCAAGCGTGATGCGCTTCATGTGCGGGCAGAGATTGCACGGCCGGATGAAATCGACATCCGGATGATGAACGGCGACATTGTCGCTCATCGAGCATTCGGTCAGCAGCACGACGCGCGCCGGCCGCTTCTCGCCGACATAATCGGACATGACGGCGGTAGAGCCGGCAAAATCCGCTTCCCTGACGACCTCGGGCGGGCACTCAGGATGCGCGAGCACCGTCACGCCGGGGTAGTTTTCGCGAAGCTGGCGTACATCGTCGGCGGTGAAAAGCTCATGCACCTCGCAATGCCCATGCCAGGAGATGATTTCGACATTGGTCTCGCGCGCGACGTTCTGCGCCAGATATTCGTCGGGGATCATCAGCACCTTGGGAACGCCGAGCGATTCCACCACCTGCTTGGCATTGCCCGATGTGCAGCAGATATCGGATGCCGCCTTCACCGCCGCGGACGTATTGACATAGGTGACAACGGGAACACCGGGATGCGCTTGGCGCAGCAGGGCAATATCTTCCGGCGTGATTGATTCCGCCAAAGAGCAACCGGCGGCCGTATCGGGGATCAGCACGGTCTTTTCTGGGTTGAGCAGCTTGGCGGTCTCGGCCATGAAATGCACACCGGCGAGCACGATAATGTCGGCGTCCACGTCGATCGCCTTGCGAGCAAGCGCCAAGCTGTCGCCAACGATATCAGCGACGCCGTGGAAGATTTCCGGGGTCTGATAGTTGTGCGCGAGGATGACGGCGTTGCGGCGGCGTTTCAGCTCGAGGATCGCCTCGACATCATCCTGAAACATCATCCATTCGGCTTTGGGGATGACGCGGCTGACACGATCATAGAGGGAGGATGCGGATACGGGATAGTTCATGACCGGCTCCTTATTATACTCAGTTTGAGCATATTATGCGCAAATAGATATTCTCGTTATGAGCATATGTCAATTGCGGGAGAGCGGTAATTTTGTTCCGGCGAGTTCGCGTTCTTCGAGAATGGCGCGACGGAAGCGGAAGAGCTTTGCCGGGCGGCCGCCCGTCTCGCTTTCGGTTGCGCCCGTCTCCTCGACCAGCTCCTGCTGCTCGATCAAGCGGCGGAAGTTCTGCTTGTGCAGCGTCAGGCCCGCCAGGGCCTCGACAGTGCGCTGCAGTTGAAGGAGCGTAAAACTCTCGGGCATCAGCTCGAACACGACAGGGCGATATTTGATCTTCGCGCGTAACCGCGCCATACCGGTCGCAAGAATCCGCCTGTGATCGGCAAACATTGGCCGGCCGGAATTGCCCTGCTGAGTAAAGCCCGCTTCCAAGACAAGACCGGCCTCGTAAAGCAGCTCATAGCGCTGCAGAACGAGATCTTCGTTCCACGAGGCATCATTCAAACCAAAGGCGAAATCGGCGCGGCGCCGGCGTTGATCACGCCTGGCCGGATCGCCGGCGATCCACACATCCAGCCGCTCAACAATGTCGTCCAGCACGGACGGACGGCCGTGGCGATGGTCTTCCCAAGGGAAATATTCGTACCAACCATGCCAGCCCGGACGGCCGCCGCCGGGCGCCGCTTGCTCCCGCACCAGGCCGAGATAGCTGATCGAAATCGTCCGACCGCCGAGGATCTCGTTGTTCCTGTCACGATCGGCAAACGTATAAAGCTGCTCAAGATAGCCGACGGGATGCGCCGTCTGCTCCCGCACCCATTCGCGAAGACCGCTTTGCAAAGTGCGGTGCCCGAGCTCGAATGGTCCCGACGGCAAGGCATCGCCGGACCGCACCGTCATAACCCGTGGATCGTTGCCGGTGACGGCTGTCAGAACCGCGATCAGTTCGGCGTGCGCAAGTCCGATGGTCAAGGAAACTCCCTATCTTGTTCGAGCTTTACTTTTCTCGCACGAAGCTTTGCCGAAGCCAATGCAGCCGTTCGGCGCCTCCACATTTCTCAACGTCGCAAATGCCCTCAAACTTCTGGGCATACCGGGACTTGCATCCATCAAGTACATTGCAAGCGCTTATTGATGTATTAGTGCTTTAGTTTATCGACCGCCGCGCCTCCGACGGGGGAATATCTGATGGACAGCGTGACGTCAGGCGATAGTGTGGACGCCTCCCGACATCAGGCATAAGCAAGAGGCAAGATGATATCAGAATTCGACGTATTCTCGGACCGATGGGGCTTCCTCGGCGAAAGCCCGGTCTGGTCGGGGGACGGCAAGTCTCTGTGGTGGGTCGATACCGAAGGTTGCCGCTGCTGCGAACCGATGCGGCATCGGGCAGAACCGAGGCCTGGGATGCGCCGGAGGCTGTCGGCTGTATCGCCATGCGGCCGGACGGGATGCTGCTGGCAGGCCTCGCCAGCGGCGTTTTTCTCTTCGATCCGGCAAACGGGCGTTTCGAGCTTGCCTGCTCGCCGGAAAGCCGCTGGGATGTTCGCTTCAACGACGGTGCCATCGATCCAGCGGGCCGCTTCTGGGCAGGTACCATGCACCTCAACCTGATCGAACCCGCCGGAGCCATTTTCTGTGTCGAAGCCGATCTTAGCCACCGCCGCATCTTCGACGGCCTTTGGGTACCTAACGGGCTCGCCTTCGATCCCGTCCGTCACCGCATGTATTTCTCGGATTCTCATCCCACCGTGCAAACGATCTGGGTCTGCGACTATGATCGCGCGACGGGAACGCCGAGGGATCGCCGGGTCTTTGCGACGACGCATGATTTCGCAGGCCGGCCTGACGGCGCGTTCATCGATGAGGACGGCATCTACTGGATTGCTGGCGTCGGCGGATCGCAGCTCCTCCGCTTCGCACCGTCAGGCGAAGCGCTGCAACCGATCCCCTTTCCCGTGACCCACCCGACCAAGATCATCATGGACAGAGCCAATCCGCGCTCCGTTTTCGTAACCACAAGACGGACTGTCCCAGAGGATGAAACGCACGCTTCCGGGCATGTGCTGCGCGCGACTTTGCTATAGCCGCGACTGGAGGCTGCCTACCGGCTGACGTAATCCGGGTATTTCTCGCAAATGAGATCGATGATCGACAGCGTGCCGGAAAGATGCTTACGAAGCGCTGCAACCGCCTCTTCAGCCTTTCCTGACTGAACAGCATCGACGATAGCATGATGATCGGCGATGACCTGCTGTTGTTTGCCTGGCATTGGCAAGTTCAGCATGCGCAGCCGATCGAGATGAACACTCTGGCGCCGGACGGTTGCCCAAAGCCCCAATATGCCGGCCCTCTCGAAGAGAACACGGTGGAAATCCTTGTCGAGACCATCGAAGAGATCGTAGGTCTCCGGCGACATCACATGCTCCTGCCGGACCAGAACTTGCCGCAAGGCCGCCGCCGTTTCCTCCGGAGATTCGGCCGTCAGCCGGCGGACGGCCTCCAGCTCAATCGACAAACGCAGGAAGTGCGCCTCGACGGCGTTGTCGATATCGATTCTCGCGACGACAGTGGCGTATTGCGGGTAAACCTCGACGAGCCCCTCTTCTTCCAGCCTGATCAAGGCATCGCGAACCGGTGTCTGGCTGACATTGAACTCGCTCTGAAGCGAGATACGCGACAAAACCGTGGTCGGCGGCAAACTCATTGAAAGAATACGCGATCTCAGGATTTCCAGAATCTGCGGCGCGACCTGGCGGGACCGATCCAAGGCGAATTCTTTCGGGTTTACTTTCACTGGCTACCTTCCTGATCGAGAGCGTCAGTTCATAAAGCACAATTTATGACTTGATGCACTGATACATTAGTGCTTTAGTTGGTTTGTGTAAACGCGATTTCACGGGTTTGCGTCGTTTGGGAGGACATAATGAGAGGATTTCTTCGCGGCATGACCGCGGTCGCGGTGATGCTGGCCGGCGCTTTTTCGACGGCCGCTGCCGAAAAAACCGATATTTCGATCACGCGCCAGCCAGGCATTCTTTATCTCGTCAGCCACGTCATGGAGACGCAGAAGCTTATCGAGAAACGCGCCGAGGCTGACGGCCTGCCGAGCGTCAAGGTCGAATGGCGCACCTTTAGCGGCGGCGGCGCGCAAACCGATGCGCTGCTTGCCGGCAGCGTCGACATCGTCAACACCGGCACCGGCAATCTGCTGCTGCTCTGGGATCGCACCAAAGGCAAGGTCAAGGGCATTGTCACCAATTCTGCGCAGCCGGTTCTCATGGTCTCGCGCGATCCGCGCATCAAATCGCTGAAGGACATCCAGCCGGGCGACAAGATCGCCGTGCCGACGGTMGGCGTTTCGACGCAGGCGATCCTGCTGCAGATGGCCGCCGCTCAGATGTATGGTGACGATCAGGTCCATAAGTTCGATGCCAACACAGTGCAGCTTGGCCATCCCGACGCCATGGCAGCGCTTGCCAACCAGAACCATGAGGTGAAGAGCCATTTCTCGGCCCCGCCTTTCCAATATCTGGAACTCAAGCAGCCGGACGTTCATGAAGTCGTCAATTCGCGCGACATCATTGGCGGTGAGCTGACGCAGGGCACCTTCTTCACGACGACGCAATTCGCCAGCGCCAACCCGACGATCATTAAGGCCATACGCGAAGCAACGGCCGACGCCATCGATGTGATCAAGAAAGACCCGAAGACAGCGGTAGAGGCTTACAAGACGGTCAGCGGCGACAAGACCAGCGTCGACGATCTCCTGGCGATCCTCAATCAGCCGCACATGATGGAGTTCCGCATGGACCCGCAGGGAACCATGAAATTTGCGGCGCACCTCTACAAGATCGGGACCTTGAAGACGATGCCCAAGGCCTGGACCGACTACTATCTGCCCGAAGCGGCGGATCTGAACGGCAATTGAAGCCTGTTGGCGGCGCCAATGCCGCTTTCAGCTATCTCTCTTGGAGGAGTCTTATGCTTCAGGCAAAAATTGCAGCCGATGGCCTGCCAACTGAAACGGCCGCGGCCAAATCACTCTTGAACGTCGACAAGGTAACGCTGCGCTACAAGACGCCAAACCTTTTGATCACCGCCACTGAAGAGGTCAGCTTTTCGGTCGCCCAGTCCGATCGCTTCGTGCTCCTCGGACCCTCCGGCTGCGGCAAATCGACATTGCTGAAGGCCATCGGCGGCTATCTGGCGCCGACGGCCGGCCGCATCGAAATCAAGGGGCAACCGGTCAAGAAGCCGGGCGCCGATCGCATGATGGTCTTCCAGGAGTTCGACCAGCTCCTGCCGTGGAAGACCGTCCTTGAAAACGTCATGTTTCCGCTAACGACAGCCCGGCGCCTACCCCGCGCGGAAGCCGAAGCAATTGCGCGCGACTATATCGAGAAGGTCAAGCTCACCCGCGCCGTCGACACCTATCCGCACATGCTTTCAGGCGGCATGAAGCAACGTGTGGCGATCGCCCGTGGCATGGCCATGCAGCCCGATATCCTGCTGATGGACGAACCCTTTGCGGCACTCGATGCGCTGACGCGCCGACAGATGCAGGACGAGCTTCTGCAGCTTTGGGAAGATACGCGCTTCACCGTCATCTTCGTCACGCATTCGATCGCCGAGGCGATCAAGATCTCCAACCGCATCCTGCTGCTTTCGCCGCATCCAGGCCGTGTCAAGGCCGAGATCCGCAATGTCGAAGCAGTCCGCCACGACACCGCGGCCGCCGCCAAGCTGGAGCAGGAAATCCATCACATGCTGTTTGCCGAAGCAGGACATAGGGAATAGGCCATGAGCGCACCGCAGATCATCCTCGCGGCCGAAAGGGCCGAACCGGCAGGCCACATCGCTGCAGTCGAGCAGAAGCTCGGCGCCGCCGAACTTCTTTGGCAATCGAGCCTTTTCCGAAAATCGCTGTTGATCGTCATCTTGGCCATTATCTGGGAGACCTATGCGCGGCACCTCGACAATCCGCTGCTTTTTCCGACGCTCAGCGACACGCTGACGGCGCTCTACGATCGCTTTGCCGATGGCGTGCTGCCCGAACGCATCTGGACCACCTTGAAGATTTTGGTCACCGGCTATGTGACGGGGACAGTGCTCGCCGCCATCCTGACCGTCGTTGCGATCAACACGCGCATCGGCACCGATTTCCTCGAGACGATGACGGCGATGTTCAATCCGCTGCCGGCGATCTCGCTGCTACCGCTGGCGCTCATCTGGTTCGGTCTCGGACCTGCAAGCCTCGTCTTCGTGCTCGTGCATTCCGTGCTCTGGGCAGTTGCCCTCAACACGCATGCCGGCTTTCTCGGCGTTTCGCGCACGCTGCGCATGGTGGGGGCAAACTACGGACTGACCGGACTTTCCTACGTGTTTCGCATCCTCATTCCCGCCGCCTTCCCCTCCATCCTGACCGGCCTGAAGATCGGCTGGGCCTTCTCCTGGCGTACATTGATCGCCGCCGAATTGGTCTTCGGCGTTTCCTCCGGCCAAGGCGGGCTTGGATGGTTCATCTTCGAAAACCGCAACCTCCTCGATATCCCCTCGGTCTTCGCCGGCCTGCTGACGGTCATCGTCATCGGCCTTATCGTCGAGAACCTGGTTTTCCAAACGATCGAGCGTCGAACCCTCCAGAAATGGGGCATGAAGGAATGATGCGCTCACGCGAATTCATCTCTTCTAATAGTTGAATATAAGGTCATAAGACAATGAATGCCAAAAGGAAATCGGCTGAATTGCGCAGCGCCAGATGGTTCGCGCCCGACGACCTCAGAAGTTCCGGACATCGCTCGCGCACCATGCAGATGGGCTATGCGCCGGAGGAATGGGCGGGCAAGCCTGTCATCGCCATTCTCAACACCTGGTCCGACGCAAATCCCTGCCACGCGCATTTCAAGCACCGGGTCGAAGACGTGAAACGCGGCATCCTTCAGGCTGGTGGCTTTCCTCTCGAACTGCCGGCGCTATCGCTATCCGAAAGCTATGTCAAACCGACGACCATGCTCTATCGCAATATGCTGGCGATGGAGGCGGAAGAACTGCTGCGCTCGCATCCGGTCGATGGTGCTGTGCTCATGGGCGGCTGCGACAAGACCACGCCCGGTCTTGTCATGGGCGCGCTCAGCATGGGCCTGCCGATGATCTACCTGCCCGCCGGCCCGATGCTGCGCGGCAATTTTCGCGGCGAATATCTGGGCTCTGGCTCCGATGCCTGGAAATTCTGGGACGAACGCCGCGTGGGCGCTATTTCGGAGAAAGAATGGGTCGAAGTCGAGGCCGGCATTGCCCGGTCCTACGGCCATTGCATGACGATGGGCACGGCGAGCACGATGACGGCGATAGCCGAGGCGCTGGGTCTGACCTTGCAGGGAGCGAGTTCGATCCCGGCCGCCGACTCCAATCACATCCGTATGTCTTCCGCCGTCGGCCGCCGCATTGTCGAGATGGTCTGGGAAGACCTTATCCCCTCGAAGATCGTCACGGCCGCCGCCGTCGGCAACGCCGTCACCGTGGCAATGGCGACCGGCTGCTCCACCAACGCAGTCGTGCATCTGATCGCAATGGCCCGGCGCGCCGGCGTCGACCTTACACTGGACGATCTCGACAAGGCAGGCCGCACGACACCGGTGCTTGCCAATATCCGGCCGACCGGCAAGACCTATCTCATGGAGGATTTCTATTACGCCGGCGGCCTGCGCGCGCTGATGGCAAAGCTCGCCTCCAAGCTCGATCTCTCTGCGCTGACCGTCTCCGGCGTCACCCTCGGCGAGACCCTGGAGGGAGCGAAGTGCTACAATGACGACGTCATCCGCTCGCTCGACAATCCCGTCTATCACGAAGGCTCCCTCGCCGTCGTGAAAGGTAATCTTGCACCCACGGGAGCCGTCATCAAGCCGGCCGCCTGCGATCCGCGCTTCCACAAGCATCAGGGACCAGCCCTGGTGTTCGACAGCTATCCGGAGATGAAAGCGGCGGTGGACGACGAAAATCTCGCCATCACGCCCGACCACGTCATGGTGCTGCGTGGTGCTGGGCCGCAGGGCGGCCCCGGCATGCCGGAATGGGGCATGCTGCCGATACCGAAGGCACTGCTGAAGCAAGGCCATCGCGACATGCTGCGCCTGTCCGACGCCCGCATGAGCGGCACTAGCTATGGAGCCTGCATCCTGCACATCTCGCCGGAGTCGCATGTCGGCGGCCCGCTGGCGCTGCTGAAGAACGGCGACATTATTCGCCTCGATCTCGAAGCAAGGCGGATCGACATGCTGGTGGATGCGGACGAATTGCAGCGCCGGCGCGAAGCCTGGGTCAAGCCTGCCGAAAAATTCGGCCGCGGCTACGGCTGGATGTTCGCCCGCCACGTGGCACAGGCCGACACGGGCTGCGATTTTGATTTCCTGGAAACCGGTTTCGGCCCCACGCCGGGCGAACCCGATATTTATTGACCGCAAAGGACATCTATCATGAGCAATTACGTGCTGAGCAGCGAGACCCGCAACAAGCTGATGGGCGTTGCCACGCCGACGATCGCCACGGCACTCTTCAAGCGCGGCCTTCGCAATCAATTCATTCAGGATGTCCGCCCACTGTCGCCGAAGAAGGCGAACATGGTCGGCCAGGCCTTCACGCTACGCTACATCCCCGCGCGTGAAGACCTGAACACGCTCGAAGTTTTCCGCAACCCTGAGCATCCGCAGCGCGCGGCAGTCGAAAAATGCCCACCCGGCGCCGTCCTCGTCATGGATAGCCGCAAGGATGCACGCGCGGCTTCGGCGGGTTCGATCCTGATATCGCGGCTGCAGGTGCGGGGCGTCGCCGGCGTCGTGACCGATGGCGGTTTTCGCGACAGCCCGGAAATCGCCAATCTCGATATTCCCGCCTATMATCACCGCCCGTCCGCGCCGACAAACCTGACGCTACACCAGGCCATCGAAATAAATGGACCGATCGGCTGCGGCGATGTCGCGGTTTTCCCCGGTGATGTTCTCGTCGGCGACAATGAGGGCGTGATCGTCATCCCCGCCCACCTTGCCGATGAAATCGCTGATGAGACTGTCGAGATGACCGCTTACGAGGACTTCGTCACCGATGAGGTTTTGAACGGCGCGACCATCATCGGACTTTATCCGGCAACCAGCGACGCGCCGAAGATCAAGTTCGCCGAGTGGCGAAAGCAGAGAGGCCGCTGATTGGTGTCTATGCCAACACGCCGAACCGAAATCCCGTCACCTACAGCGACGGGATAGTATTCCAATAAAATTATTGGATAGTAATAGCTTATCCGGCCAAGCTCATCCGGTTCCGGAGGCAGCTTTCATCGGCATCGGCTGAAAAATTCAGCGCTTTGGCCGCCGTAGGTCGTGCCCTTTCCAGACCCGAAGCCGACAAGGAAATCGGCGGTGCTTTATCAACCTCAGTCTTGACGTTGCCAACTATGAGAACGCCGGTCTATTCAGACTCCACGGCCTGTCTTTGCCATCAGAATTCGATTCTACAGGAGCCATAAGCCCATGTCCGTGACACGCGAAACCCTGGTTCTGTCCCATGCCGGCGCAATGCAGGCTCTTGTGGCGGCGATCGCCCATGCCGAGAAGATGGGTATTCCGCAATGCGTATTCATCGTCGATGCCAGCGGTGAGACCATCGCCAGCATCCGGATGGATGGCGCAAAATATCTGAGCATGCACACGGCTCGCGCGAAGGCCCGCACGGCCGCCTCGATCAACGCGCCGACCGGCGCCATCTCCTTCGAATCCGCTACGGCTGCCGGCATCGCCTCGCAGGGCGGCGTCACGCATCTGCCGGGCGGCCTGCCCATCCGCTTCGGCGGCCGGCTTGCCGGCGCGATCGGCATAGGATCGGGCACGGGTGATCAGGATTTCGAAGTTGCTCGCGCCGCGCTTGCTGCCATTGGGGCCGATGCCGTTTAAGATAAGCTTCCCCTCAGTCCGGCCGCTTGCGAACGGTGCGTGTCGATTTCTCCGGCACCAATATCTCGTCGGCCGGCCTTTGCTTGGCCGACAATAGCGAAGAAAATTCGCGGGCAACAGTCTCGGCCTCTCCCGGAAGATTGCAGGGGTCAAGGAAGAGTTGTCCGCGTTCGACCTCCTGATTGCGGACGATGATCGGTATCTGCACCCGGGCAGGGCGGTGGCAAGCCCTGCCACCGTTCGGCCGGAGATTGAGGCGCTTCCTGATCGGCTGTCCAGAGCCTTTGGCGGTCGCAACCATGGGCTTCTAGCTATGAATTTCGATAATCGCTTCGATTTCGACAGTGATATTGTTCGGCAGCGAACCGACGCCGATCGCCGAGCGTGCATGCATGCCGATATCGCCGAAGACGTCGACGAATAGATCCGAACAGCCGTTGATGACCTTCGGGTGTTCGCTGAATTCCGGCGTCGCGTTGACGAATCCCAATAGTTTCACGATCTGCTTGACCTGGCCGAGATCGCCGATGCTGGCCGTCAACGCCGATAGGAGATTGAGACCCGTCAGCCGCGCATGCTGGTAAGCGGTTGCGACATCCACATCCTGTCCGACCTTGCCCGTGCGGAGCGTACCGTCGGCATCCAGAGGTCCCTGCCCCGACATGAACAGCAGCGAACCACAGCGGACGAAATTGCGAAAATTGCCGATTGGGGTCGGCGGTGTGAAGAGCTCCAGGCCGAGAGCCCTCAACCGTTCATGAGGCGTCATCTCCTTGCTCCAGTTCGATCTCAGACGGCCGGGGCCGCATGGAAGCGGGATAGGAAAGCCTTCAACCGTTCATTCTCGGCCACAAGGGCCGGAAGGTCCTTCGGGGCGCCCTGGGCGGACACTTTTCCGTCGGCCATGAAGACGATGCGGTCACTGGCATCCCTGGCGAAGGCGATCTCGTGGGTGACCATGAGCATCGTCATCCCCTCCTCCGCCAACTGCCTGACCACATCGAGAACTTCGTTCACCAGCTCCGGATCGAGCGCCGAGGTTATTTCGTCGAGCAGCAGGATCTTGGGGTCCATGGCCACGGCGCGCGCGATGCCGACGCGCTGCTGCTGACCACCAGAGAGTTCCGACGGGAGATTATTGATGCGGTGTCCGAGGCCAACGCGATTGAGCCAATGTTCGGCTATTTCCCGCGCCTCCTGCTTCGACTTGCCCCGGACCTTCTGAAGGCCCAGCATCACATTTTCAGCGGCAGTCAGATGCGGAAAGAGGTTGAAGCCTTGAAAGACCATGCCCGTTTCGGCGCGCATGCGTGCCAGATCTCTCTCACCGCGGCGCTGCTGATTGGTGCCGTCCCGATAGCCGACTTCGGCTCCATCAATCTGGATCGAGCCGCTGTCGTAGCTTTCGAGAAAATTCACACAGCGCAAGAGCGTCGTCTTGCCGCTGCCCGAAGGGCCGATGACCGAGACCACCTCGCCTTTGGCAACATCCATATCGATGGAATGCAGAACCTTGACGGGTCCGAATGCCTTCGCGACATTGCGTATTCTAAGGAGCGGCGTGGTTGATTGCGTATTGTTCATGACGGTCAATCCCTGATGTAGGAGTATCGGCGCTCCATTCTCCGGCTCAGGCTGGAGAGACTGTAGTTGATCGCGAAATAGATGAAGGCCCCGAGAAGATAGAGCGGCATGGCCTCATAGGTTCGGCCGATCACTTCATTGATCGACTGCATGAGGTCGACGATGCCGAGCAGCGAGATCAGAGCACTTCCTTTCACCGCATCGGTCACGCCATTGATCCACGGCGGCAGAAAGCGGCGGGTGGCCTGCGGAAAGATCACGTAGCGCAGGCGCTGCACAAAGGTAAGGCCGATGGACATGCCGGCTTCCATCTGTCCCTTGGGAATGGAGAGGACAGCGCCGCGCACATATTCGACCACCTGCGCCGATTTGAACAATGTCAGCGCCACAACACCGGCCCAAAAGGCGACGATGTGCAGACCGAGCGCCGGGAAGCCATAGTAGACGATGAAGATGAGGACGAGGATCGGAATGCCGCGGATGCAATCGCTGAAGAAGCGCACGACGAGCTTGACTGGCCAGGGGCCATAGATCAGCCCGACGCCAAAGACGATGCCGATGCAAAGCGACAGCGCGACGACGATCGCGGAGACCCAAAGCGTGATCAGCAGGCCTTTCAGCAGAAACGGCAGAGCATAGAGGATCGCAGCCATTCTAGCGCTCCACCCTGAAATGACCTTCCAGCCGCCGCAGGCCGAACAGGATGAGATAGCCCGTGACGAGATACATCAGGGTCGCGATGATGTAGACCTCGACGATGCGGAACGTATTGAAATTGATCCATTGCGCTCCGTATGTCAGCTCAGGCACGGCAATGACCGAGGCGACCGATGTATCCTTGAACAAGGAGATGAAGGTGTTGGACAGCGCAGGCAAAGTAATGCGCGTCATCGTCGGCAAACGGACATAGAGAAGACGCTGCAAGGGCGTGAGCCCGATCGCCTTGCCGGCATCGATCTGTCCGCGCGGCACGGCCTCCAGGCCGGATCGGAATACCTCGACAAGATAGGCACCGGCATAGACCGACAGGGTGATGATGAACGACGTCGTCGCGCTATAGGCGATATTCACCGCTGTCGGCAGGCCATAAAAGACAAGATAGACGAGCAGGATCAGCGGCACATTGCGGATGAACTCGACATAGGCGGCGATAAATCTGCGTGCGATTTTGCCCGCCGACACGTACCAAATGGCGAGGATCAGCCCTATCAGGGCGCCGATGGCGATGGAAATGATCGCAAGCTCAAGACTGAGCAGTAGCCCGCCCCACAGCTTGTCAATGTGTCGCCAGATAAGATTGAAATTCAGGTGATAGCCCATACCGGCCGCCGTCTCTTGCTATGCGATCGATGTCTGCTGCGGAGCCAGCGCCAGCCGAGGCCGCGCTGGCTCCGTTCAGATCAGATGGTCGGGAAACCCGGCTTGCGCACCGGCGCATCCAAGCCGAAATACTGCTTGAAGGCAGCGTCGTAGAGTGCCGATTCATGGCCGAACATGGCGGTGTTGAACGCCGTGTTGACGAAATACAACCAGTCGAGATCGCCCTGACGTACGGCGGCGCCGTAAAGCATGGCATTCCACTGCTTGCCGGCGTCGAAATAACGATCGGGCGTTCGCGATGCGAGCCAGCGTACCGTCGACAAATCGACTGCGGCGGCATCTGCGCGCTTGGCCTCCAATGCCTGAATGACGTTAGCCTGCGTGTCGATCTGCATGACCTGCGCATCCGGCAGAACGAGGTGAACGGTCTGTTCCGCGTCCACGTTCTGGAGGATGGAAATGCGCGTGTTACTGCCGCCGGCCAGGAGCTTGTCAAAGGTCTTGTTGTCTGCGTCCGGACGGGTCAGTAGGGCAACACCTTCGACATAGTAAGGCCGGGAAAAGTTGATGAGCTGCGCGCGCTGCGCCGTCATCGTCATGAACTGGATGGTAATGTCGACCTTGCCGGTGACGATGTTCGGAATGCGCTGCTGCGCATCCTGCTTGACGAATTCGACCTTGGTTTCATCGTCGAACAGGCCCTTGGCAAGAATACGGCCCATGGTGATATCCATGCCGACCAGTTCGCCGGCGTCGTTCTCGAAATGCCAGGGAGCATTGGTGCTGCCCGTGCCGACAATCAGATGACCGCGATCCAGGACCGTGCGCAGCAGACTATCGCTGGCCGCCTGAGCCGCCGCCTCTTCGCTGCTGGCCATCAGGCCAACGGCTGTACCGACTGCCAGGCCACCCAGGCCCAGCTTCAAAAAATCACGACGCTGCGAAATATCGTTCATGTTAGCCTCCGCGTTTGAGATAGAGTTCCCGCATGCAAGCTTGTTTCTCAAGCTTTTGTCTTATATATAAGACTCGTTTCTTATATTTAGGACGATATACCGATTTCGGCGCTGGCGCAATGCCAGAGCGGCAGCAATGGAGCATTTTTGCCATGGTTTCGAACGACGAAGGTGCGCGAAAGACCCGGGAATCCCACGGACCTCGTGAGCGCGGCATCGATAGGGTCTTGAAATTGCTCGCTTATCTGAACAAGGCCGGGCAACCGGTACGGCTTGCCGACCTGCCGAAGGCCATCGACGCACCGCGATCGACCATCTACGATCTCGTCGGCATTCTCTCGGATGCGGGTATTCTGGAGACCAACGGCAGCGACAATAGGGTCTATTTCGGCAAGCTGCTCTATCTCTACGGTACGCGCTACCTGCAGGAGAATGACATCGTCATTCGCGGCAGAGAAGCCGTCGAGCGGCTGTCGAAACAGACGGGCGAGACGAGCGAGCTCTGCGTGCGCCATAGGAACAAGCAGGCGATCGTCCACGCCTCCCCAGGTTCCCGTCCCCTCCGCATCAGCTCGGAGATCGGATCGCAGGTGCCGATCCCTTGGACGGCATCGGGACGATTGCTGCTGTCACATATGTCCCAGGACGAAATCGGTAAGTTGCTGGAGGAAGGCGACTTGACCCTTCCCGACGGGCGTGCAGTCGAGCTTGAGGATTTCGCTCGCGAATGCAGCGAGGCCAGGAAAAAGAAACTGATCGTCACGACGGGACTGATCAATAGCTTCACGCAATGCATGGCCGCTCCGATCTGGAACTCGAACGGCATCGTCGAAGCGACGATCTGTTTCGTCCTGCCGATCGATGTTTCCGGAGATCACAAGACGGCTTTGGGCGCAGAACTTGTTCGTACTGCCGAAGCTCTTTCGATCGGCAACAGCCATTTGGCTGCCGCGCAATAGGCTCCCGGCGGGATCTACTGCTCCCTCACCAATTTGAGGACGAGCTGCTGGAGATTGCCGCCGTCGCTGAGTTCGGTTTTGTCGAAATCCCGGGCTCGCTGCCGTTGCTTGTTCGAAATCTCGGACAAGCGCTTCGTCAGATCGTTCCTGATCTTGCGGCAATCGGGATCATCGGTGGCAGTCAGGCCAACGCTCATGGCCTCGATCTCCTTCACCATGTCCTTGATCATATCGCCATGCACGAGTTCATGCTTGTGCACGCCGGCGATGAAGGTATCCCAACTTTTTCTTGTCGAGACCGGCAATTGCTCTGCCGGTTTGGGCAACGTGTAGGTGATGATCAGCTTCGGTTGTGCGGAAACCAGGACGCAGGCATCTCCCTGCGGCTCGTACTTCCTCGTCCACGTCAGTTTGAAACCCGTGTATGCGATAGCGCGAACTTTGCTTCCAACCTCTGGGCCTCGCCCGCCGATCGATTCGTAGAGTTCCGCGCCCGATTTCCCGGCAACGGCATAGGTCTTCACCGTTTCGATGGCCTGCCATTGCGCATGCGCCACGATCGGCAATGACGCAAAACAGACCGCCAGCACACAAGATCGAACGCCTGCCTTCATGCAAATCCTCGCGAACCGCGCCTCAATGCGGGTGAAACTACCGGCTGCAGGTTCCGCTTTCAATCGGGCTATGAGAATTCAGACCAACTTGCACCGTTCAGAAAACCAAGGACGAATGCAGCAGTTCTTCGGCCTCCTGCCGGCTCATATGAAAAACCGCCTTGCCGATCTCGAAACCGAATCCGTTGCGGGCGAATGCTGATAATTCTTTCGTCTTTCGCTTTTCATCGAGTTCACCTCTCCGAAAAGGTCCGAAGGCGCGTTTACGGGCAAAGATGACGGCCGCGACCAAATCGTTCGTAGCATCCAAAGCCGCCGCCACCGTATCGTTCTCTATGCCTTTCGAAGCGAGCTTGTAGGCGATGGCCTTCCTTGACTTGCCGGAGCGGACCGCGGACCGCGTGCTGATCTCGGCATAGGCGACGTCGTTAAGAGCGTTCTGGTCGTAGGCGAATTTGATGGCGAAGTCAGCGACGGCCCTGATCTGCGCATCGCTGATGCCTTCGAACTTCTGTTTCGCTTTTCTCGCAATGGCATCGAACAACTGCTTCTCGGTCATCATCTTGCGTTCAAGACGATAGACCGTCGAATTGCGTGCCCAGGCCAGCATTCGGGTCGTGGGAGTTTCGTCCATGGGCGGAAGATGTTCAGAATCGGCGAAAAGGAGATTCGGGGTTAAGGGTCTTTACGTCACGCACCCCGCTTTCGCAATGAATTCGCTTTCCCCGTAACGACGCATCAGACCAACCCCTCGTGTTGACGGAAGATCATCTCCAGCCAATTAAATCCATCTCACCAGGAGCAGTGCAGCTTATTTCGCAAACCCACTTGGTCACAGCGGTGTGATTGGCTATGGTTGCATTGCGGCCCCATGCTGAAGCGTGGAGCGCCGAACGTCATTCGATGGCCGGAGGCCGTCTCAAGCACAACATCGCTACAGATCACGGGGCTCTCGCTCTGCTGGCCGCTTTGCGGATCGGGTGCAGGTGCTCCACCAGAGGAGGCAGGAATGGATTATCGCAAGCTCGGTCCCAGCGGGGCTGTCGTCACTGCATATTGCCTTGGCACCATGACCTTCGGCGCGGAAGCCGACGAAGCCGCATCTCACAGTTTGCTGGACGATTATTTCGCCTGGGGCGGCAATTTCATCGACACCGCCGATGTCTACAGCGCCGGCAAGTCGGAGGAGATCATCGGGCGCTGGCTGAAAGTGCGGCCGACCGAGGCGCGGCAGGCAATCATCGCCACCAAGGGACGCTTCCCCATGGGCACCGGGCCGAACGATATCGGTCTGTCACGCCGGCATCTCAATCAGGCTCTGGATGACTCCCTGCGGCGCCTCGATGTCGAACATATCGACCTCTACCAGATGCACGCCTGGGACGCGCTGACGCCGATCGAAGAGACGCTGCGTTTCCTTGATGACGCCGTCTCTGCCGGCAAGATCGGCTATTATGGCTTCTCCAACTATGTCGGCTGGCATATCGCCAAGGCCGTCGAAATCGCCAAGGCGCACGGCTATACGCGGCCGGTTACGCTTCAACCGCAATACAACCTGCTTGCCCGCGATATCGAGCTTGAAATCGTCGCGGCCTGCCAGGATGCGGGCATGGGCCTGCTGCCGTGGTCGCCGCTCGGCGGCGGCTGGCTGACCGGCAAATACAGGCGCGACCAGATGCCGACTGGCGCAACCCGTCTCGGCGAAAATCCCAATCGCGGCAGCGAATCCTATGCGGCACGCAATGCACTGGAGCGAACCTGGGCGATCATCACCACCGTTGAGGAGATCGCCAAGGCACGCGGCGTCAGCATGGCGCAGGTAGCCCTCGCCTGGACGGCGGCGCGCCCCGCCGTGACCTCCGTCATCCTCGGCGCCCGCACGCCCGCACAGCTTGCCGACAATCTCGGCGCTGCGGAACTGACGCTGTCAAAAGAAGAGATGGACAGGCTCAACGACGTCAGCGCACCGCAGTCGGCGGATTACCCCTACGGCAAAGGCGGCACCAACCAGCGTCACCGCAAGATCGAAGGTGGCCGGTAAGATTTAGTGTGAGGGCTTACGACGTTGCGCGCAAAGCGCCCGCCTTCCGGCGGGCGCTCTATTTTTGTAGGGATCGTTACGCCTTGAAGAAGGCGAGCAGGTCGGCGTTGATGACATCGGCATGGGTGGTGGCCATGCCATGCGGGAGGCCCTTGTAGACCTTCAACGTCGCGTCCTTGAGCAGCTTGGAAGACAGAAGCGCCGAATCCGCGATCGGCACGATCTGGTCGTCGTCGCCATGCATCACCAGTACGGGCACATCGATCTTCTTCAGGTCCTCGGTGAAATCAGTTTCCGAGAAAGCCTTGATGCAATCATAGTGAGCCTTGGCGCCGCCCATCATACCCTGACGCCACCAGTTATCGATGACGCCTTCCGAGACGGTCGCACCCGGACGATTGAAACCGTAGAACGGGCCGGCCGGAATATCATGGAAGAACTGGGCGCGATTTGCGGCAAGCGCGGCGCGGAAGCCGTCAAACACTTCGATCGGCAAGCCACCGGGATTTTTCTCGGACTTGACCATGATCGGCGGAACCGCACCGATCAGCACCGCTTTGGAGACCCTGCCGTTGCCGCCATATTGGGCCACATAGCGAGCAACTTCACCGCCGCCAGTCGAGTGACCGACATGGATGGCGCCCTTCAGATCGAGGTGAGCCGCCAGCGCTGCGACATCGGCGGCATAGGTGTCCATTTCATTGCCGGTTGCCGTCTGGCTCGAGCGGCCATGACCACGGCGATCATGGGCGATAACGCGGAAGCCCTGGTTCAGGAAAAACAGCATCTGCGCGTCCCAGTCGTCGGCGCTCAGCGGCCAGCCGTGATGAAAGACGATCGGCTGACCTGTGCCCCAGTCCTTGTAGAAGATCTGCGTTCCATCCTTGGTCGTAATCGTGCTGCTGCTCATAGTGTCCTTACCTTTCGTAGACTGTTTTACGGGAGAGGCTTGTGCGGTTTGAGCGAAGGGCATGATAGCCGCCGTAGCGGCCAGGCCGAGTCCGGCCGTCATGACACCTCGGCGCGTAGCTTGATTGATCGACTGGCTCATTTCAATCTCCATTAATTTAATATCGCGCTATTTGTTATTGCGATATCTATCTACTTAGAGCCGTTTCGAGCCGCTGTCTACAAAAATTTATCGCGATATCTTTTTTCGTGATATAGGAATGACGAGCACAATTGGAAGATACCCATGTCGGAACCCAAACCCGTCCCCTTGGACAATCAGCTTTGTTTTTCGCTCTATGCGGCCAGCATCGCTATCAACCGCACGTACAAACCGATGCTGGATTCAATGGGCATCACCTATCCGCAATATCTGGTCTTATGTACGTTGGGGGAGAATGATGGGCTGACGGTCGGCGCAATCGCCGATCGGCTCGCACTGGAATCGAGCACGATTACGCCCCCGGTGCAGCGGCTGGAACAAGCTGGTTATGTCGAACGCCGACGCAGCAAAATCGACGAACGTCAGGTCCATGTTTGGCTGACGGAAGCCGGCCGCGCGCTGTTTGCCCGGAGCCGCTGTCTTGGCGAGACCCTGACGGAACGCTCGGGCATGACGCCCGCCCAGTTGGATGCATTGAATCGGCAAGTTCGGGAATTGCGCGAGATGCTCGGCGGAGAGCAATAAACCCTACATGGCCGGTACGAACTTCCAAAACACGCCCTCATAGCGTTCGGGATAATATTTGAATTCGCATTCGAAGCGTCGGCCATAGGCCTCGGCATTGTCGAGGGCTGCCTTGCTGACCGGGTTCATCCCGGTCCCTGGCGCAAACCAGTCTTCAAGCAGGTCTTCGGGCACATAGGCACCAATCCGGAGCGGCAGCTTCGTCAGCACGTCGTTCATCTCTTCGGGAGGCATTGTCTTCTCCAACCTGAAACGTTGATGATATCGGACGCCGCCAACCGGAGAGATTTGCTCCGCTCGTTGGGCGTTTGACGGTGTCACCTATACCGCCGCCAGTAGCTCCGCCCTCAGACGGAGCCGTCCGCTCAAATTCTACTACAGCGCGTCGTCCGCGAAAATCCGAAGGCTTAGTGCGGTATGGCCTTGCGAGGCAAAGTGAGCGCCGGCATGTCTGCCTCTAGGCACGCAGCAAGAAAGGCTTCACGCGCGACGATCGAGGGGATTACGCCACTCAATGCCCCGCGGCAGGTTTTGCCTGCGCGGTCATACTGCTTTCCGTGCCGAACCGGCCACTCATGTTCGAGGAAATCCAGGGCATCGTATGCGCCGGAAAAACTGCGCTCCAGACCGCATTGCAATCGAATGATGACAGGCCGTATCCAGGGAACATTGTTGTTCAACATTTTCTTCCTCCCGTCGAATGCCGTCCCACATCGCTCTGATCTGTGAATATTGCCTGGTCTCACCCATGTTCAAGGGAGACTGGCGGCATTTGGCTGATCCACCTCTTCCGAGGACCTCGTAAGTGCGCGTCCTGCAGACTTTGCAGCACGGATAGAAACCCCCGCTTGTAAAGACTCAAAGCCTCGGAGTAAGCTGCGATCGTTTCACGCACCAAAGGAGCCATTCGTGGCCGACGAGCTCCATCATATGGAGTCAGCCGCTACCGCTGAGGATGACGAAGGAGGCCGCCCAAGCGCGGCTGCAAGGGAATGCTTCGCCGTCATTAAGCCAATAAGATATTTCAGCACGACGATGAAAAAACCGCTTGAATTAAACCTCATCCCTCACGGCTATTCCAACGCCGTCACACCGATAGTTCGCACCACATGCTCGTAAGACAAGGTTCTCATCGTAACGAAAAGATCGACCGCGGCCTTGCGGGCTCGCTTGCCGCCATCGCTGGCGCGTTGAACGCATCGGCTTTCTATGCCGTCGGCTTCTTCTCCGCCAACATGACGGGCAATGTCTCGGCGCTCTCGGATGATCTGGCCATTGGCCATTGGCTCTCGGCGCTGTTCTATGCCGGGATCGTGGTGGCGTTCATAGTTGGTGCAGCAGTGTCGACGCTGATCATCAACGAAGGCCGCCGCCGCAACGTCCATGCCATTTACGCCTATAGCATCCTGACGGAGGCTGCACTGCTTGGCCTTCTCGGCTGCGCGGATCTCTGGCTGCTGGCTGTCTGGCGTGTGCCGGTTCTCGTTCTCGGTCTCGCATTCCTAATGGGCGTGCAGAATGCCGTTGTCACCCGCATCTCCGATGCGCGCGTGCGCACTACGCACGTATCCGGCATGGCCACCGATCTCGGTATCGAACTTGGGATCGCCTTCGACATTCTGCGTGGGCGCGAGCCCGAGGCCGAGGCGCGGCACAATCTGAGCAAGCTCCGGCTGCATTTCTACACAATAGCCGCCTTCCTGATCGGCGGCATTCTGGGCGTCCTCATCTACCGCGCCGTCGGCGGCTACCTTCTCATTCTAGCCGCGACCTTGTTGACGGTGATCGCGTTGGATGCAATTCGGCGGGCAAAAGGAGCTGCGTCGGCTGTGGGCACCTTCCCGTCTGACATACATCGGTGAGTCCGCAATCTCTTCCAATGCCGTGGTCCGGGGAGACGGCCAAAACTGGCACCCAGCCATATTGGTATAAAAAAATCTTTAAGAACAATACAATATGCAAAGTTATTGATCTTAAACAATAACTTTAGGAAAGCGCAGATTGAGTTTAACAAGCTCTCCTACTCACAGGGATAAAATGGCATCAACGCGCTGACAGTTTTCAGCCTGTCAACACGTTGAACAGGAGATGAGCCGATGGCAGGCCATCAGCCGACGGAAAGGGAACGCGGCTCGTAGCCCGGCCGACGTTCCCATATGCTGCCCACTTAGGCCGACGGCTGTTTCGTTTTGCGAAGGTAGGGCAGAACCGTATCGAACGAGCCGAAGCGCGTGATGGCGTCTTCGTTGGATACGGCGGCCGTGATGATGACATCTTCGCCCTGCTGCCAGTTCGCCGGCGTGGCGACCTGATGCTTTGCCGTCAACTGAATGGAGTCGATGGCGCGCAGGATTTCGTTGAAGTTGCGGCCCGTCGTCATCGGATAGGTGAGGATCAGCTTGATCTTCTTGTCTGGTCCGATGATGAAGACCGAGCGCACGGTGGCATTATCGGCAGGCGTGCGGCCTTCCGAGCTTTCGCCGGCACCGGCTGGCAGCATGTCATAGAGCTTGGCGACGTTGAGATCCTTATCGCCGATCAGCGGATATTCGACATCGAAGCCGGTCGCCGTCTTGATGTCGCTCTTCCACTTGCTGTGGCTTTCGACCGGATCGACGGAAATGCCGATGATCTTGACGCCGCGCTTGGCGAAATCCTGCTCAAGGCCTGCCATTGCCCCCAGCTCGGTCGTGCAGACCGGCGTGAAATTCTTGGGATGCGAGAACAGGACTGCCCAGCCGTCGCCAAGCCAGTCATGAAACCGGATCGGTCCGCGGGTGGTGTCGGCGGTAAAGTCGGGTGCGATATCGTTGATACGCAGGCTCATGGTGGTCCTCCCCATAGTGGCTCGTCGTCCCGGCAAAATTGCTGGCGACGAACGTCGAGTTAAAAAATGTACCGCAGGATGCCGCCTAATGCATTCGAAGAAAAGTCCTCCTTTAGGCGGTAGCCACAGACATGGACCTTCGCGGTCTCCGGTGTCTAGCCCGCGCCTTCAGCATCTCCAGCAGCCCGTACCCACTCGGCCAGCGTCCGAAGCCGCTCGCAACATTGATATGTCCCGCAAGGCCGATATTCCGGATATCGGAATTCCAGAGGTGCCCGAACATCGTAAGACGGTCAAGCGTCATGTATATGTCGTTCAGGCTGCCGATCGTCAGGCTGGGAAAAGGCAAGGTCGCGGTGGGCATGGCTCCGAAAGAAATATGCCCCGCATGAAGCGCCTCGGTCGCCGGAAGATCGCAGGGCGCGACGAGCAGCGCTCCCTTGACACGGCGCGCCGTCGGCCGATCCGCCAGCCGCGCGGTCAGCAGGCAGCCGAGGCTGTGGGCAACGATGTAGGCCTCTCCCGCCTCCTCCAGCGCTGCGTCAAGCTTTGCCATCCAGTCGCGAAGGTTCGCATGATCCCAATCGTCCTGATCCACCAGGCGCCCGTCCGGCTGATCCTGTAGCCAATAGTGCTGCCAATGTCCCTCTCCCGATCCGAACAAGCCCGGCAAGATCAACACTCTGCTCATCGTATGCCCATCAAAGTGCTTTGGGGAAACCGGCGGAGGACATACTGACTGTCCCGCGCGAAGGGTCTGAAATACAGCGGAGAGAGCATCAGAATACTCCCATCACAAACGCGAATAAAAATATGAAGGACGAGGCAACGGAGCAAACTTCGAGGCCGTAAACGAGATGGGATCGAATGTCGTCCGGAAACCGTCTTACGACCGGTCGTCGCAGATCGAAGGCCAGTGCCATAAGTGCCTCCTCTCAATACCAGGGCGCCGGTGCGGAGCACCAGTAATAGAGTTCGTAATCGCTCGCCGATGGATAACGGCCGTCATCCAACGTGATCGGTCTTTCGACAGATGCTCTCTGAACGCCCGGCTTGCCCATCCGATGAAGCGCAAGACGGCTGAAGATTGCCTTCAGGCGGCTGATGAAATCGAATTTCATGCGATCCTCCATCTCGTTGATCCACGCCTCGTCGGCCAAAGCCTTCCGCCTGCCGGCCATCCGGAAGCTGCCAGCCTATATTCCCCATAAAAATAGTAGATAAAAAGGAACGACCATCTTTCCTTGCAAGGAAAAGGGGAAATCTGTTCTCGAACAGCGTCACATTCGGGGGGTGTGCGATGCAGGGCTTCGGTGTTCGCGCCGCGCAGACTAGATCTATCCGCCGGATCACCCGATCGAACCGAAGGCGCTAATACATATTAGCGACTATTTGGATGCCCCGCCATGTGGCAAGTATTCAGTGGAATTCGGGGCGGTGCTGAGTCGAAGAATTTCGCGCAGCGGCAAAGCGGACAGATGATTGCTTTGCGGCGGACTGAATGAAGAGAACTCGCCGCTATCCGCCAGAGGGCAGCGAGTTCTTTTTCATATTCTGCATTGGTTGTGGAGCAGGCGTTGCTGGAACGGCGGCGCTTTTTTCGGATACGCCCGCCACTTGTCTCGCCACCCAGAGGGGGCGTGATGACGAAGAAGATCTCATCAGAACTCAACCAGGACATCGCCGCCCTCGATATCCATCCGGGCGCCACTTCCTCTCGGCAGAAACCGCAACCGCGCGGTTGAAAACGGGTTCAACGGACTATTTCAGACCAAATCATCGTTGCTACCGTCTTGGAAGGATGCTTTTTCAATGGAAAATCAGCCGGTCAACCTTATTCTTGCCGCGCGCGCCGCCTTCAGCCAAGCAGCGGCCCTGGCTGTACAATATAGCTTCTCCATCGCCGGCGCCGTCATTCTTCTCATCGTCGGCTGGATTCTGTCCGGAGTTTTCAGCCGGTGGGCCTATCAAGGTCTGTCGAGAATCCATGGGATCGACGAGACGCTTGCCCGCTTTTTCGAAAACGTCCTGCATTACAGTATTCTCATCTTTGTTTTTGTCGCCGTACTGGCGCAATTCGGCATTCAGACCGCGTCGATCGTTGCCGCTCTCGGCGCTGCAGGCTTGGCGATCGGCTTGGCGCTGCAAGGCACGCTTCAAAACATTGCAGCCGGTATCATGCTTCTGGTGCTCAGGCCGCTGCGTGTTGGTGAATATATCGAGACGACCAATGTCGAGGGACGCATTCTCGAAATAGGCTTGTTCGCGACTGTGATGAAGACAGCCGACGGCCTCTACCTGATGGCTCCGAATTCAACGCTGTGGAATACGCCGATCAAAAATCACAGCCGCGAGGTCAGCCGGCGCCAGCAATTGTCGGTCGCTGTCGGCAACGATGTCGATATCGACGTGGTGATGCAGGCGATACTCGAGCTCGTCAGATCGGACGAACGGGTGCGAAACGATCCACCCTCCCGCGTCTATTCGGACGATCTCACCGCCGACAAGACGGTATTGATGATCGAATACTGGGCGAAAACGAGGGAATGGTCGGAGACGCGCCATGCCGTGATCGACCGGCTGAGACGAGGCCTTGCAGACAAGGGCATCATGCTCAAGTAAAGCACCGAGCGTTGCATCAGCCGACGACGTGCCGTGTTAGGAATTTTGTGGCGAATGAACAAAAGGCGGGCCGGTCAAGGAACATACTCTCCCCACGTCGATTGATAGGCGAAAAGGAGATGACCGATGGCAGATGACAGACCGACCAATTCGCCAGCAGCCGATGAATCACAAACGGCGGAAGCACCAACAAGAGATCTCGAAAAGGAAATCAGAGAGCGGGCCTACTCCATATGGGAAAACGAAGGCAGACCAGAAGGTCGACACCTCGAGCATTGGGAACGTGCAGAAAAACAGATCAATGGTGAGTTTCATCTCKATAAGACCGAGATCGAGGGCGACGACGTGCCAAAATTGGATGCGCCAAGGGAAGCAGCCGCCGAACATACGGACGCATTTCTGGTAAAAGGCGATCTTGAAGACGCGAACGAACGGACCGCTGCGCCAGGTACGCGGGAACAGCCTTAAAGCGACACCGCCGCAATCATCTTTAGCTCGACCGCAGCTTCATGGCTCTTTGAGCGCGAGCATTTCAGGATGATTTGCCGACCGCTTCTGCATATTCGGCAAATGTCCTGGCTCTCCCCAGGCTCGACTCCTCGTTGGCGAGCAGCAGCAGACGAATGGGAAAGAGCATGGCCTTTCGATTGGCTTCCGATAGGCCGCGGGCCTCGCCGTTGACGCCTTGCTGTGCACGTTCCAACGCCTGCTGCATATCGCTGCGAGAAACGATGCCGCTGTCGACGAGAAGGGCATTGATTGAAGCGACTGCGGTGAGAAGACCTTCAAGTTGGAGATTGGCAGTGTTCAAGGTTCGACTCCTTCGCCGATGAATTCCACTGGAGCAACGACGTCGTTTAACGCGACGCCTCCGTCGGTGAATTGCATGATCTCCCTTCGATGAGAGATGGCTATAACGATAGACTATTCATGTAGTTCCGGCCACCAGCAGTTCCTGCCGCAGCAGCCATTCGCCGGTTATCGATGGCATTGCCACGATGATGACCGATTTGCGTGTTGTTCCCTTCTCCTCCGGCAATGGGACCGCTTACAAATGGAATGGATCAATCGTTACATCGATCAGCCGCTGCTCGATGGCGCAGCCAATTGGCTTCGAGCGTGGCATGTTTATTCTGGTCAGCCTCCAGAGCGGCTCGAGCCGACCTGGCACCTTGCCGTGCTCCTGTTTCTTCTGATTGCCGCTGAACATTTTCTTCACGGCTCCGGGCTCCTCCTCAGCATTTCAGCTCTCATCATGCTGGCGCTTCCCTCCCTTTGGAAGCTCCTTTTTTCGATGAGAAAAACCGATACGTATGGCCGGCGGGAATATGCGCGCCTTAGGACACATGCCTTCGCGAGACGAGAAGCGGAATGGTCGGTGAGAATGACCGTCTTGTTCATGTCCGCCAGTCTGCCCTTTTTCGCCGGCGCCGGCGACTCCGTGGGCGCGTATTTCTTGTTCGGAGCAAATATTTGGTTCGTTCTGACCGCGCCTGTCAAATTCTACCTTCAGGCAGCGGAACCACCAGAGCCCAATGAGGGCGACAGATCATTCCAGCACGCGCTGAATTTTGGATAGCCAATGAACGGTTGCCGTCGGCCCTGTTCATCGCCGGCATCTATGTGCGTCACCTGAACGATCGATACCTTGACCAAGCCGAAAGGTCAGCTTGGCCCGGGCATGACGTTTCGGAACCAATACCGAAGCGCTCCGTTATCTCCTACATCAATCGAAAGGAGAGCACGATGCTTTACTATGCTCTGGTGTTTTTTGTTGTGGCGCTGATTGCCGGCATTCTCGGATTCGGAGGCATCGCAGGCGCCTCTGCTTCGATAGCACAGTTTCTATTCTTCATCTTCTTGGTCTTGTTTATCGTCTCGCTGGTTATGCGGGTCGTGCGGAGACCATAAGACCAAGAAAGAAGCGGCCACGTCATGGCTCGGCTAGGGAACTACGCCTTTTGTATAGGGTGTAGTTCTTTAGCGGAGCTTTCTAAAACTCACTGGAACTTCCCCACATCATATCGGTTTGGACGCAGGTGGCAGGGGGGCGCCACCGGGTGTCGCATGAACCAAGCAGCGATGCCCTGGCCCGTCGCGTGCTTGCCCAGCACCGCGGCGGGCCTAAAGATTGGCGGACGAGAAGCCATTCGATGATCGCTTCGTGCGAAGAGGTTCACTCTCACAAAAAAGAAAAAGCCCTATCCGCTCAGGGATAGGGCAAAAGATAGTCCAGCAGTCGGGCGCGGGCACGTCCGACGGTTGATTTAAAGCATATTTTTATGACAACTTCTATACGTTATTTGACCCATACCAATCGGGTGCGGCACACTCGTCGGATTTTCGTAAGTCTGTCTAACCGGTCATTTTCGCCGTTTACAGCAGGTCTCCCTACCGAACAAAGATAGCCAAGCTGCGTTATCTTCCCATAACGCAACCAAGATAGCGAGGCGGAAATTATGGATTGGAACAGAGTCGAAGGAAACTGGAAACAGGTTAAAGGCAAGGTCAAGGAGCAGTGGGGTAAGCTCACCGATGACGACCTCGATCAAATCGACGGTCGCCTGGATCAGCTCGAAGGCAAACTCCAGGAACGCTATGGTTTGCAAAGAGATCGCGCACGGCGCGACATTGACTCCTGGTATAATCGACAGACCTGGCACTAACAGGTCGCATTCAGCAATTGCCCCGCTTCTGCGGGGCTTCTTTCGATCTCAAACACCGAGTTCGAATGCTGGATCGGGTTGACGCAGACGCCGATCGACCGAATGGAAGTTCATGGATATCCCGGCGCTAGAGGATCTTATCCGCTTCCAGGTAGTCCCGCCTGAAAGCGGAGGACGCTCTAGCTCGGTTATTCACGAATGGGGTAGAACAAGCAGGTTCTCTCTGCCGTTCCTCATCGCGATCCGCGCTTTCTCGCGAACGAGCCCTCCCAGGTCGATATCGGGATCTCGTTCCGGGTCCAGACCATCCCAGTCCAGTGCCACCTGCAGCAATGCCATATTCGTCAGGTGGACTAGGTTGCGAAGCTGCAGTGCTTCGGCTGCATCCTTCGCCGAGGAAATCAGTCTGAACATTCTGACAAATTCACGCACTCTCAGACTATCGTCGCTGGGCATGGGCGCCTCCTAATTCGAAACACGAAGGTCACGTTGCTCACGCCGCCATCTCCAACAGTCGTGTGGTAACGGATCGTATTGGCTTGGGGCGAACGTAAAGCGGAGCCGAGACGTTCAGCATGCGCCGCATATTCGCCAGGACACGCTGCGAGACCTCGAAAGCACCACAGCAAACAGGATATTTCCCATATCCGTCGCAGCGGCCAAGTTCGTCGACTTCAGCACCCGCCCGCTTGTACACCCGCTTAAGATAGGGTTCGTAGTTGGAAATCATCGTGTGGATGCCGTGGTCGAGGGCGCATTCGCAAAGTGCGAGCAACAACAGACTGAATGCCCGGCCGGCATCGATGTCGGGAAACTCGCTTGCGATCGCGGCCTCGTCGATGCACATGCGGGTTCCTTCCCAGATCCCCGGCGCAACGAGGTCGGTTGCGGCCGGAAACGTCTCTCTGAAGACATCGTAGAGAAGTGTCGGTCCCGTCGTCGGCATGAGCCTTATCCCGCCGTAGAACCGCACACGCCGCTCATCGCACCAAACAAGATAGGCGGGGCCGAGAGCATCGTAGCTATCGCGTTCGTAGGGGCCGATGACGGTTACGTCCCAGCCAAGCGTATCCGCAAAGATCGTCTTACGAAGGCGGAACATCTGATCGAGGATGTTCGCGTATTTATGATATTCATGAGCTTGAATAACTATGAACATTTTCGCCTCCAACAGTTGCTGTCGTAAGGCAAGAATGAGCCTGAAAGCCAGGGTCGGAAATCCCGCAAATGGAGCCCCTCATTTGAGGGGATTTGTGAGCGGTGTAATGATGCGAAGCTGGACGGCTTTGGTCGTGGCGGCCGAGAGCGTGGCGCAGCCCAGCTTGAACCGCGCCGTCTTCAGATAGTCGCGCGTCGTATGCTCGGAAATGTCGAGAATCAGCGCGATGTCCTTGTAGTCCTTGCCAAGCGCTGTCCAATGCAGGCACTCGATTTCCCTCGGGCTCAAGGATGGCACCGGATCATGTTCGCCATAGAGTTCCAGCACAGCTTTGGTATGGATGAGATGCGCAAGTTCTGTCCACGCCTCTTGAGAACTCGTGACCAGTTCCTGCCATTCATCGGCCGGCAAAGCTGAATTGATGGAAAGCAACGACCGGCGCCTGGCCTTGTCGACGACGGGAATGGAGTAACCGTTGCCGCCAAGGCCATGTTTCTGCGCGTCGACCAATAGCGCGTAGGCCTCTGGCGTCGGCTCGACCTCGCTCCAGTCGAACGGAAGTTGACGGAGAAAACCTTCCCTGACGACCGGATCAATCCTAACATAACCGTGCAGGAGATATCGGGAAACCCAGGCATCGGGATAGGTGGTACGAACAAACGGTGCGTCGATCGTATCCATAATTGTCTGCGCGAGATGGTAGGTCACGTAGTCGACGTGATATGCCGCCTGCAGAGACCGAATGGCGGTGTCCACATTGGGCGCCGCTTTGATCTCATTGAAGGCGTGCTCGAATCTTGGGTTGTCGGAGGTTCCCCGCATGACGCATCACCTACCTTTGATACCATCCTACCGCGAGATTGCTTCCACAAACAAGGGCATCCCCACATATGAGGGGAATGACGTTCGCAAAGGCGCCCGTATATCCTCACGTTAGGAGAGCGAGATGGGCCAAGCCGACGAAGCTGAGGAGGCGGTGAGCCAAGCCGCCAGTGGATTGAAAATGAGCTGGCACGATATGGCCGGCTCGGAAGCGTTGATACGGGCTCTGATCGCCGAACGAAACCAAAGGACAAGCGAAGCGCTGTTTTGGGTTCGGGTCTATCGTGCTCTATCCCCCGAGACGATCGATCCCATCCCCTCTTTTTTCCGATAGAACCGCTGTCCCGCCGGGATCTGCGCGATCAGCAGCGCCGCCTGCCCAGGGGCTGGCGCAACCTTTCCGACATCCACCCTCCCTCGCAAGTTTGCGCTTTCCATCATTCCGCCGTCCGCTTTCAATGTAAACGACCGAATTCGCCGCGATTTCTCACGAACACGACGCAAAACGTCACAAACCATGTGATCTTGTTAGTTTATGCTGTTATGAATTTTGATGGGATGTTATGGGCTTTCCATGACGTTTTCGGGAGGTTTCTGTCATCTTTGATCCACGCATCCGGCTACGACCTGTAGCCACCCTCCGGTGCAATCGAAATGACATCCCCATAAGTATCAAAATGATCGCAGTCGCTCGCAATGCTAAAGGGAGAGAGCTTGAATGGCACGCATCACGTTGAGACAGTTGCTCGATGACGCAGCAGAACATGGCTATGGCGTCCCCGCTTTTAATATCAACAACATGGAACAGGCGCTCGCCATCATGGAGGCGGCCGATGCCGTCAACGCACCCGTCATCATGCAGGCATCGCGCGGTGCCAGAGCCTATGCCAACGACATCATGCTGAAACACATGATGGATGCCGTCGCCGAGATCTATCCTCACATCCCGCTTTGCGTCCATCTGGATCATGGCAACGATCCGTCCAGTTGCATGACCGCCATTCAGGCCGGTTTCACGTCGGTGATGATGGACGGCTCCCTGAAGGCCGACGCCAAGACGCCGGCCGATTGGGACTATAACGTCGGTGTAACGAAGACCGTCACCGATATGGCCCACCTTGGCGGCATCTCGGTGGAAGGAGAGCTCGGCGTGCTCGGCTCGCTGGAGACCGGCATGGGCGAAGCAGAGGACGGCCATGGCGCCGAAGGCAAGCTCTCGCATGACCAGCTTCTCACCAACCCGGACGAGGCGGTCAAATTCGTGCGGGAAACGAGGGTCGATGCCTTGGCGATCGCCATGGGCACCTCGCACGGCGCCTACAAGTTCTCCCGCAAGCCCGACGGCAAAGTGCTGGCGATGAATGTGATCGAAGAGATCCACCGCAAATTGCCAAATACACATCTGGTGATGCACGGCTCTTCTTCAGTTCCGGAAGAACTGCAGGAGATCATCAACAAGTACGGCGGCCAGATGAAGCCCACTTGGKGCGTGCCGGTCGAAGAAATCCAACGCGGCATCAAGAACGGTGTGCGCAAGATCAACATCGACACCGATGGCCGCATGGCGATGACCGGCCAGATTCGCCGCGTGTTGCAGGAAGACCCGAGCGAATTCGACCCGCGCAAGTACATGAAGCCCGCCATGGCCGCGCTKACGAAGCTTTGTAGGGAGCGGTTCGAGCAGTTTGGGACGGCAGGTCATGCGACGCGCATCCAGCCGCTATCGGTCTCGGAAATGGCAAAGCGCTACAAGTCCGGCGCGCTCGATCCGGTCTTTTCGTAAAGCCAACGCCGGGCGACAATCCGGCTTCGGCAAGAACGCGAACTATCTGTCCGCAGCGCCTTCGCAGAGGTTTTGCGGACAGTGTTTTTGTGCGTCTGCGGAAGGCCGCCGCTCAGCTCAAAGTGGTCGCGCCGTTTCCGTGACCGATGATCCACTCCGTCAGAAGCCGCACCGCCGCCCTGCGCTGCGGCACCGCGGGAGAAACGAGGAAGAAGGCTTCCTTGGGATGATAGGCAGTTGCGCCAAACACGACGAGCCTCCCCTCGCGAACGAGATCTCCCGCATTCGATTCCCATCCGAGCAGAACGCCCTGCCCCGACAAGGCCGCCTGCGTCGCCTGGACATAATTGGTGAAATAACGGCCGAGCGCGCGGTTTTCCGGCAATCCGTTGAGGCTGAGATAATCCTTCCAGGTCAGCCAGCTATCATCGTCGCTTCTAACATGCAGCAAGGTCGCGGCCGACAGGCCACCTTCGGCCTCGATCCGTTCAGCAACGACCGGACTGCAGACGGGAACGACCCTTTCGTCAAAGAGCTTGACGCTTAGACCGTCCTTCCAATCGCCCGTGCCGTATCGGATGACGAGATCCACCCCAGGCTGGAACTCCGGCGCGCCGGCTGTTGTCAGCACGTTCACGGCAATGTTCTGGTGCTCACTGTAAAAATCTGCAAGCCGCGGCATGAGCCAGTAAGTCGCCGTGCCGACGCTGCAGGCAACAGTGACGGATTGCTCGGCGGCATTCTGAAGCGACCGTATCTGTACGAAAGCCTCCGCAATGCGCCCAAGCCCCTCCGAAACGCCTGCCTGCAGGATCCTTCCGGCTTCCGTGAGCGTTGCTGGGCGCTTGCTGCGATCAAGCAGGCGTGTGCCGACATAATCTTCCAGGGCCTTGAGCGCCTGGCTCACGGCCGGTTGCGTGACATTCAGCTCCGACGCAGCTTTCTGGGCGCCGCCTGTCCGCAGCACGATCTCGAAGACCGTCAGCAATCGGAGGGGTGGCAGGCGAGTTTCCAATATAATCTCTGAGTTATGTTATCTGCATTTTTTTCCATCTTCAGATTAGCGACTACCCGCTCTATTGTCCATAAACAACGGCTTTTGGGGATGAAAGCCGATTATTAACATAAGGAGGCAGGAGGGTAAGATGGACACGGGCCTTTTGGAGACGTCACCGGTGAAACTGGGCGATAAGGGCCTGCATCTCGGCCTGGCAGGTGGGGCGGCAAGCTACTTCAACTATTACTGGCTGCGGGACAATTGCCCGACATCCTTCGACAGCCAGACCCGCGAGCGCGTGTTCGACATCTTCCATCTGGACAGCGCGCCCGCACCGGAGCAGGCCGCGGTGGTCGACGATGCGCTGGAGATCGTCTGGAAAGGTGACGGACACAAGAGCCGTTATCCGCTGAGTCTGCTGGAGCAATATAGCGGCGGCAAGCCCCGGCACGATCCCGCGGACCTTCCGCGACGGCCATGGTATTCGGATCACTATGCCGCCATTGCCAGATTCTCGCAGCCGGAGCTTCTGGCCAACCAGTCGACCGTCGCCAAATGGTTGGAGGCATTGATCGTCGAGGGCGTCGCGATCGTGACGGACATGCCCGACAGCAACGAGGGACTGACAGAACTGGTGCGCCTGATGGGACATATGCGCCCGACATTCTTCGGCGATTATTTCGACGTCCGCACGCATATCAAACCGACAAACCTTGCCTATACGGCAAAGGCTCTGGAACTGCATACCGACACGCCTGCGGAGGAAATGGCTCCGGGCATGCAATTCCTGCATTGCCGGGCCAATAGCGTCGAAGGTGGCAGGAACCTCTTCCTCGACGGCGCCGCCGTCGCCAACGATCTGAAGACGGAGTTTCCCGAGGACTTCAAGCTCCTGACGGAAACGGAAATCCCCTATTATTGCGAACATGACACCTACGATGTCCGCTCTCGGCAGAGGGTCATCGAACTGGACGAGCACGGCGAGGTATCGGGAGTCACCATCAGCCAGCACATGGCCGATATATTCGACCTGCCGCAGACTTTTCTGGATCGGTATTATCCGGCCTTCTGCCGTTTCGGCCGCATGCTGCAGTCCGACAAATATCTCATGCGTTTCACGCTCAAAGCCACGGAATGCATCGTCTTTGACAATCACCGCATCGTGCATGGGCGGGCAGCCTATTCGGCAACCAGCGGCGACCGCTATCTGCGCGGCTGCTACGCCGATCGCGGCGAGATGCGCAGCACCTATCGCGCGCTGACATCGGAAGGACGGTTCAAATGAACGAACGAAACTCCCTCACCGATATTGCCGGTCACGATCTCGCGCAATTGCGGATCGATCTGGCGGCCGCCTTTCGTCTCTGCGTCGAATTCGGCTGGAGCGAGTCCGTCGGCAACCACTTCAGCGCGGCCGTATCGGCGGATGGCAAACAGTTCCTGATGAACCCGAAATGGAAACACTTCGGGGCGATCCGGGCAAGCGATCTCTTGTTGCTCGATGCGGATGATCGGACGGTTATGAATCGTGATAATGCGCCAGACCCATCTGCATGGACTGTTCATGGCACAATCCACCGAGAATGCCCCGAAGTCCGTGTGCTGCTCCATTGCCATCCGCCCTATGCGACGGCGCTTTCCACGCTCAAGGACCCGTCAATGAAACCGATCGACAACAATACGGCGCGCTTTTTCGGCACGCTTGGCATCGATCTCGGTTTCGGAGGGATCGCCGACGATGCCGAGGAAGGCGCAAGACTGGCCCGGTCTCTCGGCAGCAACAAGACCCTGATGATGGGCAACCATGGTGTGACCTGCACCGGCGATACCGTCGCGGAAGCGTTCGAGGATCTCTATTTCTTCGAAAAGGCTGCGAAAACCCTGATGCTGGCCTATTCCAGCGGCCAGGCATTGAACATCCTGTCAGACGATGTCGCCCGCAAGACCGCGGAAGGCTGGCATGCCTATAAGGGCATGGCATTCGCACATTTCGATTACCTCAAATMGACGCTCGACCGGAAGGATGCGTCCTACAGGGAGTAGGGCGCGAAATTCCATCATGGCGCGCGCGAAGAGGCCGGATTGGTTTATATCCGTGCTTCCGCCGGCTGCTGGCCGGACGTATCGGTCAGCCGGCGGCCATGGAACTTCGCCAGCGAATTCACCACATCGTCGATCTCGGCTTGCAATCTTTGCCCGCTCCATCCGAATGCGCCGGCGGCGATCGTGCCGACCGCGCGCAGCCCCTCCATCGTCAGCGCGCCCTCGATGGCCAGCGTGGTGCGGCGGAAGACAATGTCAGACAGATGCACGACAAGCTCGCGGCGCGCGATCCAGTCGATTTCGAGAAAGCTGTAATGCGAAGCGCCGGGAAGCCGCTCGGCGTCGCTATAGGCAGAACCATGCTCAAGGATTGCCGAGGCCGTGGTGCCGTAGCGGGCCAGAAGCGCGCCGACCCGCTTCGGATCGATACCGGTCCTGGCGGCAACCGTGCGCACCCATTCCTTCCTTGCACCGGGATTGGCAGGAAAATCCTTGCCGCCGCCGATTGCAAGCTGCTGGGTGGAAACGCGTCGTGTCCGCTTGAAACGGCTGAGCACGGTATCGGCGACTTCTTCGGCAAAGCCGCGGAAGGTGGTCCACTTTCCGCCCACAAGCGAGATGATCGCGAACGGGCGTCCTGCCTGCGGCTCCAGCACCGGGGCGGAATGGTCACGGCTGATCAGCCCAGGCGACGACGCATCCGAAGCTGGCAGCGGGCGGATGCCGCTATAGGTATAGACGACCTGCTTCTCATCGAACTGCAGCCCTGGCAGCAGCGACCTCAAGCTTTCTAGGAAATAATCGAGCTCCGGCTCCTCGCAGCGCACATTGTCCGGATCGGCGCTTGGAATATCGGTGGAGCCGACAAGGGCAAGACCGAGATAGCCATAGACCAGGCAAATGCGGCCGTCGTCGGCTTCGAAATAGATCATATGGCCGTTCAGGCTACGCACCAGCTCCGGATGGTCGAGCAGGATGTGCGAGCCTTTTGTGCCGCCGATCAGATGCGAGGACGCGCCGAGCGTTTCGTTGACACGATCGATCCAGGGGCCGGCAGCGTTGATCACAAGCTTCGGCCTGACGGAGAACGCGCTGTCGTCCGGTCGGCGGAAGGTGAGCGTCCCGTTCGGTGACGAGATCAGCGTCGTGGAATTGGCGGCGAGCGCATTACCGTTGGCCTCCAGCCCATCCTTCACGAGCTCATAGACGAGCCGCTCCGGCCTGCTGATCTTGGCGTCGTAATAAATGCCGCCGGCGACGATTTTCGGCGTGACATGCGGCATCTCCTTCAGCGCCCGACCCTTGAAGACGAACCTGTGGCGGGGCATGACGCGGCCGCGCGACCCGAAGAAATCATAGAGCGCGAGCCCGATCTTGATGAGGACCGCGCCGCGGCTCCTCGGCGCGGTGGTCGAGCCGGTGAGCGTGCGCAACGCCGCCCATATGCCGCGGGTCCAGGAAAAGATCGGAACGAAGGTCGGCAGCGCCTCGACGCAATGCGGCGCATTCCTCAAGAGCAGATTGCGTTCAAGCGTCGACTGCGCGACCAATCCGAATTCGCCGGTCTCCAGATATTTCAATCCGCCATGAATGAGCCGCGACGGGGCGGCACTGGTGCCGGAACCAAAATCGGACTTGTCGACGATGAGGCAGTCGATGCCCTGGATTGCAAGATCGCGAAACAGTCCGGCGCCGTTCACGCCCGCCCCGAGGATGACGACATCGATGTCGCCATCCTGCAGTCTCGAAAAGCGTTGGTCCAGATCGGCGGCGGTATCGGTCATGACGTCATGGTCCTGCTGAAACTCTAGTTTGCGGCATCCGCCGGCACGAGGCCGCCGATCTTCGGCCAGAGCGGCGCCATGGCCTCGGCGATCTCCTTGAAAAGATCGTAGCGCACGCGATAGTCGGCGCTGCGGCCCGCATCGGGATAACAAGTCCTGGCAATCGCGCCGACATTGCGCGGATCGTTCTGCGGGCCGTCATAAAGCCCGACACCCGCGCCGGCGCAGAGGGCCGCTCCCCACGCTGCCGCCTCGTCAGTTTCCGTCACCGTCACCGGCATTCCAAGAACATCGGCGAACATCTGGACGACCCTCGGATTGCGGGAAATGCCGCCCGCAAGCCTTGCCTCCCCGAAGGCGAAACGGTCACTCAGCGCATCGACGTGGATTTTGTGGTTGAAGGCGATTCCCTCCAGCACGGCCCGGAGCATGTCGCCGCGATCATGCCAGCCGCCGAGACCGAAGAAGCCGGCGCTTGCCGAGGCGCCATAGGGTGAGCCGAACAGATAGGGGTGGAAAAGCGCCGTCGAGGAGCGGCCGAACGCCGCCTCTATCTCGGGTGCCAGCAATGCATGGATCGATCCGCCAGACGCTTCGCAGCCTGCGCGTTCGCTGGCGCAAAGCCGGTCGAGAAACCAGTCGTAATTCGCCGTCGAAGCCGGGGAGATCGACATGTTGTTCCATTGACCGGGCGCAATGGCATTGCGGCAGAACCAGCGCCTGTCGACGCGTGGCTCGGAGGAAAGGGTTTCGTTGATCGAATATGTGCCGGCGATCACCGCAACCACGCCGGAGGCGTAACCGCCCGCGCCGAGCGCCGATGCGGTGACATCGTGCAGACCGGCGACGACAGGCGTTCCCTCGGCAAGCCCCGTGCGCGCCGCTGCGGCTCGCGTTACATGACCGACGATCTCGTCCGAACGCGAAGCTGGCGGCAAGGCATCGGCCAACGCTTCCAGTCCGAAAAGCCCGAGTGCGTCCAGCGAATATTCCTGGCTTCGGACATTGGTAAAGGAGGTACTTGCTTCCGTCCTATCCGTACCGATCACCTCGGTCAGGCAGAAGCACAGCCAGTCTTTGCAGCTCATGATATGGCCGATCTCCGCAAAACGGGCCGGCTCCTTCTCCTTGATCCAGGCAAGCAGTGCCGACGGTGCCGAGACATGCGGCAACTGCCCGGTAAGCTCTATCGCTTCATCAGCAATCGGACTTTCCAGCCAGCGATCGACGACAGCTCCCGCCCGGCTGTCGAGCGACAGGATCGCATGCCCCAACGGCTTGCAGGCGCGATCGAGCATATAGATGCCGTCGCCATGAGCGGTTGCCGCGATCGCCTGGATATCGGAGGCGGGACGTTTGCTGAGACTGATCGCCTCGGCGATTGCATCCGCCGTCGCCGTCCAGAGCTCATCCATATCGCGTTCGATATGCCGGGCCTTCGGTATGAACTGTGTGACGCGCCGGCGCGCCACGGCAATCGGCGTTCCGTCGATGTCGAAGATGACGGCTTTCGTGACCGTCAGACCGCTGTCAATTCCGAGCAGACTCGGCATGCTTATGACTCCGGATGGTGGAAAGGCCGCACGCATGATCCGGTCTACGAACAGACGGGCCGCTTTTGGGCCTTTCTGCCATCGCCACCCTCATGACCGGCCCCCATCGCCCTTGGCGATGACGACATTGATATCTTTGGACCGCATGCGGTCGATGTGGATGGCAGGCGTCTTGTCATCGACGACCACGGCATCAAACTCGCTCAGTGCCGCGAAGCTGTGCAACGCACGCCGCTCGAATTTCGTGTGATCGGCAAGCAGGATGCGCTTGACGGCGCAGTCAAACATCGCCCGTTTCGTATCGACTATTTCCGGCGACTGGTGGAAAGCGATGTCGTCGGTGATTGCCGACATCGAAATGAAAGCGATATCGGCCCGCAACCGGGTGATTTCGTTGATCGTCATGCGGCCCATGAAGGCATTGCACCAACTATAATACTGGCCGCCAAGCGCCAGAAGCGTCACGTCATGCATTCCCTTGAGCGTATTCATCAAGGTCAGCGAGTTGGTGATGGCCGTCAGCGGGACCTTGGCGGAGAGATGGGTTGCCATCTGCAGCACGGTCGTCGAGTCATCGAAGAAAATCGCCTGACCCGGCTCGACAAACTGCATCGCCGCGGCCGCAATCGCTTTCTTTTCAGCCGCCTGCCGGTTTGAACGATAGACATCGCTCGATTCAATGAGACTGGTCGCGGCGGCAGTGACGATGCCGCGCGTCTTGCGGAAAAGACCGCGGCTTACGAGTTCGTCGACATCCCGATGAGCGGTMATCAGGCTGATGCCGAATCTCTCGGTGAGATCCTCGATACGCATGGAACCTTCCGTCATCACGGCCTCGGCAATCATCTGCCGGCGAACGAGCTGGCGGGTGTGCCGGCTGTCGCTTGGCAATTCGTCCAAAAGGGATGCTCCCAGGCTTGTCTTCTGTGTCACTTTGGCCCCTGCCGCTGAATCTCGTCGATGTCGGTTTCGTACAGCGAATGCAGTGCGAAGGCAAAAAGAGGAGATGGAACAACCCTTTGCATTGCGCATGTCTTGGCTGCCCCCGGCGAACCGCCGGCGGCCGGATGAGGGAGACGCCGCTGCCGGCGTCCCCCTGTCGTCGTCACTGCGACAGAACGAACGGAGCCGTGTACTTGTCGACGTTGTCCTTGGTGATCAGGATGCAATCGAAAAGCTGCTTCTCGCTCTTGGCGCCGGTCTTACCCGTCTTGATGACGCTGTCAGCCTGCTTGACAGCTTCCGCAGAGAAGGTCGCAACCGGCTGCAGCACGGTGTACTGCAGTTCGCCAGCCTTGATCGCGGCCACCGCATCCGGCGAACCGTCGAAACCGCCGACCTTGATCTTGGCAAGCTTGCCGGCTTCCTTCAGCGCGGCGATCGCGCCGAGCGCCATTTCGTCGTTACCGGAAATGACGCCGACAATGTCGGGATTGGCCTGCAGCATGGATTGCATCTTGTCATGGCCCTGGGTGCGATCCCAGTTGGCGACTTCCTTCGCGACCTTCTGCAGGTCCGGATACTGCGTCAGCACCGTTTCGTAACCATTGGAGCGGGTTGCGGCATTGTTGTCAGACGGAGCGCCGAGCAGTTCGGCATACTTGCCCTTGTCACCGACGCTTTCGACCCATTGCTGGGCGCCAAGTGCTGCACCCTGCGCATTGTTGGAGACGAGCTGAGCCTTGGCGAGACCTTCCTGGTTGATTTCAGCGTTGACCAGCAAGACCGGAATGCCGGCAGCCACAGCCTTCTTCACCGCGCCGACCGAGCCGTCGGCATTGGCCGGGTCGAGGATGATGGCGACGGATTTGTTGGTGATTGCCGTGTCGATCAAATTGCTTTCAGTATTGGTGTCGCCTTTGTGGGCACTGACGGTTGCCGTATAGCCCAGCTTTTCGGCCGTCGCTTTTGCGACATTGCCTTCCGTCAGCCAGTAAGGGTTGGCCGGATCGTTGACGATGATCGTCATCTGACCAGCGGCCCATGCCGCTCCAGTCAAAAGCGGCGCCACCGCGACTGCCGTAATAACAATGCGCAAGCCTTTTTTAAACATTGGTCTCTCTCCCATTTGATGAGCTCGGATTGTGCCGGCGAGCCGGCGGTGCTTTCCGCAATCGGCGGCTGTTCGAAGCAGCCCGCCGTCGTGGACAAGTTCTGTCGCGATCGTCAGCCCGATTTGGTCCGACGCCCGTATTGGATGCTGTTCATGAGGACCGCGAGCACGATGACTGCGCCAGTAAAGACGGTTTGCCAGTAGGCGGACACGCCGATGATGACGAGACCGTCCGACAGGAAGCCGATGACGAAGGCGCCGAGCATCGTGCCGCGAACGGTGCCCCGACCACCGGTCAGCGCCGCGCCGCCGATCACTACGGCTGCGATTGCGGTCAATTCATAGGTCGTGCCTGCTGTCGGACCGGCCGAGGTGAGCTGCGACGACAGAACGAGGCCGGAGATCGCGGCGCAGACGCCGGAAAGAACGTAGACGATGATCTTCACCCGCTTGACCGGCACGCCAGACAGATCGGCTGCACGCTCATTGCCGCCGGAGGCATAGAGCCAGCGACCGAAAGCGGTGCGGCTCAGCACGATGCCGCAAATGATGGCCAGCGCCGCCAACACGATGACGCCGATCGGAATGCCTGCCAGGCGGTTGAAGCCGAGCCAGTCAAAGCCAGTATTGCCGAGTTCCGGACGGCCGCCGAGATTGTTGTAGGTCAGGCCGTTGGTCATCAGCAGCGCGACGCCGCGCGCTACGTAGAGAACACCGAGCGACGCCACGAAGGCCGGTACCCGCAAATAAGCAATCAGCACGCCGTTTACCGCGCCCACCAACGCGCCGAGCGCGCATGTGATCACGACAACAGCCCAGACCGGCGGATAGAGGATGACACCGAGGCTCGACAGCGTGACGCCTTGCATCAGGAAACCGGCGATGCAGCCGGCAAGGCCGAGCGTGGAGCCGACGGAAAGGTCGATGCCGCCATTCAGAATCACGAGCAGCATGCCGATCGCCAGAATGCCGAAGATCGCGACATGCGAGGCCATGATCAGGAAGTTGTTGAGCGTGAAATAGTAGGGCGACAGAAAGGAAAAGACTGCGATGATGACGATCAGCGCGAAGAACGCGCGGCCCTCGAGGATCAACCGGATGGGATTGGTGTTCCGCTTCTGCCCGTTCGCAACCGCTTTCTTTCCTGTGACATTCGTGACTGACATAATCAGCGCTCCATAATTGCCGGCTAGTGCGCGACCACTGCTTCGCCTGAGGCGGCCATGATTTTTTCTTTGGTGACGTCGGGACCGAATTCGGCGGATATCCTGCCTCGATGCATGACGATGATGCGGTGTGCGATGCTCAGGCATTCGCCGACCTCCGAGGTCGAATAGATCACCGCCAGGCCCTGCTTGGCGCGTTCGGCCAAAAGCTTGAACACTTCCGCTTTCGCGCCGACATCGATGCCGCGGCTCGGTTCGTCGAGCAGCATGACCTTGGGTTCGGTCGCCAGCATCTTGCCGATCACGACCTTCTGCTGGTTGCCGCCCGAGAGAGAGCCGATCGCCGCCTCGCCACCATCCGTCTTGATATGAACCTTGCGGATCGAGTTGTTCACCAGCTCCCGCTCGCGCCCACCGGAGGTGAGCAACCCCTTGGTGAATGCGGCGATGCTGGCGAGCGAAAGGTTGGAGCCGACTGTCATTGTTTGGACGAGGCCGTCGCGCTGGCGATCTTCAGGCACCAGCACCAGGCCGTTGGCGATGCGTCCGGCGATGTTGAGATTGCCGACATCGCGGCCCTCAAGCAGAACCCTGCCGCCACTTGATCGAAGACGTCCGGCGACGCATTCGAGCAGTTCGGTGCGCCCTGCGCCCATCAAACCATATATGCAGATGATCTCGCCGGCACGGACCTGCAGCGAAAGACGATCCACTGCGTTATAGGCGGCGCCGGACGGTCCGGGGACGGTCAAATCCTCAAGCGCCAGCGCGACCTCGCCGATCTCATGGCCGGTCGGCGGACTGCCGAGATCGAAGTTCTCGCCAACCATGTTGCGGACGATCCATTCGAGATCGATGTCCTTACGCTCGGCATAAGCCGTCATGTTGCCATCGCGCAGCACGACGGCATGGTGGGTAATCTGCAGCGCCTCTTCGAGATGGTGCGAGATATAGACGATGGAGACGCCGCGGCTTGTCAGGTCACGAATGACCTTGAAGAGAACCTCCACCTCGCTGGCGCTAAGCGCCGAAGTGGGCTCATCCATGATGAGAATACGCGAATTGACCGACAGAGCGCGGGCGATTTCAACGATCTGCTGCTGGCCGAGGCGCAGATCCTCGACGGGAGTGAGCGGATCGATCTCCTCCTCGAGTTCCGCCATCAAGGCCCGCGTCTGGCGTTCCTCCTCGGCAAAGTCCACGCCGCCGCTCTTGATGATCTCGCGGCCCATGAAAATATTGTCGCGGACATTGAGATTGGGAGCGAGGCTCAGTTCCTGATGGATGATCGAGATGCCACATTCGCGGGCATGGGTGGAGGAAGAAAACGAGACCGGCTGGCCGTCGAGGACGATCTCGCCGGAGCTTGGTTGGACGACGCCGGAGAGGATCTTCATCAGCGTCGATTTGCCCGCTCCGTTCTCGCCGAACAGGGTGGTCACCTGGCCACGATGAATGTCGAAATTGACACCCTTCAGGGCATGGACGCTGCCATAGGATTTCGTGACGTGGCGGGCAGCAAGAACGACCTCGCCGCGTACGCCCTCATTTTGCAGCGCCGCACTCATTTGACTTCGACTTTCACCGGCGTGACGAGCCAGTTTTTCGGATTGATGAGCTTGAAGACGCCGACGACCGTTCCTGTCTTGCCGGAGAGATTTTCAACATCKAGACCGGCGAGCACGGCCTTTTTCATCTCGTTGTTGATTGCCGAACCGGCATCCTGATACTCGATCTGGTTGGTGAACTGACCGAACTCGATAGTGCCCGTAGCGTCGCGCAGGTCCGTGCCGTTGACGGCCGGCCCCGTCTGGACGCGCACGACKACGTCGGCCGGCAATCCATCCACCTTGATCTCGTTGTAGTTGGCCTTTCGGGCGCCAAACACGCCCGTCAGCGAAACCGGCATGACCGGGCCAGTGCTCGTAGCAACACCATATTTGTCGCCGGCCGCCTTCTTGTCCGACGCGATCGCATTGGCAAGATCGACGGCGCCGACGGCGCGTTGCTCGACATTTGCTTGCACCTTCGGGAACTCCTGGACGCCGTAAGCCTCCGGCGAAAACGCCTGCTCGCGCACATCGTCTTCGGAGCCGATCTTGACGATGGTCGTATCGAAGCCGATCGCCGCGATGACGATCACTGCCGCCGCCACGCTCGCCCACAATGTGAATTTCGGCTTGGAGGCCGCGTTTTGAATTTGTGCACTCATATTCGAAAGACCTTCGGCGCTATCGGCCGGATTGCCCTGCTGGCAGGAAAACGGAAAAAGCGAACGACTTTCGCTGGCAAACGATGGTCATCGAAGCCGCTGTCGGCTTGCCCGGATGGAACGACATAGGCCTCGCCCATCGACACGACGGCATCGCCATGAAGCCCAACCGTATACCGAAACGAAATAGCTCATCGAAGTTCCTCCTCGGTTGCCAGCGCTTGTCTCCCCCCAATCGCCTGGCCTCGTAAACAACGGCATGCGACGTCAGTTACGATATAAGAATGTTATTAACATCACCAAGCATGTTATAATTTTCCGAATGTGTCAACTGCACTCTGGCACCCTCGGCAACTTCCTCTCATGTTCCCCGTAGAACAAACTGCAGCAGCCGACATATTTGTCATTGCCGCCAGCGCCTTGGCGCTCGAAACATTAAATTCAGCATTTCCGAATGAATTCTCTTAGAAAATATCGTTAAATATCAAAAATATATGACGCGATTCCACCATGCGCTTCGATTGGCAKGATTTTKGGCTGCAAACGCTACGTGTCCAAGCCACACGGCGTTCACCCACGCGGAATCCACGTACCTTCGAGCGATCGCAACAATTGACACGACCTATTTTATATGAAAAAAATTACATTGCTAGAAAATTATTACKATCGATATGAGATTTCTATGTTATAATCTGATTGCGATTTGTAGCGTGAGAATGCGGCTTATCAAGATCGCGCCGTGGGAGCAGTTTTCGGCATGGACCGTGAAGATCTCAGGTCGGGCGATTGGGGAGGAGCAAGGAATGGAGTTCACACAAGGACTGGCCGCTGAGGCGGATCTCGGTGCGTGGGAGCTATCGCCCAATGCCTAGCAACGACCCGATCATTATCGGAATTGATGCGGGGACATCCGTTATCAAGGCCGTCGCCTTCGAACTTTCAGGCCGGCAGATCGCCGCCGCCTCGGCTCGCAATCAATATACGATGGGGGATGATGGTTCCGCTACGCAGCCGCTTGACCGCACGTGGTCGGACTGCGTCAGCGCCCTGCGCGGGCTCGTCGAAAAGGTCAACGACCTTGCCGCGCGCACCGCCGCCATCGGCGTCACCGGTCAGGGCGACGGCACCTGGCTCGTCGGCTCCGGCAATGTCCCCGTCGGCGATGCCTGGCTTTGGCTCGATGCAAGGGCCGCTTCGACGGTCAGCCGCCTGAACGGCCATCCCTACAATCGCGCCCGCTTCGAGGCAACCGGCACAGGGCTCAACACCTGCCAACAAGGCCCGCAGCTCGCGCATATGGACCGCTATATGCCGGAGCTTCTGGATCGAGCCGAGACGGCCCTTCATTGCAAGGATTGGCTCTACCTCAATCTCACCGGCGTCCGCGCAACCGATCCGTCCGAGGCAAGCTTCACCTTCGGCAATTTCCGCACGCGCCAGTACGATTCGTCGGGGGGGGCAGAAGGCGAGACGGGACTTGGGGCGGGCACGCCGGTCTGTCTCGGCTACGTCGATATGGTCATGACGGCACTCGGCGCCGGAGTGCGAACCGCAGGCCAGAACGCCGCCTGCTCGACGATCGGTTCGACGGGCGTGCACATGCGCGCCAAGGCGGTCTCCGACGTCCAGCTCAATGCCGAGGGCACCGGCTATGTGATCGCCCTACCGATCCCCGGCATCGTCACCCAGGTTCAGACCAATATGGGCGCGACGATCAATATCGACTGGATTCTGCAGATCGCCGCCGACCTGATGTCGGAGGCGGGCAAGCCCGTTGCCGCCTCGGACCTCATTTCCCGGATCGACACATGGTTCGCTGAAAGCCGCCCCGGCTCCATTCTCTATCACCCCTATGTTTCTGAGGCGGGAGAACGCGGACCCTTCGTCAACGCCCACGCGCGCGCCGGTTTTACCGGGCTCTCCATCCGCCACGGCTTCCCAGACCTGGTTCGCGCCGTGGTCGAAGGCCTCGGCATGGCGACGCGCGATTGCTACGCGGCGATGGGCGATATGCCGCTTGAGCTGCGAATGACCGGCGGAGCCGCGCGAAGCCGCGCGCTACGGCAATCGCTCTCGGCCGCCATCAGCGCGCCGGTCCGGATTTCCGAACGCCAGGAGGCGGGAGCTGCCGGTGTTGCCATGATGGCCGCGGTCGCAATCGGCGCCTATGCGACCATGGACGACTGCATTGCCGAATGGGTCACCCCGCTGCTCGGCGAAGCCGAAGCGCCCGATGCGGAACAGGCGCGCCGCTACGATCGATTGTTCCCAGCCTATCTGGACGTGCGGCAGGCGATCGCACCCGCATGGGACAAGCTCGCGACGCAGCCATAGGGGCAAGAGAGATGATTTTTGATGCGCACGGCATCCGAAGGAGCATGAAATGACTGAATCCGAAATCCTCGATCTCTTCGTGATCGGAGGCGGCATCAACGGCGCCGGCATCGCCCGGGACGCAGCCGGTCGGGGTCTCTCCGTCATGCTCTGCGAAAAGGATGATCTGGCCGAAGGCACGTCGTCCMGATCCGGGAAGCTCGTCCACGGCGGTCTGCGCTATCTTGAATATTATGAATTCCGCCTGGTGCGCGAAGCCCTGATCGAGCGCGAAGTGCTGCTGAATTCCGCAAGTCACATCATCTGGCCAATGCGTTTCGTGCTGCCGCACAGCCCGACGGATCGCCCCGCTTGGCTCGTCCGCCTCGGCCTCTTCCTCTACGACCATCTGGGTGGCCGCAAGCGATTGCCCGGCACCCGCTCCCTCGATCTCAGCCGGGATCCGGAAGGCACGCCGATCGTCGATCAATATACCAGGGGCTTCGAATATTCCGATTGCTGGGTCGACGATGCGCGGCTCGTGTTGCTGAACGCCCTCGATGCCGCTGAGAAGGGTGCCAAGATCCTGACGCGCACCGCCTGCATCAGCGCCCGGCGCGACAATGGCAGTTGGCTCGTCCAGATGCGCGACCAGCGTTCCGGCGACCTCCGCACGGTGCGGGCACGCGCTCTTGTGAACGCCGCAGGCCCCTGGGTCAACGATATCATCGGCCGTGTCGCCGGCTCCAACAGCCACCGCAAGGTCCGGCTCGTGAAGGGCAGCCATATCATCGTCCCGAAATTCTGGAGCGGTCAGCATGCCTATCTGGTCCAGAACCATGACCGGCGCGTGATCTTCATCAACCCCTATGAAGGCGACATGGCCCTGATCGGCACCACCGATATTCCCTACGAGGGCAAGCCGGAAGAGGTGAAAGCCGACGAGCAGGAGATGGACTATCTGATCGCCGCCGTGAACCGCTATTTCAAGGAGAAATTGCGCCGTTCCGACGTGATCTCAAGCTTCTCCGGCGTTCGGCCACTGTTCGACGACGGTCAGGGCAATCCTTCCGCCGTGACGCGCGACTATGTCTTCGACCTCGACGAAACCGGCGGCGCACCGATGCTCAATGTTTTCGGCGGCAAKATCACGACGTTCCGCAAGCTGTCCGAACACGCCCTGCAGAGGCTCGCCAAATTCTTCCCCAAGATGGGCAGCGACTGGACCCGTGCTGCGACATTGCCCGGCGGCGACATTCCGAATGCCGATTATGCCAGCTTCACCGACACACTGCGCGAGGCCTATCCCTGGATGCCGCGCGCGCTCGTGAACCACTACGGGCACCTATATGGCGCGCGGACCAGGAACATCGTAGGCGAAGCGGCCTCGCTTGCCGGCCTCGGACGCCATTTCGGCGGCAACCTCTATGAGAAAGAGGTCCGCTACCTCGTTGCCTACGAATGGGCGCAGACCGTGGACGACGTTCTCCTGAGACGCACCAAGGAAGGCCTGCATATGACCGCCAAGGAGAAAGCGGATTTCTCGGCTTGGTTCGAGAGCGAACTGGCTTTGGCCGCCTGAGATATCCGCGCATCCGAGGAGCCGCCCATGCCATTGACACTTTCACTCAACACCAATCCGCTGGTGAACCGTTTTGCCGAGCCGGACGATCTCATCGAGACGGTTGCACGCGATCTCMGGATCCGCGATCTGCAACTGACGCATGAATTCATCAATCCGAGCTGGCAGGCGGCGGTGATCCGGAAGCTGACCCGTACGATGCGAGCCGCGTTGGAGCGCACCGGCGTTCGCGTAACTTCAGGCATGACCGGTCCCTATGGGCGTCTCAATCATTTCGGCCACCCCGACGCCGATGTCCGACGCTACTACGTCGACTGGTTCAAGACCTTCGCCGACATCATCGCCGATCTCGGGGGCCAGTCGGTCGGCACACAATTCGCCATCTTCACCTACAAGGATTTCGACGATCCGGCACAGCGGGAGAACCTTACCCAGATCGCGATCGATTGTTGGGCTGAGGTTGCCGAACACGCCCGTTCAGCCGGCCTTTCCTATGTGTTCTGGGAGCCGATGAGCATCGGCCGCGAGTTCGGTGAGACGATCAATGAATGTATTGCGCTGCAGGACCGCCTGACGGCTGCCGATCTCGCGGTGCCGATGTGGATGATGGCCGACATTGATCATGGCGATGTCACATCGGCAAATCCCGACGATTATGATCCTTATGCCTGGGCGCGCGCCGTTCCCAAGGTTTCTCCGATCATCCACATCAAGCAAAGCCTGATGGACAAGGGCGGGCATCGGCCATTCACGGCAGAATTCAACGCCAGGGGCCGTATCCAGCCCTCGCCATTGCTGCAGGCATTCACCGAGGGCGGCGCTGAGGACAACGAGATCTGCCTCGAACTGTCGTTCAAGGAGCGCGAACCCAATGATCGTCAAGTTGTTTCGCAAATCGCTGAAAGCATCGCCTTCTGGGCGCCTCACATCGACACCGGCGCAGGCAGCCTCCGCATCTAGTTGCAAGAACCCGGCAAGGCTTTAGGACATCAACGTTACGGCATCGCATTTGATTCTTKGTCGAGCACCGATGCCGTAACAGCAACGAAGCCTTTATGGGCCGGCATCGAACGGTGCTACCGGAGAAAGGGCGACCTTGGGTGAAACGCAGGACTGAATGGAAGGGGACAATCGATGGCCGATGCGGATGAGTCGCTCGCGGTGCGTGCTGCCTGGCTGCACTATGCCGGCGGACTGACACAGTCGGAGGTCGCCAAACGCCTTGGCGTCCCTTCCGTCAAGGCGCACCGCTTGATCGCACGGGCGGTTGCCGATGGCGTCGTCAAGGTGACGATCGACGGCGATATCGTCGAATGCGTGGAGCTTGAAACCCGTCTGGCGGAACGTTTCGGCCTGCAATATTGCGAGGTAGCACCGGATCTCGGCGAAGAGGGCTTCGAGTTTCGCGCCCTCGGCCAGGCCGGTGCCGGCTTCCTGAAGCGGGAAATCGAACGCGGCGACAACAAGGTCATCGGTCTCGGCCATGGCCGGACATTATCGTCGGCCGTGCACCACATGCCGCGTTTGAACGCGAAGGGGCTGCGATTTGTCTCGATGCTCGGCGGCCTGTCAAGAAACTACGTGGCCAATCCCTATGATGTGATGCACCGCATCGCCGAAAAGACCGGCGCGCACGCCTATATGATGCCCGTGCCTTTTTTCGCCAATACCGGCGAGGACCGCGAAGTGATGCTTGCTCAGCGTGGCGTCAAGGAAGTGTTCGATCTCGCAAACAACGCCGACCTGAAGCTCGTCGGTCTTGGCACAGTCGATACCGATGCACAGCTTGTCCTCTCCGGCATGGTGGAGCCGCGCGAGATCGCGGAGATCGCGGCCGCGGGCGGTGTAGGCGAAATACTCGGGCATTTCTTCGATGCTGACGGACGCATTCTCGAGACGACGCTGACGGCGAGAACGCTGTCGGCTTCCTTGCCTAAATCGAAGAAGGAAAGGCTGGTCGCCTTGGCCGGCGGCGTTGCAAAGGCGGAGGCCATCCGCGCGGTCCTCAAAAGCCGGTGTCTCTACGGCCTGATTACCGACGAACGAACGGCCCAGGCGCTTCTGGGGCCGTCTCACGCCACATAAAATTATAACAAACTAACAAAATTAATGTGGAATCATGTGATAAACGTGTTACATTCCGAAGCACCCAAGCCGGAGAGAACCGGAGCACCAAGGTGAAACGAGAAGAACGGCAACAATCGATCATCAACCTGCTCATCGAGCATAAAAGCATCGACCTCGATGACCTGGCCGATCGCTTTGCCGTGTCGAAGATGACCATTCACAGGGATCTTGATGATCTCGAACAGGCCGGCGTCCTGCGCAAGATCCGGGGCGGCGCGACGATCGACGCGGGCATGCAGTTCGAAAGCGACTTCCGCATCCGCGAACGCCAGGGCAATGAGGCCAAGGTCAGCATGGCGCGTCGCGCGCTGGAACTTGTCGAGCCGGGCATGACGGTCATKGTCAACGACGGTTCCATGGCAGCGGTTCTCGGCGAGATGTTGTTGCAGAAGCGCCCGCTGACGCTGATCACCAATAATGCCGCGATCATCGAGAGATTGAAGAACGAAAGCGGCATCACATTGATTGCGCTGGGTGGGATATATTCGCCGAAATTCAACGCATTTCTGGGGGTCGTGACGGAGGAAGCATTGTTTCGCCTCAGGGCGGATATCGCCTTCATCTCGACACCAGCCGTTTCCGGCACCCTCGCCTATCACATGGATGACAATGTCGTACGCGCGAAACGGGCCATGATCGCGTCTGCGAGTAAGGCCTGCCTGTTGGTCAATCACCAGCGCATCGGACATACGGCCCTGCATGTCATGGCCGATCTTTCCGCTTTCGAGGCCATCATCACCGATAGCACCCCAGAGCCCGCCGCCGCCGCGCAGCTCGAACGCGCCAACATCAACCTGATCATCGCCTCGGACTAGGAGACGACATGAGCGCCGCCCCTCGATTCTGGATTGGAACCAGTTGGAAGATGAACAAGACGCTGGCAGAAGCCAGCAGCTATGCCGAGACGCTACGCGCCGCCGATGGCGAGCGGGATCCGACGATCCAGCGTTTCGTCATTCCGCCATTTACGGCGGTGCGGCAAGTCAAGGCTCTGCTTGCCGGCACCTCCGTAAAGGTGGGTGCACAGAATATGCATTGGGCCGATGAGGGTGCCTGGACCGGCGAGATCTCTCCCCTCATGCTCAGGGATTGCAACCTCGACATCGTCGAACTCGGCCACTCCGAACGCCGCGAGCATTTCGGCGAGACCAACGAGACGGTCGGCATGAAAACTGAAGCCGCTATCCGCCACGGTCTGATCCCGCTCATCTGCATCGGCGAGACGCTGGCCGACCGGGAAAGCGGCAGGGCGACAGATATCTTGAAAGCTCAGGTTCTCGGTGCTTTTTCGAAGCTGTCCGAGGCGCAAAAGGACGCACAGATCCTACTTGCTTACGAACCTGTATGGGCAATTGGCGAAAAGGGAATTCCCGCCTCGCCAGATTATGCCGATGCACGCCATGCCGAAATCATATCGGTCGCACAGGATGCACTCGGCCGACGAATCCCCTGCCTTTACGGAGGATCGGTCAATCCGGGGAACTGTGAAGAACTCATATCGTGCCCGAATATCGACGGACTTTTCATCGGTCGTTCGGCTTGGAGCGCTGAAGGTTATCTCGGCATCCTCGCCCAATGCACCGCCAAACTCCAAGGAGACAGACGATGAAGCTTGCAATCGCAGGAGACAGCGCCGGCGAAGGCCTGGCAAAAATTCTCGCCGAACATCTGAAGGCCCGCTACGACGTGCAGGAAGTGTCGCGCACCGACGCCGGTCCCGATGCTTTCTACGCAAACCTTGCCGATCGCGTCGCCTCGGGCGTCATCGATGGCACCTATGACAAGGCGATCCTCGTCTGCGGCACCGGCATCGGCGTCAGTATTTCGGCCAACAAGGTGCCCGGCATCCGCGCGGCACTGACGCATGATACCTATTCGGCCGAACGTGCGGCGCTTTCGAACAATGCGCAAATCATCACGATGGGCTCCCGCGTCATCGGGCCGGAGCTTGCCAAGGCAATCGCCGACACCTTCCTCGCACACACATTCGACGAGCAAGGGCGTTCTGCCGGAAACGTCAACGCAATCAATGAGGTCGACGCGAAATATAACGCGCGCTGAATTGGACTTGTGCAGGCTTGCCGCGTGCTCTCACATCGGCACGCGGCGAGGAAATCGACGCGCATGATGACACCAATTCCCTGTCGGGGATGACAACGCCTGGTTTGTCGGCTATAAGGTCTGTGCGACTCATGAGGGAGATCAGTTAGATGAGAAATTTCGGCACCAATCAACGCTGAACAGCGATGCCGAATGCGGACTGCTGTTCAGTCCATCCTTGTCTAACAATATGATCTCTCGTGCCCTTGGAGGGCATTCATGTTTCGTCGCTTCTTTTCCTATTATGCGCGCTACAAGACCCTGTTTTTTCTCGATTTTGGCTGCGCGGTCATCGCCGGCCTGCTCGAACTTGGCTTTCCACTGGCGGTCAAGCTCTTTGTCGATGAGCTGCTGCCAAGCCGTAACTGGGGTCTGATTGCCGCGACGGCTGCGCTGCTGCTGGTTGTCTATGCGCTGAACACCGGCCTGATGGCCGTGGTCAACTATTGGGGCCATGCGCTCGGCATCTCGATCGAATCCGACTTGCGCCGCCAGGCCTTCGACCACATCCAGAAGCTCTCGTTCCGTTATTTCGACAACAACAGGACCGGGCATCTGATCACCCACGTCACCAAGGATCTCGAAGAGGTGGGCGAAATCGCCCATCACGGACCCGAGGACGTCTTCATCGCCATCATGACCTTCATCGGCGCCTTCCTGCTAATGTTTTCGGTGCATTGGAAGCTGGCGCTGCTGACGACCATCATCGTGCCTTTCATGACCTGGCTGGTCAGCCGCTATGGCGCCAAGATGACATTGAACTGGCGCAGCCTGTTTACCAAGGTCGGTGACTTCAACATCCGCGTGCAGGAGAGTGTCGGCGGTATCCGTGTCGTCAAGGCTTTCGCCAACGAAGACTACGAAAGCCGGCTCTTTGCCCGCAACAACGAGGACTACAAGGCCACCAAGCTCAATGCCTATGCCTATATGACGGCCAGCATCGCGCTCAGCTATTTCAGCACGCGCCTCGTGCAGCTCGTGGTGATGGTGGCCGGAACCTGGTTCGTGGTTTCCGGCGAGTTGACCTATGGCGGCTTCGTCAGCTTCCTGCTGCTGATCAATGTCTTCTTCCACCCGATCGACAAGATCACGTCGGTGCTCGAAATGTATCCGAAGGGCATTGCCGGCTTCAAACGCTTCCTGTCGCTGATCGACACGCAGCCCGACCTCGCCGACCGGCCACATGCGATTGTGGTCGATCATCTCAAGGGCGATATCGTCTATAAGGATGTCAGCTTCGGCTATTCGGATCAGGGTACGATCTTCGATGGCCTGAACCTGACGATATCGGCCGGAGAAACGGTCGCTTTCGTMGGCGCTTCGGGAACGGGCAAGACGACGATCTGCTCGCTGCTACCGCGCTTCTACGATGTGACCGGCGGTAGCATTACCGTCGACGGCATCGACATCCGCGATATGACGCAGGCTTCACTGCGCAGCCAGATCGGCATCGTGCAGCAGGACGTGTTCCTGTTCGGATCGACCATTCGCGAGAACATCGCCTATGGAAAGCTTGGTGCGACCGATCAGGACATCATGGAGTCGCTGCGGCGCGCATCGCTCGATGAATTTGTCCGCTCTCTGCCCGACGGCCTGGACACGCCGACCGGCGAACGCGGCGTGAAACTGTCGGGCGGGCAGAAGCAGCGTCTCGCCATCGCGCGCATCTTCCTCAAGAACCCGCCGATCCTTATCCTCGATGAGGCAACGTCGGCGCTCGACACGGCAACCGAATATGCCATCCAGCAGGCACTGGCAGATCTCTCGAAGGGGCGCACGACCCTGGTGGTGGCGCATCGGTTGACGACCATCCGCAATGCCGATCGCATCATTGTCATGGGGTCTGATGGCATCGTCGAGCAGGGATCGCACGCGGAACTGCTGGCCCGCGGCGGTGGTTACGCCAGGCTTCACAGCGCTCAGTTCGACACGCTTCCATGATGCGGATGAGCATTGCGGCGGCGGCCAAATAAGCGTGTGGACGGGTTCCGAAAGGAGCCCGTCTAGCCTACCATCAAGACAATCGTCTGCCTCGCGCCGGAAACGGCCTCCGCGTCGAAAGAAAAGAACAATGGATGATCTGTTCCCCGCCACCTCGATGCCCGACCGGGATTGGTGGGCGGCCCTTTGGCCGCGGCCGGCGGAGGTTCTGACTGATCTCGGCATCCGGCCTGACATGACCGTGCTCGACCTGTGCTGTGGGGATGGTTATTTTACCGCGCCGCTCGCCCGTCTTGTCGATGGCCGCGTCTATGCGCTTGATCTGGATGCAGGGATGATCGAGCAGGCAAAAGTCGAGGTCGCGCGCCTCGGAGGCACTGTCCGCCTATGGATCAATGCCGATGCGCGCGAGATCGTCTCGCTGCTGCCGGAACCGGTCGACTATGTATTGATTGCCAACACGTTTCATGGCGTGCCGGACAAGCCGGATCTGGCACGGGCAGCCTGGCAGATCCTGCGGCCGGGCGGCTTGTTCGCGATCGTCAACTGGCATCCGATCCCCAGGGAACAAACGGTCGTCCTGGATCAGCCGCGCGGCCCAAGGACGGACATGCGCATGTCGCCCGACGCCGTGCGAAAGATCGTCGAACCTGCGGGGTTTAGCACCGCCCTCATCGAGGAATTGCCACCCTATCACTACGGCATCATCCTGAAGCGCGTGTAGCGGCGAAGGTTGTTCGCAAATGCGGGCAATCAAACGATCGCCTCAAGGAGCTAATGTTTCATCATCAGCGGAAGCTTGGAATGCGACAGGAGGTGGCGCGTGACGCGGCCTAGGAGCAGCTCCAGAAGGTATCCGTGCTTGAATGCTCCGATCAGCAGACATGTCGCGGTCGCGGAACGGGCAAAATCAAGGATTGTTTCTCCGACCGACCGGCCTCCGGAACTGATCGCGACCACCTCGCCCTCGAGGCCGAGCTGATCAAGTAATTCCCTCGCCGTGCGCTGATAGCTTCCGTCGGCTTTGTCGTTGATGCATAGAACAGTGATGCGATCGGCCGCAACCAGCCAGCGCCTTGCCGCAACGACAGCGCGTTGCGCATGTTCATGCGGTTTCCAGCCGATCACCACATGGGCCAGAAGATTGCCGGTGTAAGCATCGGGAGGCGGCACCAGCACCAGCTTGTGTTCCCTGAACAGCAGATCATAAAACGCGTCGCGGGCATCCATGTTGCCATGGCAGGGAGCGACGACCAGCGCCGTCTCATGGCATTCGGCCGTCACGCAGCGGCTCAGATCGCCGCGGCAATCATCCAATAGCAGGCTTTCACGGTCGGGACTGACCCGCTTCCAGTCCGCAAAGGCACCCGCAATCCGCTCGAATCTTTGGCTCGGAGAGTCCTCATTCATGTCTCGCAGAATCTGCAGGTCGACTTCCTCAGGCGCCGCGATCATCCTTTCGGGATCGGCACCAATATGGGCTGCCGCCATAGTGCCGTGGACAGCGCGTGCGGCGTCCTCGGCAATATCCAGGCAGTTCCGGACGGTTGCGGGATCGGGCAGCAGCGCAAGAACAGCGGCATGGATGGTCGCTTCATGCACGGAGCTAATCGACTTAAGACCGGCCCATTGCGGTGGCGGTTTCGCGTCGCTTCCATGTGCTGGCGGGCTCATTATATCGGACCTCCTTTCGCGATGCTGCCGTACCGCTCCTAGTCCAATCGGTGGATTCTAGTCCCAGATCAAATGGCCCGCAACGCTTCGAGAAAGCTCAATCCTACTCGTGACGCGGATGCATGCACTGCCCGTGATCGGCCAGAACTTCGATCACCCGGCATTGGTCAATACGGCCGTGGCCGCAGCCTTCGACCATCATCTCCAGCTCAGCTTTCAGTGCCCTCAGGCTGCGTATCCGTTGTTCGACTTCGATTAGGCGGGCTTTGGCGATGGCGTCGGCGGAGGCGCAGGATTGATTTGGGTCGTCCTGAAGCGCCAGAAGCGTCCGGATCGCATCGACCTCAAAGCCCAATTCGCGGGCATGGCGAATGAAAGCCAGTCTATGAAGGTGCGATTGCTCGTAGGAACGCTGGTTGCCCTCGCTTCGCTCCGGTTCAGCTAGAAGCCCGATGCTTTCGTAGTAGCGGATTGTCGGCACTTTCACCCCGCTCTGCCGGGCCGCCTCGCCGATTGTAATTTTTTTCATGATTTTCCTCTTGCACCTCTAGCCACTAGAGGATGTAGGAGAGGTGCCACGGTTTGACAAGGAATGGATCATGGCAGAGACAGCGGAAGCACGATACCGGGTAAGTGGCATGGACTGCGCGTCATGCGCAGCCAAGATCGATACGGCTGTGAGGCGCATGCCGGGCGTGGAGGATGTCTCCGTTTCCGTTACCGCAGGAACGATGACCGTTCGTCACGACGAGACCAGCAATCTCGCCGCGATCGAAAAGAAAGTGGCCGGCCTCGGCTATTCCCTCGCCCCGCTGGCCGGCAAGGCCGAGCGCGCGCCCTCCGAGCACCAGCATGACCATCATGATCATGATCACGACCACCACGACCACGACCATAATCACGACGGCCATGATCATTCATCGCACGACCACGCCGATCATGATAATCACGACCATGCCTCAAAGGAAATCGAGGGCCTGCACGGTCACGACCATGCGCCCATGGATGGTCCCTGGTGGAAGAGCAAAAAGGGTCGGCTGACCATCGTCTCGGGCGTGGCGCTGGTTGCCGCCTATGCCATTGGCCATCTCATACCATCGATTGCATCCTATGCCTTCATCGTCGCCATGCTGGTCGGTCTCGTGCCGATCGCGCGCCGCGCCGTCATGGCGGCATTGGCGGGCACGCCCTTCTCCATCGAGATGCTGATGACGATTGCGGCCGTTGGTGCGGTCATCATCAATGCCGGCGAAGAAGCGGCAACCGTTGTCTTCCTCTTCCTCGTCGGCGAACTGCTGGAAGGTGTCGCCGCCGGTAAGGCGCGCGCCAGCATCCAGTCATTGACGACCCTGGTCCCGAAAACCGCCTTGATCGAAGACAAGGGCGAGACCCGCGAAGTCCAGGCCGAGAGCCTTAAGGTGGGTACCATCATTCTCGTGCGTCCCGGCGACCGCATCGCCGCCGACGGCACGATCATCGAAGGTGAGAGCGCCATCGACGAAGCGCCGGTCACCGGAGAAAGCACGCCCGTACGTAAAGGTGTGGATGCCAAGGTCTTCGCCGGCACCATCAACACGGATGCCGTATTGCGCGTCAAAGTCACCGCCGCCGCAACCGACAACACGATTGCCCGCGTGGTGAAGCTGGTTGAAGAGGCGCAGGAATCCAAGGCACCGACCGAACGCTTTATCGACCGCTTCTCACGTTACTACACGCCCGGCGTGGTCGCCGTCGCGGCACTGGTTGCGGTGACGCCGCCGCTGGTGGCCGGCGCAAGCTGGCTGGAGTGGATATACAAGGGCCTCGCCATCCTGCTGATCGGTTGCCCCTGCGCCCTGGTGATCTCGACCCCGGCGGCGATCGCGGCGGCTCTATCGGCGGGCGCCCGCAGTGGATTGTTGCTGAAAGGCGGCGCTGTTCTCGAAACGATGGGCAAGGTGACGATGGTCGCCTTCGATAAGACCGGCACCCTGACCGAGGGCAAGCCCAAGGTCACGGACATCCTGGGCTTCGGCCGCACCGAGATAGAGGTTCTTTCGCGTGCTGCCGCTCTCGAAAACGGTTCGAGCCATCCGCTGGCCCTCGCAATTCTGGAGCGGGCGAAATCCGATGGCGTTCCGGTTCCGCCCGCAGTCGAAGCGAAGGCCCTGCCCGGTAAGGGCGTCAGCGGCCGCGTCGGTGGCGAGACCATATCGCTCCTCTCCCCACAGGCAGCACGGGAGAACGAGCCTTTGTCGGCCGAACAGAACGCCCGGATCGAAGCGATGAACGACGAAGGCAAAAGCGTCTCCGTTCTCGTGGTCGACGGCAAGATTACCGGTTTGATCGCCATGCGTGACGAGCCCCGCGCCGATGCGCGCACCGGGATCGAGGCATTGCAGACGGCCGGCGTCGGTTCCGTCATGCTGACCGGCGATAACGCCCGTACCGCCGGTGCAATCGCAAAGGGTCTGGGCATCGAACCCCGCGCGCAGCTTTTGCCGGAAGATAAGCAGCGCATCGTGCGTGAACTGCAGGCGAAGCAGCAGATCGTTGCCAAGGTCGGCGACGGCATCAACGATGCCCCTGGCTTGGCCGCCGCCGACGTCGGCATCGCCATGGGCGGCGGCACCGACGTGGCGCTGGAGACGGCGGACGCCGCCGCCCTCCACGGCCGTGTCACCGATGTCGCCAATATGGTCGTGCTATCACGGACCACGATGAGCAACATCCGCCAGAACATCAGCATGGCACTTGGCCTGAAGGCGGTGTTCCTGGTGACCACGATTGCCGGTATCACCGGCCTCTGGCCGGCGATCCTCGCCGATACCGGCGCAACCGTGCTCGTCACCGCAAATGCGATGAGATTGTTGCGATGGAAAGGCGCGTTCGGCGGTTATTCGATGAAAGTGCGCTGATCTTAATCGTCACCCACTGCATAAGGCCCGGCACACGGATTCAGAGGAATCGATGTGCCGGGCCTTTGTTTTTACCAGTCCGGTCGCCGCCTATCACCACGGTGAGAACTGATAGTCTCATTCCTATGTGAAAAACACGCCCACACATAAAAAAGAGATTGACCTGATGGCAGATGTCAGACCAATTTAATGTCATGACGAAGGCCATGCTCACCCCTCTCCCATCGATCGACCGGACGCAGCAAGTTATCGACGCGCTGTCCGATTTCATCGAGTCTTCGAGGCTCCAGGCCGGTGACCGGCTGCCGACCGAGCGCGAATTGATGGTGGCCCTCTCGGTCGGGCGCTCGACGATCCGGGAGGTCGTCACGCATTTTCAAGCCTTGGGCGTCGTGGAAACCCGCAAGGGCAGCGGTACCTATCTGCTGAAACCTGTTTCCAAAGCGACCATCCATATGCCCTTGTCGCTCGATACGGCGCATCTGCGCGATGCGCTGCTGCAGACCCTGGAGGTTCGCCGCGGTATCGAATGCGAAGCCGGAATGGTCGCCGCCAAGAGGCGCACGAGCAAGGATATTGCGATCATCGAGGAGAAGCTCGACGAGATGGAGCGCGTCCATATCGCAAAGGGCACCTCCGGCCCGGAGGATCTGGCGTTTCACCTTGCCGTCTATGACGCCACCCATAATCCTCTGTTCAAGCAGCTCCTCGAACAGATGCGCGGCAGCTTCGAGCGGTTCTGGACCCACCCCTTCGACCGGCAGGATTTTGCCCGCCGGTCCTTTCCGTTTCACCGCACACTGTTCAACGCGATCGTCGCTCAGGACCCCGAGGCGGCGCGCGCCGAAACATTGAAAATTCTCGACGTCGTCGAGGAAGACATCAAGGAAATGTCCAAATGACTGACGGGCTAGAGCCGTTCGATCTCGCTTCTCTCATCACGGCCCATGATGACGGCAATTACGCCGATGCCGTGGTGCCGCCGATTTTTCAGACATCGCTTTTCACCTTTGCCAATTACGACGACATGATCGCTTCCTATCGCGGCGAGAAGGTGCGGCCGATCTATACGCGCGGCCTCAATCCGACCGTGCGCATGTTCGAGGAAATGCTGGCAAAACTCGAAGGTGCAGAGGATGCGCTCGGCTTTGCGAGCGGCATGGCGGCGATCTCTTCAGCCGTTTTGAGCTTCGTCGAGCCCGGCGATCGGATCGTGGCGGTCAAGCATGTCTATCCGGATGCCTTCCGCCTGTTCGGCACGGTGCTGAAACGGATGAAGGTCGAGGTGACCTATGTGGATGGCCGCGACGAGGAGGCTGTTGCCAAGGCGCTGCCCGGCGCAAAGGTTCTTTATCTGGAAAGCCCGACGAGCTGGGTGATGGAAGCCCATGACGTCGGCGCGCTCGCGGCACTCGCCAAGCAGCATGGCGCCGTTTCCATGATCGACAATAGTTGGGCCAGCCCCTATTTCCAGCGGCCGCTGACGCTCGGCGTCGATCTCGTCATCCATTCCGCCTCCAAATATCTGGGCGGTCATAGCGATGTCGTTGCCGGCGTGGTTGCCGGCTCGAAAGCGATGATTGCGCGGCTGAAAGCCGAGGCATATCCTTATCTCGGCGGCAAGCTTTCGCCTTTCGACGCCTGGCTTTTGATCCGTGGCCTGCGCACCCTGCCGATCCGCATGAGAGCGCATGAGGCCGCCGCAATGACGATCGCCAAGCGACTGCAGGAGCTCGATGTCGTCGAGAAGGTCTGCCATCCGGGCCTTGCCAACCGTTTGCCCGCCGGGCTCAACGGTACCTCGGGCCTGTTTTCATTCATCTTCCGCGAAGGCGTCGATATTCGCGCCTTCGCCGATCACCTCAAGCTCTTCAAACTGGGTGTGAGCTGGGGTGGGCACGAAAGCCTGATCGTACCGGGCGAGGTCGTGCTTCAGCAGAAGGCACAGCCGAATTCCGCGCATACCTTTGGTATCAGTCCGCGGTCCGTACGTCTCCATGTTGGTCTCGAAGGAACCGAGGCGCTGTGGAGAGATATCGAGGAAGCGATCGCCGCCGCCTCATAAGACCATCAACCTGAGAGAAACACCGAAAAGGGGGAACTGAGCATGAAAACACTGATCACGGCAGCACTTTTCGCCACGATGATGGCGGGCACGGCCTTTGCCGATACCACGTTGAAACTCGTCGAAGTCATTACCAGCCCTGAACGCACCGAGACGCTGAAGTCGATCGTCGCCAAGTTCGAAGCGGCCAATCCGGGCACGAAGGTCGATATCATCTCCCTGCCCTGGAACGAGGCCTTCCAGAAGTTCGCGACCATGGTTTCGGCGGGTGACACGCCCGACGTAATGGAAATGCCCGATACCTGGCTGTCGCTCTATGGCAATAACGGCATGCTCGAAAGCCTGGAGCCTTATCTGGCGAAGTGGGAGCATACGAGTGAATTGACGCCGCGCGCCCTCGAGCTCGGCCGCGACGTGAAGAAAACCGCCTATATGCTGCCCTACGGCTTCTATCTGCGCGCCATGTTCTACAACAAGAAGATCCTGAAGGATGCCGGCATCGCCGAACCGCCGAAGACGATGGGCGATTTCGTCAAGGCATCCGAAGCGATCTCCAAGCTGCCCGGCAAATACGGCTACTGCATGCGCGGCGGCCCCGGCGGCCTGAACGGCTGGATGATCTTCGCGGCCTCCATGGCCGGCGACAACAAATATTTCAAGGATGACGGCACATCGACGATGAACAGCCCCGGCTGGGCCAAGGGCATCGAATGGATGGTCGATCTCTACAAGAAGGGCTATGCGCCGAAGGACAGCGTCAACTGGGGCTTCAACGAAGTCGTCGCCGGCTTCTATTCCGGCACCTGCGCTTTCCTCGATCAGGATCCGGATGCCTTGATCGCAATCGCCGAACGCATGAACAAGGATGACTTCGGCGTCACGCCATTGCCGAAGGGTCCGGACGGCAAGTCTTTCCCGACAATCGGTTATGCCGGTTGGTCGATGTTCTCGACGAGCCAGAACAAGGATCTCTCCTGGAAGCTGATCGCAACCCTTGAAGGTAAGGAAGGCAATCTCGAATGGAACAAGAAGATCGGCGCCCTGCCGGCCTACACGTCCGCTGAGAAGGACCCCTTCTACGCCGGCGACCAGTTCAAGGGCTGGTTCGAGGAACTGGCCGACAAGAATACTGTTCCGACGGTCATGCCGACCTATCTCGAGGAATTTGCCTTCTTCAAGGATTCGCTCGCCATCAAGACGTCGCAGCAGGCACTGCTCGGCGATATCTCGGCCAAGGACCTGGCCGATCAATGGGCCGATTACCTGACCAAGGCGCAGCAGAAATTCCTCGCCAAGAAATAAGATCGACTCCCGGCGGCGGAGCAATCCGCCGCCGCTTTTCCGCACATGAAACAGACGGCGTCCGAACGCCGCGAACGGGAACATTGGCCGATGACCATGACCGCCGACACGCTCGACAGGCGTCACGACCGCAGGCCGTGGCTGAAGCGCCTTGCCGATGCCTCGGAGCCCTATCTCTATAGCGCCCCAGCGCTCATCCTCATTATCGCCGTCATGCTGGTGCCGCTGGTGATCGGCATTTCCTACGCGTTTCGCGATATTCAACTGCTCAATCCGTTTTCCGGCGGCTTTATCGGCCTGGAGCATTTCCGCGATCTCTCAAAAGACCCCGCCTTCTACGGCGCGCTGAAGAATACGCTCTGGTGGACCGGCGCCTCGGTGGTCTTGCAATTCATCTTCGGGCTGATTCTTGCTCTGTTGCTGGATAAGCCGTTTCTCGGCAGGGCAATCGTGCAGGCGCTGGTGTTTCTGCCTTGGGCGGTCCCCTCCTTCCTCGCCGGCCTCAATTGGGCATGGCTTTTCAATCCCGTGATCGGCCCTATTCCGCACTGGCTCTTCGCGCTCGGCCTGATGAAGGAGCCCGGCAACATCCTCTCCGATCCACAATATGCGATGTGGGGGCCGATCGTCGCCAATGTCTGGTGGGGCATTCCCTTCTTCGCCATTACGCTGCTGGCCGCCCTTCAGGCGATCCCACGCGATCTTTATGAAGCCGCTTCGATCGACGGTGCCGGTTGGTTCCAGCGCTTCCGCTCGATTACGCTCCCCTTCCTTGCTCCGACGATCGCCATCACCGTATTGTTGCGCACGGTCTGGATCTCGAACTTCGCCGATCTGATCGTCGTGATGACCGGAGGGGGGCCTGCCGATCGCACCCAGATCGTCGCAAGCTACATCTTCACCCAGGCTTTCAAGCGGCTGGATTTCGGCTACGCATCCGCCATAGCTCTCGTCCTGCTCCTGCTGCTGCTTGCCTATTCCATGCTGATCATCCTGCTGCGGCAGACCCTGCTGAACAAGGATTGAGCCATGAGACGATCCGTCATCCCCACCATCGCGCATCGCCTGGCAATCCTTTGCTACGTGGTTTTTGCGCTCTTCCCGCTCTTCTGGCTGCTGAAGGTCTCGGTCACACCGAATGACCTGCTCTATTCGGAAGGCGTGCGCATGTGGCCGTCGCGCACGACATGGGAGCACTACGCCTTCGTGCTGCAACATAGCGATTTTCCGACATTTTTTAAAAACAGCCTGATCGTCTCCGCATCGACAGCGATCACAGTGACTATCTGCGCATCGCTTTCCGGCTACGCGCTCTCGCGCTTCACCTTCCGCGCCAAATACTGGATCGTGGCCCTTATGCTGCTGACGCAGATGTTTCCGCTGGTCATGCTGGTTGCGCCGATCTTCAAGATCCTGACGCCGCTGCATCTGACGAACAGCCTGACCGGCCTCGTCATCGTCTACACGGCTTTCAACGTGCCCTTCGCCACCTTCCTGATGCAATCCTTCTTCGACGGTATCCCGAAGGACCTCGAAGAGGCTGCGATGATCGACGGTGCGACGCAGTTCACGGCGTTTCGGCAGATCATTCTGCCGCTGACATTGCCCGGCATCGCCGCKACGCTCGGTTTCGTCTTCACGGCCGCCTGGAGCGAGCTGCTGTTCGCCCTGATGCTCATCAACGGCAATCAGGCAGCAACCTTCCCCGTCGGGCTTCTCACCTTCGTTTCGAAATTCTCCGTGGATTTCGGGCAGATGATGGCAGCGGGCGTCATGGCGCTCATTCCGGCCGGCCTCTTCTTCCTGCTCATCCAGCGTTATCTCGTGCAGGGTCTGACGGCCGGCGCGGTCAAGGGTTAGTCACATGGCATCGATCGATATCCAGAACGTCAAAAAAGCCTATGGCCACGTGCAGGTGCTGCACGATATCGACCTCAGGATCAAGGACGGCGAATTCGTCGTTCTCGTCGGTCCCTCCGGCTGCGGCAAGTCAACGCTGCTCCGAATGATCGCCGGTCTCGAAGACATCAGCGGCGGCGAGATCCGTATTGCGAACAACCGTGTCAACGAGCTGCATCCGAAGGACCGCGACATCGCCATGGTGTTCCAATCCTATGCGCTCTATCCGCACATGAACGTCGCCGGCAATATGAGCTACAGCCTCAAGCTCCGGAAGATTGCGAAGGATAAGATCGGAAAGGCCGTCGCCGCAGCAGCGTCGAAACTTGGTCTCGATCCCCTGCTCGAACGGCGCCCGAAGGCGCTGTCGGGCGGCCAGCGCCAACGCGTCGCCATGGGCCGCGCCATCGTGCGCCAGCCCAAAGCCTTCCTCTTCGACGAGCCGCTTTCGAACCTCGATGCGCGTCTGCGCGAACAGATGCGGGCCGAAATCAAGAAACTGCATGGCGACCTGAAGGCGACCTCGATCTATGTGACGCACGATCAGATCGAGGCGATGACACTGGCAGACCGGATTGTCGCCATGCATGGCGGAGTGGTTCAGCAGGTCGGCAGCCCGCTCGAGCTTTACGATCGCCCCGCCAATCTCTTCGTTGCCGGTTTTATCGGCTCTCCAGGGATGAATTTTCTCGACGCGACCTATGAAACAGGCGGTTCGCGACTGAAGGACGGAACCATCGTCCCGCTTTTGGCAACACCAAACCTGCCGACCGGAGCCAAAGTGACACTCGGAATCCGACCGGAGCATGTGATTTTGTCAGCGGACGGCTCCGGCATCAGCGCCGATGTGGAACTTATMGAGCCCACCGGCTTCGGCATCATTCTCCACCTCTCGCTGCACGGCCTGCCCTTCAAGGTCTTCTCGCTCAATCGAGATGTGCTGAAGGCGGGACCGAAAGTGAATGTGATATTCCCGTCGCAACATCTACACGTCTTCGACGGCGACGGAAAACGCGCCGGCTAGCTAGCAGTGTCTCGAACGGTTGCAACTTGCCACATTGAGCTTGCCCGTCGAACTGCGTTTGCGGCCAACAACGCTTCCGGATCATCTACTACGGAGCGTTCGAACTCGGTTCGGCGGGAACGTTGCGACCATAGACGGTAACCCGCTCATCCTTTGCAATGGGATGATAGGCAGAAAGCAGCGCTGCAAAACGTGGTTGACCAAGCACGTAATCGGTCCAAAGTGGCTCATCCTGCTGGATGACGATCAGATCGTAGTTGTAGCTGGCGAATTCGGCATATTTGGCGTCCAGATAAGCATCCGACCGCTTCTGGTAGCGGTCAGCATCCGCCGCGTCTCCTTTCGCTGACGCCTTCCGAGCCAGAACATACGCGAGGGCGCCGAACCAGTCGCTGTTATTGGCAGACAAAAAGCGGGCCCCGACAATCCTGGCGAGCGGATGGGCATCGGCGATATCGCTGCCGATGACGCCGAGCGTCGGCTCTCCCTTCGATGCCGCTTTCACTGCAGCGACGAAAGCGTCGCTCGGCTTCTCCGTCTGCAAAAACGGCAGCCATGCAAACATGACGACAATGGCGCAAAGAATGCCACGTGCGAGCGTTTCACGGTTGTAACGCCAGCCGGAAGACGCTGCGACCCTGCAAAGCACAGCAACAAGTGCCAGCGAGATCGCAGCGAAAGCATGGTAGGCCCAACCCTTGCCTTGATAGATCAAGGGCGCGACGGCAGCGAGTGAAGCCAGAAGCGTCACGGCACAAAGTGGCGTAGCCGGCGCTTTGGGTGCAACCATCCGAAACAGAAGCAAAATCAGCAGGTAGGACGGCCCGCACCTCAATACGACCCTGACCGGATCACCTATCTTCATGTAGACATCCGCTACCTGCGGGAGGAGATCCCGCATGAATTCGGGCGTCAGCAAAAAGACGAGCGCGATATAGGCGACACCGACTATGCCGATGATGCAGTTCTCGGGCGCCAGAAGTAGCCACAGGTTTCGGCGCCGCCAGGCCACATAGAGCGCGGGCACGATGTAAGCGACGACATAATAGGCCTTCACCAGAACAAGAACGCTACCGCAGAGACCGGCGCCGACAATCAGGGCGAAGCCGGGTGCGACACGACGTGTGGTGTCAGCCCGCAATGCCATGAGCGCCAGCAAGGGCAGAAACAGCACCGTGCCGACGTGATCTCTCTCGGTGAAGGTATTGCCGGGAAAAATCGTGAAGAGTGCGACGAAAAGTGGTAGCAACCGAAGCAGGGCGTGATTTTCGGCAAAGCCCGCCCGCCGGACGATTGCGGCCGATAAACCCAGACCCATGACCACTGCGAGGCAGGTGTAGAGACAGATGCCTATTTCGGGAGCGATCCCTGCCCATCTCGACGCTATGATCGCCGGTAGGAAAAGCCAGAGCGAAAACGGCGGGTTGCTGTCGATCACATCGACATAGAGCCGCTCTCCATCGAGTACCCGCTCAGCCATGGTAATGAGCCAGCTTGTGTCGACGATGGTTCCCCACCGCTGCTGCCACAGCGCCACCGCCATGAAAACCACAGCACTCTGAAGCAGCGCGACCCATAGCACTGACGACGTCGTCGACCTAAATCCGGGCGTGTCCGCCGCGCTACTCATTCGGCTGACCCCATTGTCATCCCAAATAGCGGTCGAGGTGTCGCCGTCGATGCATCATAACTCATGTAAAATATACCAATCGCCAAAAGCTATGACGCTACCATAACGCGAACTTGCTAAATTGGGCGTTAAAGCATGGCACCAAGGGATGTTGATGATCGATTGCGCCGCACGGAAATTGCGGTCGCAACACCACCATACGAGGTGCTACCAGACGAATGGCACGAGCCGATATCGCACGCGGGCCGCATAGGCTTGATAGCCGCTCAGCTCCGCGCTTAAAGCGCGCTCCTCATGCACCGCCCGCCAGGCGACACCCAGGATGAACACTGCGGAGAATGCGAGGCCGAGCCAGGAACCGAGCAATAGCGGCATGCCAATAAGGAAAAACAACGCGCTCGCGTACATCGGATGGCGAACAATGGCATAGGGGCCGGTATCGATCACTTTTTGATCCTTTTGGATCTTTACCACGGGCGCGGCGAAGACGTTTTCGCGAAACGTCCACCAGGTACCAAGCATGTTGACCGCCATACCAAGGCCGCCAAGCGCTTGAAGCCACGGCGGCATCGCTCGGAAGCCCGTCCGGGCCGCATCCCAACCCATGAAATATAACCAACCCAAGAAGGCCAAAACGAAAAACGTCAACCAGACGCGATCCCACGGCTTCTGATCACGTTGCAGCGGAGATGCCATACGTTCACGCAACAGGCGCGGGCTATGCTTCGACAACCACAGGATCATCGCCAAGCCGCCGAGCACGAAGAAGGCAATTACAACCCAAGCGCCCGGAAAAGCCAGCGTACCCGCCGGCCACAGCATCAGGGCCGCAATAAAGACCGACCAGGCCAGGAGTTGGAGCAAGTAGATCACCATGGCACACTCCAAAAACTGTCAACGGGAAAAGCCGGAGGCACGCCTGGAAGCAAATACGCTTCTCGCGACGGTGCTGTTTCGATCAATCAATAAAATCCATTTCACGTTGATATTGTTCCTCGTGAAATGCCCTCGGACCCGTCTTGCCGCAGCACACGATCCCGGATGCCGTCGCGAAAGCCCAATTCCCGGATATGCGCTTGTCAGTCCCGGTCTCGAATGTCATTGGTCGAACAGTCAGCTCATTCACACACAGTTCTGCAAATGAAACTCGATGCAATCGATTTGCGTATATTGGATGCCATTCAACGTGATGGCCGCATCACCAAACTCGCGCTTGCCGAAAAGGTAGGGCTTTCGCCGACCCCATGCTGGCTTCGGCTGCGCAAGCTCGAGAAGGCCGGGATTATTTCCGGCTATCATGCCCATCTTGCGCCACGCCGGCTTGCGCCGGTCGCCAGCGTCATGGTCGAACTCACGCTCGCCAACCATCGCCAGAGCGACTTCGAGCGCTTTGAGCGGGCAATCTCTTCCATTCCCGAAATCGTCGCCTGCTGGTCGGTCGGCGGCGGCGTCGACTACATTCTGAAGATTATCACGCCCAATATCGATGCCTATCAGCGGCTGATCGATGGCCTTCTGGATCGCGACCTCGGCATCGAGCGTTATTTTACCTATATCGTCACCAAGACCGTCAAGGAGGAGACCGTGCTTCCGATCGCCAATCTCCTTTCCGCAGAGCCTCAGGGCGACGAATAGAGACACTCTCTACGGCCGCCTTACTCTTTAGGCGCTCTCTCTCTTTCAGCAGCGACCAATGGACAATGTCTCGCGGCGTTCCGTGAGAGCATTGGACACCTGAAGAGAGAGGTTTGCCGATGACTGCAGTGCGCGCCCGCCCCGTCTATCACGAAGCCCTGTCACGACTGAACGACCGGCATTTACTGCGGGATCTCTCCTATGTGAGCGGCCGCTGGGTCGTCGGCAAGACCGGCGCGAGCTTCAACGTCATCGACCCCGCCTTCGCCACCACGCTCGCCTGGGTTTCCAGCCTGGGCAGGGATGAGACGTTCGAGGCGATCGACGCGGCAGCGGATGCCTTTTCAGCCTGGCGCTCGCTCCTGCCGCAGCAGCGCACGACGATCCTGCGCAAATGGTATGAGTTGATGCTCGCCGCGAAGGAGGATCTGGCGCTCATCATGACGCTGGAACAGGGCAAGCCGCTCGCCGAATCCCGCGGGGAGATCGATTATGCCGCCGGCTTCATCGAATGGTATGCGGAGGAAGCCAAGCGGATCAATTCCGAAAGCGTCACCAGCCATCTGCCGGACACCGAAATGATCGTGCGCCGGGAAGCATTGGGTGTCGTGGGGATCGTCACGCCCTGGAACTTTCCCTCTGCCATGCTCACGCGCAAGGCTGCCGCAGCCCTTGCCGCCGGATGCACCGTCGTCGCCCATCCATCGTCGGAAACGCCGCTGTCGGCGCTGGCCCTTGCCGAACTCGGTGAGCGTGCCGGCATCCCCGCCGGCGTCTTCAACGTCGTCACCGGCGACGCCGCCACGATCGTCGGCGCTCTCTGCGAGGATGCCAGAGTGCGGGCCTTGAGCTTCACCGGCTCGACAGGCATCGGCAAACTGATTGCTGGCCAATGCACTCCTACCATGAAGCGGCTGGTGATGGAGCTCGGCGGGCATGCGCCGCTGATCATCTTTGACGATGCCGACCTGGAGCGCGCCGTCGACATCGCGATCAATGCCAAATTTGCGACGTCCGGCCAGGACTGTCTCGCCGCCAATCGCATCTTCGTGCAGCGTGCGATCATGGAGCCCTTCGTCGCAGCCTTTGCCAAGCGGATAGCGGCTCTCAAGGTAGGCGATGGATTGATGGACGCGGTCGACATCGGTCCGCTGATGCACGAGCGGGCCGTGGCGAAAGTCGAGGAACATGTGGCCGATGCGCTGAAACACGGCGCAAGGCTAGCCACCGGCGGGAAACGCCATGCGGCAGGCCCACTTTTCTTCGAACCGACACTGCTTGTCGAGCCATCCCCCGATGCGCTGATCATGCACGAGGAGACATTCGGGCCGGTTGCCGCAGTGACGTCGTTCGACACCGAGGCGGAGGTCATCGCCCGCGCCAACGATATCGAATATGGCCTCGTCGCCTATGTCGTGACGCAAAACGGTGCGCGTCAGATGCGCCTCGGCCGAGCCCTGGATTACGGGATGGTGGCGATCAATCGCGTCAAGATTACAGGCGGACCGGTTCCCTTCGGCGGCTGGAAGCAATCCGGTCTTGGCCGCGAAGGCTCGCGCCACGGCATCGAGGCTTTCACCGAGCTCAAATATCTCTGCATCGACACGGCTGCCTGACGCGCCACCCACTTTCAGCAAAGGAAAATATCATGTTGGACAAGCGCAACGAACTGAACGCGTGGGACAGGGATCACTTCTTTCATCCCTCGACCCATATGGGAATGCACGCCCGCGGCGAAACGCCGACCCGCGTCGTCGGCGGCGGCGAAGGCGTCTACATCACCGACACCAACGGCAAGAAAAGCCTCGATGCCTTTGCTGGCCTCTACTGCGTCAATGTCGGCTATGGCCGGCAGAAAATCGCCGACGCCATCGCGGAGCAGGCAAAGAACCTCGCCTATTATCACGCCTATGTCGGGCACGGTACGGAAGCGTCGATCACGCTTTCCAAGATGATCATCGACCGGGCGCCCAAGGGCATGAGCCGCGTCTATTTCGGCCTCTCCGGCTCGGACGCCAACGAGACGAACATCAAGCTCATCTGGTATTACAACAACATCCTCGGCCGGCCGGAAAAGAAGAAGATCATTTCGCGCTGGCGCGGCTATCACGGATCGGGGGTCATGACCGGCAGCCTTACCGGGCTCGAACTCTTCCATAAGGCTTTCGATCTGCCGCGCGACCCCATCCTCCATACGGAAGCACCCTATTTCTTCCGCCGCCCCGATCGGTCGATGGATGAAGAACAGTTCGCTCAATATTGTGCGGACAAGCTGGAAGAGATGATCCTGGCCGAAGGTCCGGAAACCGTCGCCGCTTTCATCGGCGAACCCATCCTCGGCACCGGCGGCATCGTTCCGCCGCCGAAGACCTATTGGCAGAAGATCCAGGCCGTGCTCGACAAATACGATGTCCTTCTCGTCGCCGACGAGGTCGTGACCGGTTTCGGCCGGCTCGGGACAATGTTCGGCTCGGACCACTACGGCATGAAGCCGGATCTGATCACCATCGCCAAGGGCTTGACCTCCGCCTACGCGCCGCTTTCCGGCAGCATCGTCTCCGACAAGATGTGGCAAGTGCTCGTACAGGGTTCCGATCAGCTCGGCGCCATCGGTCATGGCTGGACCTATTCCGCCCACCCGATCTGTGCGGCCGCCGGCATCGCCAATCTCGAACTGATCGATGAACTCGGCATCGTCGAAAACGCTGGTTCGACTGGCGCCTACTTCCGGTCCGAGCTTGCCAAGGCCGTCGGCGATCACAAGCATGTGGGCGAGGTCCGTGGCGATGGGCTGATGGCGGCGGTCGAATTCGTCGAAGACCGGGATGATCGCAAGTTCTTCGATCCGGCGAAAAAGATCGGCCCGCAGGTGGCGGCAGCACTGCTTGAGCGGGGCGTGATCGGCCGCGCCATGCCGCAGGGAGACATTCTCGGCTTCGCCCCGCCCTTGTGCCTGACGCGCGGTGAAGCCGATATCGTCGTCAAGGTCGCGGCGGACGCGATCAAAAGCGTATTTTCCAATCTCTGACGCGGCTGCCGCGGAAGGCTCATACGAGCATCGCGCAGTCCGTTGTTGACAATGGACTGAGCTTATCGGCTTGGTCATCGCCATGCCGCATTGGATGGTGTACATGGATATCCTGCAATTGTACCGGATCAATCCATGCTTCGTCATGATTCAAAAGGCCAGCACAACGATGTCTGGAAACCCGTCCTTCAGCACCGCAAGGGCGTGACCAAGCACAAGCTGCTCACCGACAAGATCATTTCCGATATCGATGAGGGCATTCTGCCGGTCCATACGCGCATGCCAACACATCGCGATCTCGCTCACGCGCTGGGGATTTCGGTTCAGACCGTGAGCATCAGCTACAAGGAGGCGGAGCGGCGTGGCTATCTGCGCGGTGAAGTAGGTCGCGGCACCTTCGTCCGTAGCCGCGTTACAGAACGCGCCGACAGCTTCATGCTCGACCGCGATCCGAGCGGCAGCGCCGATCTTTCGATCATCCGGGCCGTCTACACTGAAGCGCACGAGCGATCGGCGCGTGAACTGATGCACGCTCTCGCCGAAAGCGACAACAGCAGTTTCATGCGGCCATGCCGGCCGATCGCAGGCCTCGATGCCCACCGCGCCACAGCGCAGGCTTGGCTGGCGCGTTTGTCCGTCAATGCCGATCCAGATCGCATTGTGATCACGAATGGCGCTGCCMATGGCCTTTTCCTGGCCGTCGCCTCGGTGGTTCGGCCCGGCGAGGTTGTTCTGACCGAAAACCTCACCGATCACGGCATTATCGGCCTCGCCAATGTGCTCGGCTTTACGCTCCGCGGTCTTCCGACCGATCGCGAAGGCATCTTGCCGGACGCCTTCGAGAATGCCTGCGCGGTCGGCGATGTGTCGGCCCTGGTCATCATTCCGTCGCTCAGCAACCCGACCAGCCATGTCATGGGCGCGGAGCGCCGCCGCGCCATCGCCGATATCGCCCGTCGGCACGGCATCTTCGTCATCGAGGACGAGGTCTATAAGCCGCTGCTGCGCGATCCCCTTCCCTCCATGCCAGACCTGTTGCCGGAACTCGGCTTCTTCGTCACGAGCTTTACGAAATCGGTGATGACGGGCTTGCGTATCGGCTATCTCGTCGTTCCGGCGAACTATTCCATCCGTGTCGCGTCGATCCTGCGCGTCACCGGATGGAGCGCCACCAATGTCGTCGCGGAAATGGCCTCGCGCTGGGTTCTGGATGGCACCGCCGACGCGCTGATTGCCGTTCAGAGAACGGAGGCTGAGGCCAGGCAGGCGATCGTGTCCGACGTGATGGGTCCCTTCGTCGCCGGCAGCCATCCCCTGTCGCTCTGCGCATGGCTCTCGGTGCCCGAGCGCTGGACGGAGGACGGACTTGTCCGCGTACTCGCTCGCAAAGGTGTCGCGGTCACACCATCAGATCCATTCGTCGCCGGCGGGGAACGGCCGGGCGGCGGAATTCGCATCTGCCTTGGCGGTCGCCTGTCACACTCCGCTCTTCGCTCTGCGCTGGAAACGGTCCGCGGCGCCTTCGAGCAATTGCCGCCGATTTTCGACGTAGGATCGATCGCTTAAAACAAGCTCGATACCGGATGGCCGGTATCAGGTTCCTTTTCAGTCACAGAACAGAGCGCAAAAACTCCTTGGTGCGATCCTCCTTCGGGGTGCTGAAAATCTGTTCGGGCTTGCCTTCTTCGCAGATCCGACCCTTGTCGAAGAAGCAGACACGATCGGATACTTCGCGCGCGAACCGCATTTCATGGGTCACCAGCAACATCGTCAAATCGTGCTCATGGGCGAGATCGCGGATAACGCCGAGCACTTCGCCGACAAGCTGCGGATCGAGTGCAGAAGTCGGCTCGTCGAACAGCAGGACGCGCGGGCGCATGGCAAGCGCGCGGGCTATTGCGACACGCTGCTGCTGGCCGCCGGAAAGCTGGCTCGGATAGTGATCTTTCTTCTCGGAAAGACCGACCATACGCAAGAGATCGACGGCACGGCACTCAGCTTCCGCCCGACCCAATCCGAGTACGCGCGTCGGCGCCTCGACGATGTTGCGCAGCACGGTCATGTGCGGAAACAGATTGAAGCTCTGGAACACCATGCCGACATGCGTGCGGATCTGGCGCAAATGCGCCTCGCTGGCGCGGAACCGTCCCCTGCCATTCTCCTGATGGTAGGACATGCCGGCAAGCTGCAATGTGCCTTCCTGGAAGGGTTCGAGCGTCATCAGGATACGCAGCACCGTCGATTTGCCCGAGCCGGAGGGGCCGATCAACGTCACCTTCTCGCCGGGGGCGACATCGAAACAGAAGTTATCGAGCACGGTGAAATTGCCATAGCGCTTGGTGACGTCGTGAAAGCGGATCAGGGATTCGGTCATCTCAAAGCAATTCCGTTTTTCGGCAGTGTCTTTTCGAGCCAATGAATGGCCGCCGAGCAGACGAGCGTGAGGATGAGAAAGATCAGGCCGACGAGAGACAGCGGCACCAGATATTCGAAGGTCCGATCACCGATGAGGTTGGCCAGATTCAGCATGTCGACCACGGTGACGACGGATAGAACCGGCGTCTCCTTGAGCATGGAGACGAGATAATTGCCCATGGCCGGGATGATGCGCGGGATCGCCTGCGGGATGATGATGTCGCGATAGGTGATGCCGCGCCCCAGATTAAGCGCCGTCGCCGCTTCCCATTGACCGCGCGGCACAGCGTCCAGGCCGCCGCGATAGACCTCCGATGTGTAGGCCGAATATTGCAGGCCGAGCGCCAGCGCTCCCGTTAGGAAGGCCGGCAGGACGATCCCGTAAATCGGCAGGACGTAATAGAGGAAGAAGAGCTGGACGAGCAGCGGCGTGTCGCGCAGGAATTCGATGACGAGCGCTGTCGGCCAGGAAATCGCCACGAAGCGGCTGCGCCGCAACAGCGCGAACACCAGGCCGAGGATCAGGGCGATCGCAAATCCGGCCGCCGCCGCCTCCAGCGTCACGATCAATCCGATACCGAGGATCGGCAGGATCGACAGCGCGAAGGAGAGCGTCGAGGACGTATCCCAGGTGAAGCCATACATCATGCCGGCGCACTCCCCGGAAAGGCGGGGCCGCGACGAAGGATCGTCTCAAGCCAGCGCATGAAGACAACAAGGATAAGCGCCATGATGAAGTATCCCATCAGCGTCAGCGAATAGATCCTGACGCTGTCCAAGGTGATGTTGCGCAGTTGCTGCGCCTGAAAGGTCAGATCGCTGATCGAGATCAGCGACACCAGCGCCGTGTCCTTTAGGTTCTGGACGGCAAGATTACCGAATGGCGGCATCATCTCCACCACGGCTTGGGGCAGGACGATATGGAACAGCGTCTGCCCCTGCCCGAAGTTCAGGGCACGCGCCGCCTCATGCTGCGTGTCCGGAACCGACTGCAGCGCGCCGCGCACCACCTCGGCGCCGTAGGCCCCGATGTTCAGCGCCAGCCCAGCGATACCCGTCGTGATAGGATCGAAGGAGATACCGATCAGCGGCAGCGCATAGTAGAGCCAGAAGAGCTGGACCAGGAGCGATGTGCCCCGGAATATTTCTATGTAAACCAGCGCAATCCACGACAGCAGGCGTCCGCCGGCGAACCTTGCAAGGCCGGCCGCGAAGGCAAAGAGTGCGCCGAGCAACATCGATGCGACGGCGATAATGGCCGTCACCTCTGCGCCTTTCAGCAGTGCCGGAAGATAGTGCATCCAGCTCATATCCGGGTCACCTCCGTCCGCAAGATGTAAGGGGCCGATCGGCCCGGCCGTCGCCCGTGGGCAAAGACCAAGCCGATCTCGTTGTCGTCAGCCTCACTTGCCCGCGCACAGGTCTTCCGTGTTCTTGGTTCGCGCAGCCTCGACGCTTTCGGCGCTAAGTCCGTAAGACATCAGGATTTTCTTGTAGTCATCCGTCTTCTTGAAGTCGGTGAGAGCGGTGTTGAACGCCTTGTAGAGATCCTTGTCCTCAGGACGGAAATCGAAGCCGCCATAGCTTCTGACCGATTTGCCTTCGATGACCGGATCGGTGAAGGGCGCTGCCTGCTCGACATTCGTGCCGCCCTGGACCAGTTTGGCGACCGTCAGCTCCGTTGCTGCATAGGCATCAGCACGGCCGGTCTGGATGGTCGAGAGCGCATCGGCATTGGCCTGGATCATGACGATCTGAGAGTCCGGAATGCCGAGGCCATGGAAAAAGTCGAGCTGATCGGCACCGGATACAATCGCAACCTTGAGAGACGGATCCTTCTTGATGTCTTCATAGGAATGCAGCTTCTTCGGATTGCCCTTCGGCACCAGCAAGCCTTCGCCATAACTTGAATTTGGCGTCGTGAATTGCACCTGCTTGCAGCGCTCCGGCAGGATGTTCTGCTCGGCGGCAACGAAATCGAAGCGCTTGGCCTTCAGGCCGGGAATAAGTGATCCGAATGGCGTGACGGTCCAATCGACCTCCTTCACGCCCATCGACTTCAGCACGGCCGCGGCGACATCCGGACCGATGCCCTTGGCCGCTCCGCTCTCATCCATGTAGCTGTAGGGAACCTCATTGGCGCTGGCGCCGCGGATATAGCCGTCTTTCTTGACCTGCTCGAGGCTGGCGGCATGGGCGGAGACGGCCAGGCCGAGGGTCAGGCTCATGGCGGCGAGGCTGCGGTAAAAATTCGATCTCATGGTTCACTCCTCTGTGGTTGGATACCGTCATCGGCTGTCCGGTTTTCCGGATCTTTGCCGTGATGGGGGTTCAATCCGCGCCGCCTTGTCGCGACGCGGCAATTCAGGTGCCGTCCGTCAGCGTTGCGACGACGGCCAGACAATCTCCGGTCTTGATGAGGCCGGGGAAATGACGAGCGGCAAGGATACCGTCGAGAGCCGCCCGATGTTCAAAGGGCACGGACCCGGTACGGCCGATCGAGTGCACACGGGCGATGATCTCTCCGGCCACAACCATGTCGCCAAGATCCTTCACGGGTTCGAAAAGCCCGTCCGCTTCGGCAAAGACGAAGCAATCGGAGGACGGCATATCGAGCCACTGCGTTGGCTCCATTTCCGGCGCGCCGGCAACGATGCCGGCCTGCTTCAAGACGTTMAGAACGCCGCGCTTGGCAATGGAAGCCGTACGAGCCGATATGGTTCCGCCCCCTGAAAGCTCGGTCGTCACAAAAACCTTGCCCAGCTCCTCGGCGGTCGTGTCGTACATGCCGACGGCATCGATCTCGATCATCCGCATGGAATAGGGCGCAGAAAACGTGGCAACCGCATCGAAACAGGCCTTCTCCTGCCGTTTGTCCGGCAGCGCATGGGCTGCGGCATAAGGCAGGAAATCGAGAGTCCGGCCGCCGGAATGGAAGTCKAGCACGATATCTGCCAGCGGCAGCAGGTGTCGGGTGAAATAATCGGCGATCTTTTCCGTCATGCTGCCGTCGGGCCGACCGGGGAAACTGCGATTGAGATTGCCCTTGTCGACCGGAGAGGTGCGGGTACCCGCCTGAAAGGCGGGATAATTCATCGCCGGGACGATGATCACCCTCCCCTTGATCTCGTCGACCTTCAGAGTCCGGGCGAGATCGTAGAGCGCGACCGGGCCTTCATATTCATCGCCGTGGTTGGCGCCGGTCAAAAGCGCCGTCGGGCCATCGCCGTTCTTGACGACGCAGATCGGGATCATGATCGAGCCCCAGGCGGAATCGTCGCGCGACCAGGGCAGGCGCAGATGACCGTGCTGGACTCCATCCCGATCGAAATCGACGGTCGGCGTTATGGGTGATGGGCGTGTGATCGTCGTCATGCCGTTCATCTCGGGGATCATTTCACGACGAGTTTGCGGGGTACGTTGGAGAGGCACTCGACACCGGTCTCCGTGATCACGATGCTTTCCGTGATCTCCATCCCCATGTCTTCCAGCCACAGGCCCGTCATGAAATGGAAGGTCATGCCGGGCTGCAGTTCCGTGCGGTCGCCGGGACGCAGGCTCATGGTCCGTTCGCCCCAATCCGGCGGATAGGACAGGCCGATCGGATAGCCGGTGCGGTTGTCCTTGACGATCCCGTATTTCTTCAGGACCGCGAAGAAGGCGTTGGCGATATCCTCGCAGGCATTGCCGGGCTTGGCGGCGGCAAGACCAGCCTCCATACCTTCGAGCGTCGCCTTCTCGGCATCCAGAAAGGCTTGGGTCGGCTTGCCGAGGAAGACGGTTCGCGACAGGGGGCAATGATAGCGGCGATAGCACCCGGCAATCTCGAAGAAGGTCCCCTCACCGCTTCTCATGGGCTTATCGTCCCAGGTCAGATGCGGCGCGGAGGCATCGGCGCCCGACGGCAGCAAGGGAACGATGGCGGCATAGTCGCCACCAAAGCCATCAGCGCCACGGATGCCGGCATCGTAGATTTCGGCGACGAGATCGGATTTGCGAATGCCCGGCTCGACCTTTTCGACGATCCGCTTGTGCATGGTCTCGACGATGCGGCCGGCCTTGCGCATGTAGTCGAGCTCGGTCGGGCTCTTGACGGCGCGCTGCCAGTTCACCAGCCCCTGGGCGTCCTTGAAGCGGGCATTCGGCAGATGCTTGACCAAGGAAGCATAGGCCGCGGCGGTGAACCAGTAATTGTCCATTTCGACGGCGATCGAGGCCTTGGCCCAGCCGCGCTCTTCGATGACCTTGGAGAGCAGATCCATCGGATGGCGCTCGGTCGACTGCACATAGTGATCGGGATAGCCGATGATGTTGTCGTGGCTGAGATAGGCCGTGCGTTTGGCGCCATTGCCATCCTGGCCGCGTCCGTACCAGATCGGTTCGCCGGAACCCGGCACCAGCACGCATTGATGCACATAGAAGGACCAGCCGTCATAGCCCGTCAGCCAATGCATATTGGACGGGTCGGTCACGATGACGAGATCGACACCAGCCTTCTCCATGGCGCGCCGCGTCTTGGCGAGCCGATCGGCATATTCGGAGCGGGTGAAATTGAGGGTGGGTTCGCTCACGCTGGATCTCCTGATGCTTTTGTCGTTTCAATGGCTTGTCCCGCACCGGCAGCGATGGCGCGGCGGTGGGCAAGCGTGGCAATGGCCGTGTCCTGCACGCCGGTGCCGGTCAGATCGCAAAGGGTGATCGCCTGGTTTGACTGACGGCCGACCGCCTGGCCGCAGATGATGGCGCCCAGCTCGGGGAAGACCGCATCTTCTCTGACCAGTCCTGCGGCGATGGCATGATGCAGTTCTCCGAGCCGGCGGGTCTGCTTCAGGCTATCGGCGACATAGGGGGCGGCACGCAGGATCGCCGCCGGATCGATCTCGTTCTTGTGCTCGGCATCCGAGCCCATGGCGGTGACATGCTGGCCCGGCTCCAGCCAGGCAGCGTCAAGGATCGGCATGTCCGCCGGTGTGGTGGTGACGATAATGTCGGCGCCGCGGCAAGCCCGTTCGGCGTCGGCCTCAGCCGAAACCGGAAAACCGAGTTCGGCGGTAAGCTCATTGGCAATCCGTTTCGCCTTTTCCGTATCGCGTGCCCAGATACGGGCGGCCTCGATCGGCCTTACCAAAGTCAATGCGCGGAGCTGCAAGCGCGTCTGCATGCCTGCCCCAAGGATCGCGGCGACCCGGGCATCCGGCCGGGCCAGATGTTTAGCGGCAACGGCGCCTGCGGCGGCCGTCCGCACATCCGTCAGATAGCCATTGTCGAGCAGAAGCGCCTCGACCAGTCCGGTATGCGCCGACAGCAGCATCATCAATCCGTTGGTGCTGGGCAGGCCTAGCGATGGATTGTTGAAAAAGCCGGGGCTAACTTTGATCGCGAAACTGTCGAAATCCGGCACATAGGCCGTCTTGACGTCTACTTCGCCGCGATGGGCGGGGATATCCAGCCGCATGATCGGCGGCATCTCCACGGCCTTGGTCGCCAAGGCCGCGAAAGCTTGTTCAACGCAATCGACCGCGTCGGCATCGAGCTGCACGATTGTGCGCAAATCACTTTCCGTCAGCACAAGTACGCGCGCCATCACGCCACCCCCGATTTGATATCGTTGACGATTTGGCTATGGAGTGCCGGATCGATGTTGCCGCCGGAGACGACGATCGCCGTCGGGCCATCCGGTCTGATCTTGCCGGCAAGCAGCGCCGCGATACCGACTGCACCCGCTCCCTCGACGATCTCGCCTTCGACGAGTGCCGCATGGCGGATGCCTTCCGCTATCTCGCTTTCACTGAGCAGGATCACATTATCGAGAAGGTCGCGGCACATCGCGAAGGTCAGGCGATTGTCGAGCCCGATGCCGCCGCCTAACGAATCCGCCAGAGTTTCAACCTCCTGGACGTCAAGCGGCGCGCCGGCGGCAATGCTAGCTGCCATCGCCGCTCCCCGCTCCATCGATATGCCGATTACCCGGGCCTGCAGCCGCCTGCCTTTGATCGCGGCGGCGACGCCCGATGCAAGTCCACCGCCTGACAGAGGCACCAGCACAAGCGTCACATCCGGCATGCTGTCCGCGATCTCAAGGCCGATAGTTCCCTGGCCAGCGATCACGCCGGCATCGTCGAAGGGCGGCACAAAGCTCATGCCCTCTTCGCTTACCAGACGCTCGACCTCGCGCATGGCATCATCCTGTGAGCGGCCGACAATGCGGATTTCCGCCCCGAGGCTGCGGATCGCCTCGACTTTGTTGGCAGGAACAAGCCCCGACAGGCAGATGGTCGCCCGCGCGCCCAATGTCCTGGCGGCATGTGCGACCGCTCTGCCGTGATTGCCCGTGGAAGCGGTTGCCAACCCGCGCGAACGTGCGTCCTCGCTCAGGCAGAGGATCGCATTCGTGGCTCCGCGAAGTTTGAAACTGCCGGTCTTCTGGTGGTTTTCCAGCTTAAGGAATATGGGCGCGCCGGATTGGCGGGAGAGCGCCTGTGAGCGCAGCAAAGGCGTGCTGACAACGTGTCCGGCAATGCGCCGCCTTGCCTCTTCGATATCGGGCAACGTCACCATCGCGGTCATCGCGCGGTCCGTCGCTCTGGAAATGCCATGACAAATGTCAGCACGATTTCATATCTCTTTCGCAGCCGATGTTCATGACATCAGCGTGAAAGAGACATAAGATCATGTCAATCTGATTATTGTTTCATTACAATTTTAGAGGCCACACAGCACCTGTTCGTGGCGCTATGTGGCCCATTCTATCGGGGAACGCGGATGGTATCTTATCCGCGTTCCAGACCCCCTAAGCTCGCCGTGCGGGTAGCTTCCGCTCTCGTCACGCAGCCTGAACGACAGCGTGCAGCGGGATTTCGACGTCGATTTCCAGGGTCGAAACGTGTTCGTTGCAATCCATCTTGACCTGCACCTTATCGCCGTCGAGCTGAACATGCTTTGCGATCACGCCGAGGATTTCCTCCCGCAGCAGCGATACTAGATCCGAGCCCGCCGACGACCGTTCGTGGGCGAGAAGCACCTGCAAGCGCTCCCGGGCCGCCGGTGCGGTTCTTTGTTTGCCGAAAAGACGAAAAATGTTCATGCCGCCCTCCGTCCGAATATCTTACCGAAAAAGTTCCGCTTTTCGCCGGGAATCGTGATCGGTAGAACCTCACCGGTAAGCCGGCGCGCGGCATCGAAATAAGCCATCGCGGGTGCACAGCGGCTATCGGCCAGTGTGACAGGGGCGCCGATATTGGACGCCCGCAGAACATCCGTGCTTTCCGGAATGATGCCGAGGAGCGGAATGGACAGGATCTCCAGAACGTCGTCGACCTTGAGCATGTCGCCTCGCTCGGCGCGGGTTGCGTCATAGCGGGTGAGGAGCAGGTGCTTTTCGATCCGCTCACCGCGCTCGGCCTTGGCCGTCTTGGCGTCCAGCAGGCCGATGATGCGGTCCGAATCGCGCACCGACGAGACTTCGGGATTGGTGACGACCACCGCCATATCCGCGTGGCGCATGGCGAGAGTAGCGCCACGCTCGATCCCTGCGGGGCTGTCGCAGATGATCCAATCGAAGTGCTGCTTCAACTCGTTGATGACCCGCTCGACACCTTCCGCCGTCAAGTTGTCCTTGTCGCGGGTTTGCGAGGCCGGCAGCAGGAACAGCGTATCCAACCGCTTGTCACKGATCAGCGCCTGGGGGAGCTTGGCGTCACCATGGATGACATTGATCAGATCGTAAACGACCCTTCGCTCCGCCCCCATGACCAGGTCGAGATTCCGCAGCCCGACATCAAAATCGACGACGACGACCTTATCGTTTCTCTGTGCCAGGGCCGCTCCGAGCGCGGCGGTCGAGGTCGTCTTGCCAACCCCGCCCTTACCTGACGTGACTACGATGACTTTCCCCATCTTGCTCTCCTCTGTCGTGGCCGGCTGCCGGCTCAGATAAGTTTCTCTGCCATGATCGCATCGCCTTCGAGCCAGAGCTGAACAGCCTGTCCGCGAAGGTTGGGGGCCATGTCTTCCGCCATTTTGTAAATACCGTCGATCGCCACCAGCTCGGCCTCGAGCTTTCGGCAGAAAATGCGCGCCGATGCGTTTCCGACCGACCCTGCCATGGCTCGGCCGCGCAAGCTGCCGTAGATGTGCACCGAACCGCCGGCGATAATCTCCGCACCCGAAGCGACCGATCCGATAACGGTGACATCGCCTTCGGGGAAGATCACCGATTGCCCCGAACGCACCGGCTCCCTGATGACGATGGATTGCATGGCCGGCCTGACCTCAGGAGCCGCCGGCCGGCTGCGCACATCGACTTCAGGTTCCTTCACCGGGGTTTCGCTTACCGGAACCTCGATATCGGAAACCGGCCGACCGCCCTTGAGCGCAGGAGGCATGCCCTGCCCCAGGATTGAAGGACGCGCACCCTCGATACCCATGATGCTCACATTGCGCTGGGTGAGCTCCGTGAGCAGCTCTTTCAACTGCGACCGGTCAATCGGCAGGTCCGTCAGGTCGAGCACGACCGGCCGCCCCAAAAAGAACCCCGCCGAGCGCGCGGCGAGATCGTCCAGCCGGATCAACCATTCATCGATGGGAAGATCCGGGGAAAGCATGACGGCCAGGAAGGAACGGCCTTTGATACGGATCGAGCGAGCGTCTGTTAGCACTTTGGTCATCTGTGTAAATTTTTCGTTGATCATGTCTAGCGCTGGCATGGTTAACAAAAGGTTAACGCGACCCGGAACGCGCCCTCTATTGCATTGATCTGCTGCCGTTTTTTGGGTGCGCGACTAAGCCGGCCCTACCTCAGCTTTAAAGCCGCCCGGATTGGGCACGCACAAGGAGAAAAACTCGACGAATGGCTTTCGGATCAGGGTCACTGAGTCGATAAAGAGGCCGGCTTTCCGAACAGAAAACCCTGCACGTGAGTCGCCCCCGAGTCGCGGGCGGCATCCAGGTGCTCTTTCGTTTCGATGCCTTCGGCAACGATGATCGGGGCAACGCAGGACGCAAATCCGACAAGATAATGCAGGCTGCTCTGTCCCTTCCGAGAAGTCCGCACATTGCGCACCAGCGAAGCGTCGATCTTGATGATATCGGCCGGGACCGTCAGCAGTCGTGCAGGCGTAGCCATACCCGCTCCGAAGTTGTCGATAGCTACCCTGCAGCCGAGTGAGCGAACTGTCGACAGCCTGCCGACGCCTTCAGCCACCAAAGGGTAGGTCTCCGTAATCTCAAGGACGAGCCGCGGCGCAAGTTCGGAATGACGATCGATCTGCCGACAAATCTGTTTCCAATGATGAGGGGCGGCGAGATTCGCCGCGGAAATGTTGCATCCGAGAACAAGGTTTGGATCTCTGGCCAAATGCGACAGGATGAGATCCAGCATGCGCTCATCGAGATCGAAGGAGGCCATGGAGGATTCGAGATAAGGTGCAAAGGCGCTTGCGCTGTGCACAACGCCGCGAGCGTCCACGATCCGCGCAAAACACTCCCAATAGAGCACCTTGTCCGGAACATCGATTTGGCTGACCTTTTGTGCGGCAAAACTCAGTCCGCGATCGGAAACAGCCTTGGACATAGTGAGAAACACCTCCAGCGATGCAATTCTCAGTCATTGATCTCGATTGCGAGCAAAACCGCCAAGCCGTGGGGCCTACGTCCTGATGCGGAAACCTACAACCGACCGGCGCTGTCGGATAAATTGAATTTCGTATGTTAGTAACTTATAAGTACATCGGGACGACTAATGGTGTCAAATCCTCAATCACTGCGAGATTTTATGCAACCACCCTTTTGCATCGAAAGGTGGCACCAATCCCCTGCCGACAAGCGATCCGCCATCAAAAGCTTACACGATTCGGCCTTCTAGGGCCGAATCGAACGCGCCAGACATCGCGAAATTAGCTCAGACGCAGATCGAGCTCGCGATAAAGCTTCTTCAAATTCGGCAATGATTTTAGCTGCCATGAAATCTGTTTGGAACCGCGCACCGTCATCTGCACGTCGGCGCGTTTGCGGGCCTCTATGGTCAGTTTCGCAAGCAGGTTTATGCCCGACGAGTTCAGAAACTGAAGCCCCGTCAGATCGAGCGTCAGCCGCTCAGGGTTTTTCTCGAGCAGATCCATAGCCAATTGGAAGATCGGAGCATAGGCCTCAGATCCTGCCAAACGCATGGAACCGTCGAAGAACACGACATGTCCCTCAGTCCAAACCCGAAATGCCTCTCCTCTGATTTCCATGGTCAAAGCTCAGCCATTTTGGACGGAAGGGATTGGTAAAGAGGCATATGTCTGCAGATGAGTTGGACCATCAGGCCGTTTCGCATCAAAAGTCCACGCCAAGTCAGCTTCATAGTCACTCATCAGCGTCAGCAGGCCGAGGCCGGACTCGGTGCCGAACGTCAACGCCGCGTTCTTCTCGATTTGCCGAATGAGGAGGTCCGAGGGGTTATCATTGGTTATCTGTGCAAGCAGATGCTGAAAACGCTGCGCATTTTCGTTGTCGATAAAATTCGAGACCCTCATGCGAAACCGTTCCCCCTTTATCGAAGCCGAAATACCGATTTCCCCGGATACACGAAACTTCACGGCATTTTCAATAAGTTCGTTGGCGACGTAACCAATGTCATGGCGCACCTGATGATAGACCTGACGTAAGCTCCTGTAACGCAAAGCCGTTATCTCAGCGATAAAATCGGATGTCATCGAACAATGGGACCAGCTCAAAGCGAGCGGTCCGTCAAGCAATCGGAGAAAAGTGGCGCTGTCCCCACTGCTCTCTCCTACAAGATCTGCGAGCCCAAACACGACCTTCGCCATGTTATCACCTATGCCTCATTACAACCAGAGTTATGTCATCGTGAATCTTTTGCGACCCAATATAAGTCATGAGGTTTTCCAAGATACCGTTCATGACGTCCTGAGCCGTGCCGCCATAAAGATGGCGAGCTGATTCACAAAGCCGCTCAATTCCATACAATTCGCCGTCTCGGTTCTCTGCTTCGGTCACTCCATCGGTATGCAGAACGATGATATCGCCGCTTTTAAACGCCACATCTCGCGTGTCGACAAATTCGGAAATGTCTGGATCGAGCCCCACGGGAAGTCCCAGATCGGAGGTTTCTATTCGCTCAACCTCGCCGCCTTGTCTCACGACAATCAGATCCTCGTGCTGGCCGGAGAGCGTCAAGCGCTCGCCATCATAATCGAGAAAGGCAAGGGTCAGATGTTTGTCGGTCTTCGTGCGTTCGATGTTCTTGTAAATCGTGCGGTTGAGATCGTTCAGGAACTTCGTCGGATCGGTCTCCCCGGCCTCCTGCAAGGCACGCGCGACAGACTGAACCATCAGCATGAGCACGCCGCTTTCAAGCCCATGGCCGGTGACGTCCCCTATCCCGATCTTCAGCCGCTTTCCGTCCTGCAGAATGTCATAGTAATCACCACCGACCTCATCGGCGGGACGCATGAACGCGGCGATCTCCAGATGTTCGACGGCGGCAAGTTCGTTTTGGCGCGGCAAGACCATGAGCTGTATCCGCTGAGCGACGGCCAGCTCTGCGCCCAGCCGAACATTCTCGCTCTTCAACTGCGTGTTCAGCGCCGAGATTTCCTCTTTCGCCTCCTCGATTTCCTTGGTTCTTTCGTCCACAAGCAATTCAAGGTTTTCCGTGTGGAAGCTTATCTCCTCCGCCATGCGGTTGAATGCAACGCCGGCCTGGCCCACCTCGTCGCGCGAGCGGATATCGACCCTGACCGAATAATCCTTCGCCTGAATACGCCGCGCAGCACCTGCAAGCGCGCTGATACCGCTGGTAATACGCTTGGAAACCGCGAACACCGCCGCGATGACGATCATCAGCGATATGGAGATCGCAAGGACCTGATAGATAAGGATGCGGTTTGTCGCCCGCGATATTTCGTCCTGCGCCGCAAAAAGAGAAGCGTAAATCTCCCGCTCCGGCACCACGATACCGAGCGACATTGCTTCCTTTTGAACCGGCCCGGAAACCCAAAGATTCGTCGGCGCTATCTGTTTGACGACAACCAGATACGGGATCTTCTCCCCTTGTTCGTCCAGCATAATATGCTGAATGACGCCATCGCGATCCAAGGGGAGCGTTGCCATCGCCTTTTGTGTGCTGTTGTGGAACGAGCGGTCAACGCCGGTCACACCCTTGTCGCCTGTGTCGCTCGACGCGCGCAGGCCGATGATCTTTTCGCCTGCATGATTGATGGCAACCACATTGCCATTCGACATCGTCAGGAAGCCGAAACCGGTATCGGCAACCTTCACGCTTTCGACGATTCCGGCCAGTTGGTCCAAGGTGATATCTGCCCCGGCAATGCCGGCAACGTCCTTGCGGTCGGGAGACCAGAGAGGATTGAAGAAGCTGACAATCAGCTTGCCCGTAATCGCGTCCGTGTAGGGTGCCGTCTGCGTAATGTCGTCCGCAACAGGGCGCGAAGCCGGTTCGCGGCCCCATTGCTGCCAGGATTCGTAGAGGCCAGGAAAGAAGAAATCCCAGAAATTGGCGTCGTTGTGACCCGGATAGAGGCGATCAAAGGTCTGTGCCTGGTCGGTATACGGCACTGTCCTGAAAATCGGGCGGTCCTTGGGGCCGATGTAATACATCTGCAGCTTGGGGTAGCCGCTCTTCAGCAGGTTCGGCGCGACAAGATCGACAACGGTGCTGGTCTCTATGTCTTTTTGCACATCAGGCAACGGCTGGTGATTTTTGTCGAGCAGATAGCCCCAAACGCTGATGACGGATGTCGAACCCGGAAGGTTCTGGGCCCACCGGCCTTTTGGATCGTAGGTGAGGTTGTTGGCGCCGGGTTCGGAACGCGCCAGCGCCTCGGCGATCGCATTGTTTCGGTCGGGATGATCTATCTGCGACTGGAGAACACCGGCGAGCGTTTTGACGTCGGAATGCACTTGATTGAGAAGCAGCCCGACGCGGGCGGCCGTCGAGTCCGCATAGGACCTGATATAATCCTGGCTCGCGCTCTCAAGACCTTGGCCCACTTCGGACGTGGCGTCGCGCGACAATCGTTGCACGTTCCACAATGCCAACCCGCCGCTGACGAGAAGGTCGAAAAGGACGGCCCCGCCAACCACGAGGACAAATTTCGCGCGAAACGACCGGATGCCGGGAATGAAAAATCGGCCAATTTTTCTGCTCATAACGGCTTCCGCCCAGAGGCAGCCCAGATAGGCCAGCCGGCATAACCCTTCGGATGAAGGGCGGCGAAGATGTGATCCTGGAAGCCTTGACGGAAACGCTGGATGAACTCCGGCGTATCGCCCCGGCGAACCGACATTTCGCCGGCGTAGACATCTTCCCAGGCGGCGATGACATCGGCAAAATCCTGCGGATCGCCGTCGAGGTTAGACACCATGAAATTTTCCACCTCGATATCCTCGAAACCCGCATCCGTTAGCAGCCGGCGGCTTTTAGGGCCTAATTCGACATCCATGTCGAAATGGGCGAACAGCGTCGCCACCTCGTTGTAGGTCCACTGTATGCTTGCCGCTCGTGGTTCGCCAAGACAATGAGAGTTTTTTTCGTTGGTTATGTATACGCGGCCGCCCGGCTTGCAGATGCGGTAGAGTTCCCTCAGCAATATATCGGGCCGATTGAAGATTTGCAGCGAATGGCGGCAGGTCACCAAGTCGAACTGATTATCTTCGAGCAACATCTCTGATGCGTCGCCGAAGGTATATTCGATATCGCGGATGTCGAAATCGGCAGCGACCCTGCGGGCGTATTCGAGACTACCCACCGAATGATCCAGCGCCACGATCCTCGCCGGTTTGAATTCCTTGTAAGCCAATACGGCGAAATCACCGATCCCGCAGCAGATGTCAGCCAATGTGATACCGGCGCTCATGCCGTGACGCGGCAATATCTCGCGTTCGTGGCGCCAGGTCATTTTTGTCTGTGTCCGCAGGATGGGAATGAAGCTCTGGTCTTCGACAAAGGTCTGGCCCGGATAAAAGGCGGCATCATACGCCTCGACGGCAATCTTCGGTTCGATGGCACTGAGATGACGGAACGTCCTTGTCGCCCAACCAACGACACTGGACGTCACGACGACAAAGCGAATGTCCCCGCGTCTACGGCTCGCATTGACCAATAACCGCGCCAAGGCGTGATACGCCGTCGCATTCATATGAATGAGACGTTTGACATTGATGTAGAGAACGCCTCTGACTTGGTTGATGCTCTTTTCAAGCAGGGCGGTCGTTTCGGCGATCTCGACAGGCGATATCGGCCGCAGAACGCCTGAAAGCGAAAACTCCTGGCTGTTCAGGTCGAACTGAGCCGAAAACAGCGGAACCGGTTCGTGCGAACTCAATTCAGTAACCCCTCCACTGGAATGTCCAACACCACTGTAAGGGCTCGATCCTCCACCTGTTGCAGCGACAGCGATGCGTCGTAGTTGATCGCCAAGCCGAGCAGAATGACGTCCTCTTCCGAGACCGAACTTTCATCGGCGAGTGCGTCGAGATATCGTTGCAAGGCACCGGCTTTCGACGCTCTTGCGGTTGCGTCGCGATACAGGTGCTGTTGCGCGGGAGCACAGGGAAAGGTCAGGGCAATCCGCTCCGCGCCATCCCCCCGGGAGACATTGCAGTGAAGTCGCCCGGAGGCGCGGCCGGAGCGAAACGAGATTTCAAAAAGCTCGTTCAGTGCGGAGGAAAGCAAATTGGCGTGCCGAACCGGATCGCTTCGATCATGGCTCACCATGCGCGCAACGTAGTTTGAAAGCTGATTGCAATGGAGCCAGTCGGACATGAAAACGTCCATTTCCATTTCCAGCTCCAGCATCGGATGAAATGGTAATGTAGTGCGGCCTCCGCTTTGCTCGCTCAACGCCAATCCCCTTATCATCTGGAGCGGTTAGATTCGCATGGATGCACAGAACCGCTCTGTCATTTGTTCTCACAATCCCGGGCGGAAAACCGCTTTTCCCGGAACTGTGCTGGAGCATCTCATCCGCTTTCAGAGAGCAGATATTCCCATGTTCACGAATGCTCACGGAACAGGTCCCAACTGTTCCTCCAATTTTCCATCGCCTATTTTTCGTGACTTTGCCAATTTGCCGTATCGTTGCGCCGGAGGAAATCCAGGACGTCGGACGCAGGCAGAGGCCGACCTAGAAAGTAGCCCTGCAAACGATCGCAGCCGGCAGCGGTGAGCCAGGCGGCTTGAGCTTGGTCCTCCACACCTTCGGCGGTGACCTTCATTCCCAGTCCGTGCGCCAAAGCGACGATAAAGCGGACGATCGTCTGGCTCTTAGGGTCGTTGGTCAGATCTTTTATGAAGTACTTGTCGATCTTGATGGAGTCGAAGGGAAAGTTCTTCAGATAACTGAGGGACGAATACTCGGTACCGAAATCATCKAGCGAGATCTGAATGCCGAGGACGTTGAGGGTATTCAGCGTATCGAGATTGTTGATCGTGCGCTCGAGCAAAACACCTTCGGTGATTTCGAGTTCAAGGCGCTCAGCCGGAAATCCGATCGTATCGAGTGTCTGCGATACCCGGTCGGTAAAGCCTCCGGTCAAGAATTCGGCGGGCGAGAGATTGACCGCGACCATACAGTGCGACGGCCAATTCATTGCCTGGCGGCAGGCTTCTTCCAAGACCCATTGGCCGATTTCCGGCATCATTCCATCGGCTTCTGCCATCGGGATAAAGGCCGAGGGTGGAATGATACCCATCATCGGGTGATGCCACCGCAACAACGCCTCGAAGCCCGCGACGGAACCGKAACAATCCATTAGTGGCTGATATTCGATAAAAAATTCACCGTGCTGTAGCGCCACGCGCAGGCTTCGCCTCAGCAACTCCCGCTGTTCCAGCACCATCATCATGGCCGGCTCGAATGTTCGCGCGCGGCCTCTTCCCTCACTTTTTGCGGCGTAAAGAGCGATATCGGCGGCACGCATGAGCTGGTCTTCCTCGTTGCCATCACGCGGGGCAAGCGCTACGCCGATACTTGCGCCTGAAAACACCGCGATACCATTCACCAGAAATGGTTTTTTGAAAGCGTTCACCAACGAATCCGCGAGCCGCTCAGCTTCCGCCGGCTGGTCATTCCGAAGCTGAATGACGGCAAACTCGTCGCCCGCCAGACGGTACGCGGTTTCTCCAGCTCCCAGGACATTACGTATGCGCTCGGCCGTTTGCTGCAGGACGATATCGCCCGCGGCATGACCCAGCGTATCGTTGATCGGCTTGAACTCGTCGAGGTCCAACTGCATCAGCGCGATACCGTTCTTTCCGCCTGACAGAGCGTCACGCAGCCGGGCGGCGAACTGCCGCCGGTTCGGCAGCCCGGTCAAGGCATCATGATTGGCTTCATGCAGCAGGAGCGCCCGATCTGCTTCATCCGGCGACGGCTCCTGCCGAAGTGGGTTCCTCGTTTCAATAACCGCAAAGCCGTTGGCCGGTCGGAATATGATCAGATCGCATAGCGCTTCGCCCGGTCTTTGGAACTGCACATTCCGCAGCCATCCGGTATTGCCCGCCTGCTCAGCGAACATATTCATGCTCGGATCGTCCAGCTCCGGATATATTCCGAAAAGCGTGGCCTGCGAGGTCCTCTCGTCGCCGTAGAACGCCCTGAATCTCTCAGACGACATAATGAGATTCAAGTCGCAGTCATAAAACGAAAAAAGCACGTCAGGTGCGCTGCTAGCCGGCAAAGGTATGTCAAATTTAATGACGCTACTGGCTGCCATTCCGGTCTCCGTCCTGTCCTGGGAACTTTCAGGCTTCGTAATCGCTTTCAATCTCCTGTCGTCTTAGGATTTAACGGACCGAATACAGACACCTGCTCTTCACAAGTACCAAATGGTTGTGTTTCGAATATTACGCATAAATGATTAAATAATTGCCGAACTTAAGCCCCCACACGCGATTGCTCCCAGACAGCGCCCCCATCCGCGGGAACACTCTTCCAGGCACTCATTTACATTATGCTAATGAAGTGAGCCCTGTCAAATGTTCAATCAAAGATTGCGCGTGAGCACTGAGACAGGCATGGGTTATACCTGTCCAAGAGTGACGTGTTTTCCGCCTTTGGCGTGAAATAACGCAGTATTCGCGGGATCCTGAACAAGGAAGATTAGGCCGCATGGCTGCGGCCCCACAACACGCCTTTAAACGCCGCGCGTGCTTCGGCTTTTCACGAAATCTCAGAATCGCTCCAGTTAATTGATGCCTCGCGATTCCGGACGGAGCCGCGGCGCGGCTTGCTGGAATTCTTTTAAGCAACACGCTCGAAGCGGGTACGGATATGCTCGATATAGTGCTGGCCGGGGGAGGACGCTGCGACCATAGCCAAGGCGGCCTCTTCCGGAACGCCTGTGAATAGACGCTCTTCGCCGTTCTTGAAACGAATATAGAGACGGCCGTCGTCCGGATTAAAAAAGACAGACTCAATAATTTTCGATGAAACTGAGAGTTCTTTCATAGGTCACCTCGCCTTTGAGCTGGTTGTGCCATGAAAATCACAATATCGAATGAAGTGACCTAGTTAAGGAAGCGTAGCCCTTCGACACAATATTTTATCCGATTTGAGGCTACTTAAGCCAGCGCCGCGCAACAACCGAGCACACCGATCCGCGCGCCGTCGTAGAGATCATCGCGGAAGCGGTGACCCATCACGAAATTCCGAAACACGAGCCCAGCGCCTGACGGAAATAACTTATGAACAATAAGCGTCCTGGGAGCGTTTCTCCGCCAGGAGGAATGCGCCATGAAGAGTTTGCAAAGCCGACAGGTCAAAAGGCCAGGCCCGCGCGAGCTGGACGTTGAGAAACATTGCAAGAAGCACGGCGTTGACGCGGCCGAAACCAAGAAACTGGTCAAGCTGTTAGGCCGTCATGCTCCGCTGCATGAACTACATGCCAACGCACCGCCGAAACAACCTCGGTGGCGGTAGTGTCTTCTGTCGGCAGATACATAGCCGGATGCGATCACGGGTTCCAAGGTCTGCCTTGGGGTCCGGTTTCGCGTTTGAGAACGCTCGGGCGATATGCTCCCGTTTCCTCGGCTCACGAAGAGATTGACGAAACAGATGCATGAACATCGTCCAAGGCGTACAATTGGGTATGGATAAGCAACTTGTAGAACAACATTTGAAATTGGCGAAGCAGCACGTTGCCGAAGGCCGCAGGCATATCACTCGGCAAAAGCAAATCATTGTCAAACTTACGCAAGGCCAAGACGACACGTCACAAGCTCGTCGGCTCCTATCGACCTTTGAAGAACTGAAACTGATGCATATTGCCGAACGGAACCGTCTCCAAAAAGAGCTGGAGGCGATGAGGCTGTAGGCGGGTGTGGAGGCGGGAGGAGGCGCCATCTCCACCTTGCAAAGCCTTAGCCTACTACCCATTTTATGCTGTGACGACTGTGAAGCCGCGCGAATTTGTGTCGCGCCGAAACCGATGCGCCGCCGAAACCATGGCAGGAGCATTACTCCACAGCCAACATGCCGACCGCTTATTTGCGTAATGGCATTCCCGTAATTCCTTATCATTTACGCCGACCGAACGGTCGGTAGAGGACTTCTATTGAACAAACCAAACATCGCTGCCGCGCCCGCGGCTGTGAAGCCGCGCGAGCGCGATGGGGCCGTAAACCGGCCCGACAAGAACTGGAAACCGTATCCCTGCCTTCTCACACGTCGAGAACTGCAGGAATTAATCGCCGAACAGCTCGGCTGATCGGCAAACATCTACCAACGCAACAACAAGGAGAACAAAATGCACGTTCTGGTCAGAGATAATAACGTCGAACAGGCGCTCAGAGCGCTGAAAAGAAAGATGCAGCGCGAGGGGCTGTTCCGGGAAATGAAGGAGCGGCGGGCTTACGAAAAACCCTCCGAACGCCGCATTCGGGAAAAAGCGCAGGCAATCAGCCGGCAGCGCAAAGCTGCTCGGAAGAAGATGCAGCGCGAAGGTCTTCTCGCCGTATCCAAACGAAGACCATCGGCACGATAAAGAACTGGAGCCGCAGCCGCCTTTCCATGCGGGCGGCTTTGCGGCTGAAGGAAAGGTTGAATGATGGACGAATTGTATAGCGTAACCATTTCCGAAGAACGGCTCGAGGATTCCCGCCATCGATCTGGTCCGAGTTGATGCAGTTTGGGTGTTTAGAATCGATAGTGTCGACGCCGGGCGCGCCCATAAGGGTTAGTGCATAGTGCGCCCCCGTCCCATTCGAGTAATTTTATTGTGATCAAGCGAGGCGTAGTGTTCTGTTCGCCCTTCATTTCGGGGGGCAACAAGAGGAGGACGCGATGCCTACCATATTGGCCTTACCATGACGTCAAAGACGTCAAACACTGGCTCGCTTCACCGCGCCGCAAAGAGATGTTCGAACCCGTTGGCTGTGCAAACATTCGCACGTTTGTCGATCCACAGCCGTCCAAACGAGTTGGACTGGTCATGGAGGCGCCGACATGGGCCGCTTGGCTGAGTTCAGGAAAACCAAGGCAGCGGCGGATGCGTTCAATCGTAGCGGGAAAGTCCAGAATTCCGCGTCGTGGACGCCAATTCGAACATCCGAATGGCGAATAGAATAGCTACCGGGAGGATGACATGACGACATTATTCGTGAGGCACGCTGTCTCGGACTACGAGGCTTGGCGGAAGGTCTACGACACGTTTTCTGCGATCCAGAAGGCGAACGGCGTAACAGCGGAGGCAGTGTATCAAGCCACCGATAACCCCAACGACGTTACCGTGACACATGAATTCGCGACACTGGAGGCGGCTCAGGCCTTCACTAGGTTGGAAGAGTTGCGAAAGGCGATGCAGAGTGGAGGAGTGGTTGGGACACCGACAGTCTGGTTCACGCAAAAAGTGTAACGTCCAGAGGTAATGGATAGCGTTCCCTCCGAGGTCTGTTCATGGCACATTGCAGGGTTTCACCGTGTGGCGACTGCCGTCGTGCCAAGTTGCCCAACCAAGTATCCGGTATGTGCGGGCCTATAAAGGAAGGTCCGCCTGCGGCGCGTTCCGGCCGACACGTTCGTCCGCCATCTGGCCCTAAGCGGACTAAATGGACGGCGCTTCTCTAATCAGCGAGCGCTTGCGGTCCGCTGGTTTCGTTATTTCTTCTTCTCTTGATCGTGATGCCACTTGATGGCGAAGAACATGCCCGTGCCTAACACGAGAACCTTGAACGTAATGAAGACTATAGGGAACCAATCCCACATTTCGGATATTTCCACGCTATTACTTGGCACTATCTATCGTGAGGGAGCACTACCTCAAAACTGCTGCATACAACATCAGCCATGTTGACGCAGATGAGATCATAACATTCCCATCACACGGCATGAGTGGGCTTGCCCCATGTTTCCGGACAGATTGTCTAACCTAACAAGCTGGTGACCGCTTCTAGTGGTTTGATTCCAACACTTGGTGCCCACGTCTGACGGCAGCGATGATGTCGTCAGGGTCTGCTTTCCAGACGAACGGCTTGGGTTCTTCGTTGTGCTCTTTGATAAAGCGGTTGATGGCTGCCTGAAGATCAACGACCGAATGAAAGACACCGTTCTTCAGCCGACGACGGGTGAGTTTCGCGAAGAAACCCTCGACGGCGTTCAACCAGGAACATGATGTCGGAACGAAGTGGAAGGTCCATCGTGGATGTCGCGCCAACCAGGCGCGGACTTTGGGCTGTTTGTGTGTGGCATAGTTGTCCAGGATGACGTGAACCGCTTTATCCTTCGGCAATTGAGCCTCAATCGTGTTGAGAAAGCGGATGAACTCCTGGTGCCGGTGGCGCTGCATGTTGCGACCGATGACGGAGCCGTCGAGAACATTCAGGGCAGCGAAAAGTGTGGTGGTGCCGTGGCGCTTGTAATCATGGGTCATCGTGCCGGCACGACCCCTCTTCATGGGAAGACCCGGCTGCGTCCTATCCAGCGCCTGGATCTGACTTTTCTCATCGACGGAAAGGACAATCGCATGGGCAGGCGGCGAGACGTAGAGACCGACCACATCGTGAAGCTTCTCGGCGAAAGCCTTGTCGTTCGATAATTTGAAGCTGCGCCACCGATGGGGTGCGAGACCATGCTCGTGCCAGATCTTGACGACTGAGGATGCCGCAATCCCCACAGCCTTTGCCATGGCACGAACCGTCCAGTGTGTGGCTTCCTGCGTGGGCGGCTCCTGCGTCAGAGCAACAACGCGGTCGACAAGGTCACCCTTGAGCGGCGCAGTGCCGGGCGGCCGGCTCTTGTCGCGCAAAAGGCCGTCTACACCTTCCGTCATAAAGCGCTCCTGCCAACGCCAGACGCAGGTCTTCGACTTAGCCGTCGCCTCCATGATCGCGGTCGTTCCCAGGCCCTCGTCGCTCATCAAGATGATCTTCGCCCGCCACACATGCTTTTGCGGCGAACTGCCCGCTGAAACGATTGCATTCAGCCGAACCCGGTCGGCAGCGGAAACCTCAAATGTGATACCTGTGCGCATGCAAGATCGTCGCATATGCAGGCCAAAATGGGAATCCCAAATCGGACTCCTTTGTCTCGATCAATCCACTAGCGCGCGAAGGTGTCATGAAGGAGCACCCACGATTGGTGGCAGTTGCTGCCGAATTCCGGGCTTTTTCTCGGCCTTACCTTTGACATCGGCCTCTTCCCAAGCCTCGCGTTCCGCGACCTCGTTCGGTCTCGCCGGGTTCCTCAGTAAATCGGGCGGTTGAACCTGCCGTCGGCATAGGCGAACAGTCACCAACGGCAGGCTTCCATGGCCGCATAAGGCGTGCGGCACCTTTAGCAAGGATGACCACCTCGCGGGCATTCGAACTGCTATTGACAGCATTTGTTCCCGACAACGACGTGGCATGCCACCGCAACCGCGACCATGATCCGATAGCAGGCGGAGCGTTGTGAGACCTTAGTCCGAACCGCCTGGGACCAACGTCCCACCCCACCCCGACTGAAGCCTCAAAACAGGAACAGACCCGGTTCCCAGTTGTTTTAGCCAAAGCTCCGTTACCCGCGGACGAATGGGAAATACAAAGGAGAATCTAATGAAAACGAAACTATTTGGTATGGCAGCCCTCTCCCTTGCATTGGCGAGCGGGTACGCCTTCGCACAGTCGTCGACCGTTAACGGCGCCGCAGGCGGCGCAGTGACAGGTGCCATCGTGGGCGGTCCAGTAGGAGCCGCAGTCGGTGGTGTTGCCGGCGCTATTGTCGGTACCGCTATCGATCCGCCGCCACAGAGGGTCGTGACCTATGTGCGTGAACAGCCGATGCCCGAGGACACGGTTGTCGTCAGAGAGAAAGTCGTAGTCGGTCGACCCTTGCCGGAAACCGTCAGGGTAAGAACGATTCCGGAAAATCCGAAATACGCCTACGCGATAGTCAACCACGAACGCGTAATCGTTGAGCCATCCTCGCGGAAAGTGATCCGAGTGCTCAACTGATCGACCGTTGGAGAGCCTGAGGGCTCTCCAATCATTTCTCACAACTAAAAACGGAACCCGGCGTCTCTGGCGCCGCGGCCGGCGTGTGCGCCGTGGAGACACATCATCATGGTCGGCTCGTCGTGAAGCAAACGGCGCTTTTGTCGTCGATCGGCATCAGTGCACTAGAAGGAATTCAACATGACTCGCAATCTATTCTACATTCTCTTGGCGTCCGCCGCCCTCAGCCTCTCCCCGGTGGCTCATTCCATCGCGACTGCCCAGGATTCGCAAGATTCGACTGTCCTTCCGAAGACCGGCACGTCTAAGAGCGGATCCGGTGAGAAGAAGACACAAGGCGGAACGATGGAAAAAGGCACCTCCGAGGGGTCGAGCACGAAGTCGCCCACGGCAAAATCATCAACGAAACAGCCAAGCTCCGACACAACACAGAAATCCGGCACGAGGATCGACACCCAGCAATCGACAACATCAGGCAAGACGCAGACTGGCACGGATCAGTCCAAATCCACCAATGACAACAGCGGAACGACCGACACCACAAAGACTGGCAGCACCACCCAAACGAATACCAACCAGTCTACGAACTCCAACACCAACATAACCGTCGAGCAGCAAACCCAGGTGCGGCAGGTCATCAAGGAAGTTCATACCCAGCCGATCCAGCAGACGGAAATCAAGACGGTGTCCGTTGGCGCCACCATTCCGCACTCGATCAAGCTCGTGGCGCTTCCCCCGCGAATCGTCAAAATCGTACCGCAATACAAGTCGTATCGCTTCTTCGTACTTGACGATGGTCGTATCGTAATCGTCGACCCCAGCACGTTTACGATCGTCTATGTCTTCACGGCCTGATGGGCTCACAACATGATGTGGCGGAAATCCTCCCAAGATGTTCGCGACAAAGAGAACCCCGGCCTGACCGCGTCTTAGGGCCGGGGTTTCATTTCCGGGCGGACTCGAAGTCCACGCCTGTTACCACTTGATGCGATAGTCGACCCGCACATTGCCCGCCGGCGTCAACGTCAGCGGATCGGTAAGTGACGCGGTGAGATTGAGATTGGGGGCGACCGCCTGCTTGAAGGCAAATCTGCTCGAAAAGGCGTCCTTTGCGTCGGTCACCTCTCCGCTCGCCGAAATCGACGTTCCGGTCCACGGAAAGATCATCGTTGCCGCCTGCGAGGCGGTGATGGAGGCTGGTACGGCCTGCGTCGTCGCATAGCTGACGTTCAACGACCGCAACATTTGCATGTCGATATCTTGCGAAAAGATCCAGTTTCGAGAGCGACCAAGGTACATCATTCCGCTGCCCTTCAGCGTGTCCACCCGTACCGCCACTTCCCGGCGCGAATTGCCGGAAAAATTGCTGCGATCGTCTACCGCTCTTCCCCACAACGTGGCGAGTTCGGAGCCGGTCAGGATCGTTCCACCTGCCGCGCCCCCGAGGCCGACATCCGCACCTGCGCTCATTTCCCAGGCCATGGGCAGCCGAAAGCCGATCGTCGCGTGATAGGTCCGCGGGGCAACCTTGACCGGCGACCAGATCACGAGGTCGCCGGCATAAGCCTTATGCGAAAGCGGGGCAGCACCTGCGAGAATACCCAGAAAAATACCGGTTGAAACGAATCTCATCACAAAAGCCCAATTGCGTTTGTATCAATGCCCGCGCGCTGGAGCGCTGCATCGACAGCCGAAGACAATGCGAAAACGCATGTTCAGCCTCAAATTGATTTGGTTTGGTTAGAGCCGATCCAACGGTGCGCTACCTTTAGGCGCTCACACCGCCGTCGCGCGAGACAAACGCTTCGCGCGTCTTAAGCAACTCTCGATGAGCAGAGTCACATTCAAGGAACTGCTTGTAAACCCCTCGGGCCGAAGTTTTTTGCTGCGATGCACATGTGCCGCACCTCTGCCAACCTATAAACCCAGCCGCACGATGTCGGCTGGGTTTAAAAAGACGCCCGTGACGCCGCGATGGCGGTCAGCGATGTCAGCTAAAGTCCTCATCGAGCTGTGCGGCGAGCTGCTGGCGCGCCCGGTTGATGCGGCTCTTCACCGTGCCGATCGCGCAGCCGAATTTTTCTGCCGCGTCGTCGTAGGAGCGGCCTTCGATGACCACATATTCCAGCACCGCCCGGTAAGGCT